>JBPBQS010000244.1:0-13801 GCA_050920955.1 Janthinobacterium lividum | reverse complement strand
GCGCGCCTTGGCCACGCCGGCCGCGACGGTTCCGATCCCGGAACGGCTGACGAGCTTCACGCAGACGGTGGCGTCGGGGTTGATCTGCTTGAGGTCGTAGATGAGCTGCGCCAGGTCCTCGATCGAGTAGATGTCGTGGTGCGGCGGCGGCGAGATCAGCGTCACGCCCGGCGTGGCATGGCGCAGCTTCGCGATCAGGCCCGTGACCTTGAAGCCGGGGAGCTGCCCGCCCTCGCCGGGCTTGGCGCCCTGGGCGACCTTGATCTCGATCTCGCGGCAGTTGTTGAGGTACTCCGCCGTGACGCCGAAGCGCCCCGACGCGACCTGCTTGATCGCGGAGGACGCGTTGTCCCCGTTCGCCCGCGGCTTCGAGCGGTCCGGGTCCTCGCCGCCCTCGCCGGAATCCGAGCGCGCGCCGATGCGGTTCATCGCGATCGACAGCGTCTCGTGCGCCTCGGGGCTCAGCGCGCCCAGCGAGATGCCGGGCGCGATCAGGCGCTTGCGGATCTCGGTGATGCTCTCGACCTCGTCGAGCAGGATCGACGGGTGCTCCTCGGTGCGGAAGTCCAGCAGGTCGCGCAGCGCAATCGGCGGCTGCCTGCGCACGGCGTCGGTGTAGCGCTTGTACGTCTGGTAGCTGTCGGTGGCGACCGCGGTCTGCAGCGTGTGCATCAGCCCGCCGTCGAAGGCGTGCGCCTCGCCCGAGACCCGCTTCTTGTAGATGCCGCCCACCGGCAGCGTGACGACGTCGCTGCCCCAGGCCACCGCGTGCAGCGCGAGGACGCGCCGCGAGATGCCGCTCAGCCCGATGCCGCTGATGCGCGACTGCATGCCGGGGAAGAACTCGGCCACGAGCGCGCGCGACAGCCCGATCGCCTCGAAGTTGGTGCCGCCGCGGTACGACGAGATCACCGAGATGCCCATCTTCGACATCGTCTTCAGCAGGCCCTTGTCGATCGCCTTGCGGTAGCGCGCGACGGCGGCGCGCAGGCCCAGCTCCGGGTGGAACAGCCCGCGGCGGTGCCGGTCGGCGATGCTCTCCTGCGCCAGGTACGCGTTCACCGTGGTCGCACCCACGCCGATCAGCACGGCGAAGCTGTGCACGTCGACGCACTCCGCCGCCCGCACGTTGAGCGAGGTGAACGTGCGCAGCGACGAGCGCACCAGGTGCGTGTGCACCGCGGCCGTGGCCAGGATCATCGGGATCGGGGCGCGCGACTGCCCCTGGTGCTCGTCGGTGAGCACGACGTGGGTGGCGCCGGCGCGCACGCCCTCCTCGGCCTCGCGCCGGATGCGGTCGATCGCGGCGCGCAGCGCCACGCCGCCGTCGGGCCCGCCGTCCGCCGCCTCGTCGACCGCGAAGGTGCAGTCCACCTCGCACGCCGCCTCGCCCATGATCTCGCGCACCGCGCGGTACTCGGCCGTAGACAGCACCGGGCTGTCGAGCTGCAGCAGGTCGCACTGCGAGCTGTCCTCGTCGAGCACGTTGCCCAGGTTGCCGAGCCTGGTCTTGAGGCTCATCACCGCCGTCTCGCGCAGGCTGTCGATCGGCGGGTTCGTCACCTGCGCGAAGTTCTGCCGGAAGTAGTGGTGGAGGCCCCGGTATTTCTCGCTCAGCACGGCGACCGGCGTGTCGTCGCCCATCGAGCCGATCGCCTCGGCACCCTCCTCCACCATCGGGTGCAGGATGACCTCCAGCTCCTCGAGCGTGGTGCCCACCGCGAGCTGGCGCCGGCGCAGCTCCTCGCCCACGTACTCGACCGGCTCGACGGAGTCCGGCCCCATCACCGGGTCGATGCGCCGGATGCGACGCGTCCACGCGCCGAAGTCCTGGCGCGCGGCCAGCATGTCGAGCAGCGCCGCGTTGCCCAGGAACGCCGGGGCGTCGAGGTCCACGCCGATGCTCTCGCCCGGCCCGACATGGCCCTTGGCCACGATCTCGGACTCGGCGAACTTCACCATTCCGGTCTCGGAACCGACGACGAGCATGTCGCCCGTCGTCACGGTGTAGCGCAGCGGCCGCAGCCCGTTGCGGTCCAGCCCGGCGACCATCCAGCGCCCGTCGGTGGCGCAGATCGCCGCCGGCCCGTCCCAGGGCTCCATCACCGCGTTGCAGTAGCTGAACAGGTCGCGGTGCGCCTCCGGCATGCTCGCGTCCGAGCCGGTGCTCGCCGGGATCAGCAGCGCCTTGGCCATCGGCGCGTCGCGCCCCGCGCGCACCAGCAGCTCGAACGCCGCGTCGAGCGAGGCCGTGTCCGAGCTGCCCGCCTGGATCACCGGCTTGACGTCCTCGACGTACGGGTCAAGCGGTGCTCCCGCCAGCCGCGTCTCGTGGCTCTTCATCCAGTTGCAGTTGCCCGAGATCGTGTTGATCTCGCCGTTGTGCGCCAGCATGCGGAACGGCTGCGCCAGCTTCCACGTCGGGAAGGTGTTGGTCGAGTAGCGCTGGTGGTAGATCGCGAAGCGGCTGACGAAGCGCTCGTCGCGCAGGTCGGGGTAGAAGTCCGACAGGTTCTCGGCCAGGAACATGCCCTTGTAGATGATCGACCGGCAGCTCAGCGAGCACACGTACAGCTCGCTGATCTGCGCCGCGATCGCCGCCTTCTCGATGCGCCGGCGGATCACGTACAGGTCGCGCTCGAACTCGGAGTCGTCCGTGCCGCGCGTGTTGCGCAGCATGATCTGCTCGATCTCGGGCCGCGTCGCGTTGGCCTTCTCGCCGATCACCGAGACGTCGATCGGCACCTGGCGCCAGCCGTAGATCGCGTAGCCGAAGCGCAGGATCTCCGTCTCCACGATCTCGCGGCACCGCTCCTGCGCGTTCAGGTCGGTCTTGGGCATGAACACCTGCCCCACCGCGATGCGCCGCTCCGGCGCAGCGTCCCCCGCGCGCCGGATCGCGTCGGCGAAGAAGTCCTGCGGGATCTCGATGTGGATCCCCGCGCCGTCGCCTGTCTTGCCGTCCGCGTCCACCGCGCCGCGGTGCCACACCGCCTTCAGCGCGTCGATGCCCGCCTGCACCACGTCGCGACGCGCACGGCCGTCAAGTGCCGCGACCATGCCGACGCCGCAGTTGTCGTGCTCCATCGACGGGTCGTACGTGTGCTCCAGCACGGCCGCGTTGCGCGCCCAGCCAGCCAGGAACTCGGCGCCGCTCTCTTGGGTCATGCCCGGTCTCCTTGCGCGAATACAACCATCAGGAAGCAAGTATGGGCTCTGCCCAAACCCGCAAAGGGTCCGAGGACCCTTTGATCCCTTGACTTAAGGGAAGCCATCCAAGGGGCTTCCCTTGGCGGAGTTCGAGGCAGAGCCTCGACCTTGCTCGCCTTCACTCCGCCGCCACCGAGACCTGCGCGTCCTTCGGCTTGGCGACGGCCCGCCCCTGCATCCACGCGTGCATCTGCGCGGCCGCGTCGCGCCCGTCGCGGATCGCCCAGACCACGAGGCTCGCGCCGCGCACGATGTCGCCGGCGGCGAACACGCCGTCGAGCGTGCTCATGAACGTCCTGTGGTTGACCTTGAGCGTCCCCCAGCGGCTGACCTCCAGCCCCTCGGCGCCCCACAGGCGCGGCAGCTCTTCCGGGTCGAAGCCCAGTGCCTTGATCACCAGGTCGGCGTCCACGGTGAACAGGCTGTCCTCCTGCTGCTCGACGGACTGCCGCCCCGACGCGTCCGGCAGGCCGAGCCGCATCCGCGTCGCCCGCACCCCGCCCACATGCCCGGGCCCCTCCCCCGACATCGCCGCCGCCACCGCGCCGACCTCGCCGGCCTCGGACTGCGCCAGGAACGCCTCGGGCGCGGAGAGCCACACGAACTCCACGCCCTCCTCCTCCGCGTTCTTCACCTCGCGCATGGAGCCGGGCATGTTCGCCTTGTCGCGGCGGTACAGGCACTTCACCGACACCGCGCCCTGCCGCACCGCGGTGCGCACGCAGTCCATCGCCGTGTCGCCGCCGCCCACCACGACGACGCGCTTGCCGGCCGCGTTCAGCGCCCCGCTGTCGAACGCCGGCACCTCGTCGCCCAAGCCCTGGCGGTTGGACGCCGTGAGGTAGTCGAGCGCGGCCACGATCCCGTCCAGCCCCGCGCCGGGACCGCGGATGTCGCGGTTCTTGTAGACGCCGGTGGCGATCAGCACGGCGTCGTGGCGCGCGCGCAGCTCCTCGAAGGGCAGCTCGCCCTCGCCGGCGCCGATGCCCTGCCCGAGGTGGAACTCGATGCCCGCCTCCTCGAACAGCTTCCAGCGGCGCAGCACCACGTCCTTCTCCAGCTTGAAGCCGGGGATGCCGTAGATCATCAGCCCGCCAACGCGGTCGTAGCGGTCGTAGACGTGCACCGCGTAGCCCAGCCGGCGCAGCGCCTCGGCCGCCGCAAGCCCGCCAGGCCCCGCGCCGACGATGCCCACCGAGCGCCCCAGGTCGCGCCTAGGCATCGGCGCCTTCACCCAGCCCTGCTCCCAGGCGTGGTCGGTGATGAAGCGCTCCACCTCGCCGATGGTGACGCTCTCGAAGTCCTTCTCGATGACGCAGTTGCCCTCGCACAGCCGGTCCTGCGGGCAGATGCGGCCGCAGATCTCGGGGAAGGTGTTGGTGGCCGCGCTGACCTCGTACGCCTCCTCCAGCCGTCCCTCGGCGGTGAGCTTGAGCCAGTCGGGGATGTTGTTGTTGACCGGGCAGTGCACCGAGCAGAACGGCACCCCGCACTGCGAGCAGCGCGAGGACTGCGCGCGCGCCTCGGGCGTGTCGAAGCGGCGGTAGATCTCGGCGAAGTCCTCGCGGCGCTGCCCGGCCTCGCGCTTGTCGGGCTGGTGCTGCGGCAGGCTCACGAACTGCAGCATGCGATCGGCCATCGGTAGCCCCCCGAACCTGCGGCCGCCCGGATCACCGGCGCTTGGCGCGCATCCTGCCCAAAATCCAGCCACCCCGGCCGGCGCATGCCGACCCCGCGCACGCCTGCGCCGGGCACGAGGCAGCAGGCGCCGCCCGTGGCACGCGACATGCACGGCCGTGCGGCACCGGCCCGCCGATCACGCGGCCTTGACCGTCATCTCTAGGCAGAGCTCGGCCCGCCCGCGAGCGAAAACAAGCCGATACGACAGCGATACTGACCCGAAACAGCCCGAAGCGCCGCCGCTTCGCCCGCACCGCGCGCCCACGCCCGCGAACTAGGGCCGGATCGGACCTTCCGGCACCAGCGCCCGCTTGCCGCCGCCCGCCCGGTAGCGCGCCAGGTACGCCGGCACCACCGCGTCGATCGGCGTCGCCACGATCCCGAGCGACGCCAGCCCGCGCGCGCCCTCGCCCACCACGTTGTCGCGCGACAGCATCGTCAGCTGGTCCAGCGTGAACGGCTTGCCCGGCAGCCGCTGCGCCACCGCCGCCTGCAGCCGCGCCACCGCCGGCGGGATCTCCAGCAGCGGCCGCCGGCGCTGCGTCTCCTTGAGGATCCACGCCAGGATCGCGCGGAACGTCAGCACCTCCGGCCCGCCCAGCTCGAAGGTGCCGCCCGCCGCGTCGTCGTGGGTGAGCCCCGCCATCACCGCGTCCGCCACGTCGCCGACGTAGACCGGCTGGAACCGGCTGTCCCCCGAGATCACCGGCATCACCGGCAGCACCCGCGCCATCCCGGCGAACAGGTTGAAGAACTTGTCCTCCGCCCCGAACACCAGCGACGGCCGCAGCACCGCGGCCCGCGGGAACGCCGCGAGCACGGCCGCCTCGCCCGCAGCCTTCGTGCGCCCGTACTCGCTCGGGCTGTCCGCCGCCGCCCCGATCGCCGAGACCTGCACCAGCCGCGACGCCCCCGCCTCGGCCGCGTGCCGCGCCACCCGCCCCGCGCCCTCGGCGTGCACGGCCATGAACTGCCCGGGCTTCGCCTCCGCCAGCAGCCCCACCAGGTTGACCACCACCGACGCGCCGTCCACCGCGCGCCGCACCGCGTCGTCGTGCCCGAGCGGCGCGAACCACGGCACGATCTGCCCCACCCGCCCCATCGGCCGCAGCGACTGCGCCACCTCCGGGTCGCGCCCCGCCACCCGCACCACGTGCCCCGCCGCCGCCAGGCGCTTGACCACGTAGCGGCCGATGAACCCGGTGCCGCCGAAAACCGTCGCCACGCTACGCGTCGCCATGCTGTGATTCCTGTCGAGACCCGGGCCTGCGCGGCAGCCCCCAAAACGCCTCGCACTCTGGCCCGCGCGGCGCACGGAGCAAAACCCCGCCGCCGCCCCGGAGTTCACCACCCATGGACGCGCTGACCCTGTTCGGCCTGTGCGCCGTCTCCGCCATGCTGGCCTGCTACGCCCTCGAGCCGCGCTCGCCCTGGTTCGTGCTCGGCTTCGCGCTCAGCTGCATGGCCGGCTCGGCCTACGGCTTCCTCCAGGGCGCCTGGCCGTTCGGGCTCGTCGAGGGCATCTGGTCGCTCGTCGCGCTCGCACGGTGGCAGAAGCAAGGTCGGGCTCTGCCCGAACCCGCAAAGGGCCGGGAGGCCCTTTGATCCCCTCACTTGGGTAGCGCGTTCCAAGGGCGCAGCCTTTGGCGGAGTTCGAGGCAGCGCCTCGACCTTGCGTCCCCCGGTTGACGCCCGCGGGCCGGCCGGCTACATCGCCCGCACCCCGGGCGGTGCCCGGCGCCCCGATGCCCAGGTGGCGAAATGGTAGACGCGCAGGTTTCAGGTACCTGTGGCCGCAAGGCTGTGGAAGTTCGAGTCTTCTCCTGGGCACCACCTCTTCCCGACGGCCTGCTCAGGAAGGCGAGGCCGGGCACTGCCCGGACCCGCAAGGGGTCCGAGGAACCCCGGACCTGAGTGACGCGTTCCAAGGGCGCAGCCTTTGGCGGAGTCCAGAGGCAGGGCCTCTGGCCCTGCTTCCTCCCGCCCCCGGAGCCTGTCCCCGTGGCCACCACCCAGTTCCTCCCCCACGCCACCCTGCACCTGCACCGCGGCGACCTCCCCGACGGCCTTGCCCTCGGCCCCGTCGTCGCCGTGGACACCGAGACCATGGGCCTCAACCCCCACCGCGACCGCCTCTGCCTGGTCCAGCTCAGCGCCGGCGACGGCACCGCCCACCTGGTCCAGCTCGTGCCCGCCTCCCTCGGCGGCCGCGGCTTCGACTGCCCCAACCTCGCCGCGCTCATGGCCGACCCCGCGACGCTGAAGCTGTTCCACTTCGCCCGCTTCGACGTCGCCGTGCTGCAGCACTCCCTCGGCATCGACGTCGGCCCGGTCGCCTGCACCAAGATCGCCGCCCGCCTGGTCCGGACCTTCACCGAGCGCCACGGCCTCGCCGCCCTGTGCCGCGACCTGCTCGGCGTCGAGCTGAGCAAGCAGCAGCAGTCCTCGGACTGGGGCAGCCCCGAGCTCTCCCCCGAGCAGCTCGCCTACGCCGCCTCCGACGTCCTGCACCTCCACGCCCTCTGGGCCCGCCTCCGCGCCGTCCTGGAACGCGAGGGCCGCCTCGCGCTGGCCGAGCAGTGCTTCGCCTTCCTGCCCGCGCGCGCGCGCCTCGACATCCTGGGTTACGGCGGCGAGGGCGACGTCTTCTCGCACTGACGGCAAGCAAGGTCGGGCTCTGCCCGAACCCGCAAAGGGTCCGAGGACCCTTTGATCCCTTGACTTAGGGAAGCCATCCAAGGGGCTTCCCTTGGCGGAGTTTGAGGCGGAGCCTCATGCTTGCTTTGGCCCCTGCGAATTGACCCTGCCCCTGCCCCTGCCCATACATGGACGCGGGAGACCGATGCGATGACCGCCGCCCTGGCTGCGACCGACGACGACCTGGCTGCCGCGCGCTCGGTGCTGGCCACCGAGGCGGCCGGCCTGCGCGCGCTGTCCGCCTCGCTCGACGGGCGCTTCGCCGACGCGGTGGCGCTGCTGGCGGGCCTGTCCGGCCGCGTCGTTGTGACCGGCATCGGCAAGTCCGGCCACGTGGCGCGCAAGATCGCGGCGACGCTGGCGTCCACCGGCACGCCCGCGCTGTTCGTCCACCCCGCGGAGGCCAGCCACGGCGACCTCGGCATGGTGCTCGACGCCGACGGCGTGCTGGCCCTGTCCAACTCCGGCGAGACCGCGGAGCTGGCCGACCTGGTCGCCCACGCCCGCCGCTTCGGCCTGCCGCTGGTCGCCGTCACGGGGCGCGCGAACTCCACGCTGGCGCGGGCGGCGGACGTGGCGCTGGTGCTGCCGGCCGCCCCCGAGGCCTGCGCGGTGACCGGGGCGCCGACGACGAGCACGACGATGCAGATGGCGCTGGGCGACGCGCTGGCGGTGGCGCTGCTGCAGCGGCGCGGCTTCACGGCGGGCGACTTCCGCACCTTCCACCCCGGCGGCTCGCTGGGCGCGCGGCTGCGGCGGGTGCGCGAGCTGATGCACGCCGGCGACGCCGTGCCCCTGGCCGCGCGCGGCACGCCGATGCCGGACGCGCTGGTGCTGATGACCGCGCGCAGCCTGGGCTGCCTGGGCGTGGTGGACGCGCAGGGCGCGCTCGCGGGGATCATCACCGACGGCGACCTGCGCCGCGCCATGGACCCGGCGCAGGCCGGCCCCGGCCTGCTGTCGCGCACGGTGGAGCAGGTGATGACGCCCTCGCCCGGCACCATCGGCCCCGACGCCCTGGCCGCGGAGGCGCTGCGCCGCATGACCGCGCGCGCCCGGCCGATCACCAGCCTGTTCGTGGTCGAGGGCGGCCGCCCGGTGGGCCTGCTGCACCTGCACGACCTGCTGCGCGCGGGGCTCGCGTGAGCGGCTCCGAAACGCGTCCCGACGACCGGGCGGCGCGCGCGGACCAACGCCTGCCGCCCGGCGCGGAGGCGCGGCGCAGGCCGCCCACGCCGGGGCGCATGGTGCGCCGGCGCGTGACGCTGACGGCCGTGAAGTGGCTGCTGCCGGCGGGCGCGCTGCTGCTGCTGGGCGCCGTGGCGCTGTGGCCGGAGCTGAACCGCGCGCTGGGCGCCGGGCGGCTCGCGGTGCGCGGGCTTGCGGCGGTGGAGCTGGGCACGGGGCGCATGGTCTCGCCGCGCTACCGTGGCGTGGACGCGCGCGGCCGCCCCTACACCGTGACCGCGGACAGCGCCAAGGAGGCCGGCCCGGAGCGCGTGGACCTGACCGCGCCCAAGGGCGACGTGGTGCTGCAGAACGGCGCCTGGCTGATGCTGGAGTCGCGCGACGGGGTCTACATGCAGCACACCGGCCAGCTCGACCTGTCCGGCGACGTGACGCTGTACCGCCAGGACGGCACGGTGATGACGTCCGACACCGCCGACGTCGACCTCAAGCACGACTCGGCGGCCAGCAACGACCGCACCCACGCCGAGGGCCCGTTCGGCACGCTGGACGCCCAGGGCTTCGTCCTCGTGGACAAGGGCGAGGTGATCCAGTTCCAGGGCCCCGCCCACATGGTGCTGAACGGGGGCAGGCCGTGAGCCGCGACCACACGACACGCCTGCCCGCAGTCCTGCTTGCGGCCGCCCTCGCCGCCGCCCCGCTCGCGGCGCACCACGCCCGGGCGCAGGCGATCGACCTGTCGCACGGCGGCCCGGTGTCGGTGACCGCGCGCGACGGCATCGACTGGAACCAGGGCGCGCAGATCGTCACCGCCCGTGGCGACGCCCGCGCCATCCGCGGCGACGTCACCGTGACCGCCGACGAGCTGGTCGCCCACTACCGCAAGAAGGCCGCCGCCCCCGGCGCTAAGCCCGCGGCCCCGAAGCCCGCCGGCCCCGCCCCGGTCGCCTTCGACCCCTCGCCGCCCGGCGCCACGCCCGCGGCATCCGACCCCGCGGCAGTGCCCGACCCCGCCGTGGCCGCGCCGAAGCCCACGACGCCCGGGCTGGGCGACGACGCCGGCGCCAACGAGATCTTCCGCCTGGAGGCGCGCGGCCACGTCCACATCTTCACCGCGACCGACCAGGCCTGGGGCGACCACGCGACCTACGACATCGACCAGGCCGTCCTCGTGCTGACCGGCAGCGGCCTCAAGCTCGTCACCCCCCAGGACGTGCTCACCGCGCGCGACGCCATGGAGTACTGGTCCGCGCGCCACATGGCCGTGGGCCGCGGCGACGCCGTGGTCACCACCAACGACAGCCGACGCGTGCAGGCCGACGTGCTCGTGGGCTACACCGCCGACCCCAACGCCCCCGCGCCCGCCGCCGGCTCCATCGTGCCGCGCACCAAGGCGCCCGACCCCGCAAAGCCCGGCGCCGACCCGGTCGCGTCCTCGGGCAAGCTGCAGCGCGTCGACGGCTTCGGCCACGTCCGCGTGCAGACGCCCACCGAGGTGGTCACCGGCGACAAGGGGGTGTACGTCCCCGACACCGGCATCGCCCGCATCGTGGGCTCGGTGCACATCACGCGCGGCGAGAACGTGCTCAACGGGGCGGCGGCGATCGTGAACATGCACACCGGCCTCGCCACCCTGTCGCAGAACCCCGGCGCGCGCGTCGAGGGCCTGATCGTGCCCAGCGGCCCCGGCGCGGGCCCCGGCGCGCCGGGCGGCAAGCCCGCGGCGAAACCCGCCCGCGCCGGCGCCCCCTCCGGCGCCCCGTCCGCCGCAGCCGCCGCCCCGCCCGCCGCGACCCTGGCAGGAGCCACGCCATGAACGAGATCGCGCCGCGGCCGGAGCGCACGGAGGCCCTGCGCGTGGTCAAGGGCGGCGCCGGCCTCATGGCCACGGGCGTCGGCAAGACCTACAAGAAGCGCCCCGTGGTGCGCGACGTCTCGATCCACGTCCGGCGCGGCGAGGCCGTCGGCCTGCTCGGCCCCAACGGCGCGGGCAAGACCACGACCTTCTACATGATCACCGGCCTGGTGCGCCCCGACACCGGCTCCATCACGCTCGACGGCGCCGACATCACGCAGCTGCCGATGTACCGCCGCGCCCGCCTCGGCATCGGCTACCTGCCGCAGGAGGCCAGCGTGTTCCGCGGCCTCAACGTCGAGCAGAACATCATGGCCGCCCTCGAGGTCGTGGAGTCCGACCACGACCGCCGCCAGGGCCTGCTCGACGAGCTGCTGGAGGAGTTCTCCATCGCCCACCTGCGCCGCACGCCCGCCCTCGCCCTGTCCGGCGGCGAGCGCCGGCGCGTCGAGATCGCCCGCGCCCTGGCCACCCACCCCAGCTACATCCTGCTCGACGAGCCGCTCGCCGGCATCGATCCCATCGCGGTCGGCGACATCCGCGACCTCGTGGGCCACCTCAAGGACCGCGGCATCGGCGTGCTGATCACCGACCACAACGTCCGCGAGACGCTGGAGATCATAGACCGCGCCTACATCATGCACGACGGCCAGGTGCTGATGGAGGGCGACCCGCACGAGGTCGTCGCCAACGAGGACGTCCGCCGCGTCTACCTGGGCGAGCGGTTCTCCCTCTAGGGCAAGCCTGGGCTCTGCCCAGACCCGCCAGGGCGAGCCGCCCTGGACCGGCCTTACTTAGGGTTGTGCGTTCCAAGGGCGCCAGCCTTTGGCGGAGTTTGAGGCAGAGCCTCAACCTTGCTTCCTGCCTTGCAGGCCGCCGAAAGGTTCTCCCTCTGGCAACCTTCTCCCCCTAGACTGCCCGGATGGCGATCGGTCCCCGCATAGGTCCAAGGCTGGAGTTCCGGCAGAGCCAGTCGCTGGTGATGACGCCGCAGCTCCGCCAGGCCATCAAGCTGCTGCAGTTCACCAACCTCGAGGCCGCCGCCTTCGTCGACGAGGAGCTGGAGCGCAACCCGCTGCTGGAGCGCGACGACCGCTCCGACCACGTCGGCGAGCAGCCCGCGCCGGACCAGCGCCCGCAGTCCGTGGCCGAGGGCGCCGAGGCCGTCGAGCTGGTCTCGGGCGCGACCATGGCGGAGGCCGGCCCGCTCGACACCGGCGTCGACGACCGCTTCGAGCAGCACGGCGCCGCCGACGGCGCGGCCCCCGAGCCCACGAGCTTCGGCAAGACCGGCGCCGGCGGCAGCTTCGAGGGCGACGATCGCGGCATCGACGACCTGGCCGAGAACCCGCGGTCCCTGCGCGACCACCTCGCCGAGCAGCTCCGCCTCGGCTTCCCCGACCCCGCCGAGCGCATGACCGGCGCCCACCTCATCGCCCTCCTCGACCCCGCCGGCCGCCTCTCCGCCGAGCCCGCCGACATCGCCCGCGCGCTCGGCACGACGCTGGAGCGCGTGGAGTCCGTGCGCGCGCGGATGATGCGCTTCGACCCGCCCGGCCTGTTCGCCCGCTCGCTGCGCGAGTGCCTCGCCGCCCAGCTCGCCGAGCTGGACCGCCTCGACCCCGCCATGGCCACGCTGCTCGACAACCTGGACTTGCTGGCGCGGCGCGAGCACCGCCGGCTGATGCAGCTCTGCGGCGTGGACGGCGAGGACCTGGTCGAGATGATCGCCGAGATCAGGGCGCTCGACCCCAAGCCCGGCGCGCGCTTCGACATCGCGCCCGCGCACAGCGTGATCCCCGACGTGCTGATGCGCCGCGCCGCCGACGGCGCCTGGCTGCTGGAGCTGAACCCGGACACCATGCCGCGCGTGCTGGTCAACGAGAGCTACCACGCCCGCGTCAGCCTGCGCGCCGGGCGCGAGGAGAAGAGCTTCCTGTCCGAGAAGCTGTCGACCGCCAACTGGCTGGTGAAGTCGCTGCAGCAGCGCGCGCAAACCATCCTCAAGGTCGCCGCCGAGATCGTGCGCCGCCAGGACGGCTTCTTCCGCCTGGGCATCGGCCACATGCGCCCGCTGATCCTGCGCGACATCGCCGACGCGGTGGAGATGCACGAGAGCACCGTCAGCCGCGTGACCGCGAACAAGTACATCGCCACCCCGCGCGGCACCTTCGAGCTGAAGTACTTCTTCACCACCGCCATCGCCGGCACCGCGGGCGGCGAGAGCCACAGCGCCGAGACCGTGCGCCACCGCATCCGCGCCATGGTGCTCGCCGAGAGTGCCGAGGACGTGCTCAGCGACGACGCGATCGTGGCCGCGCTGCGCGGCGAGGGCGTGGACATCGCCCGGCGAACGGTCGCTAAATACCGCGAGGCGTTGCGCATTCCCAGCTCAGTGCAGCGCAAGCGGGAGAAGGCGGTCCCGGCCTGACGCACGGCCGCCCTCCCCGGTCCACGCGAGCGGCGGGAGACGAGGCCATGCAGATCACCGTGTCGGGCAAGCAGATCGAGCTGTCGGACGCCCTGCGCACCAGGGTCGGCGACCAGCTCGACGGCATCGCCGGCAAGTACTTCGACCACGCGCTCGAGGCCCACGTCACCTTCGGGCGCGCACGCTCGTTCTTCACCTGCGACATCAACGTCCACGCCGGCCGCGGCCTGTCGCTGCGCGGCGAGGGCGAGGCCGCCGACGCCAACGCCGCCTTCGACGACGCCGCCGAGCATATCGCCAAGCGCCTCCGCCGCTACCGCCGCCGCGTCAACGACCACTCCCGCGACCTGGCCAACCGCGCCAGGCCCGAGCCCGCCCGCGGCTACACCCTGCGCGCCGAGGACGAGATCCCGCAGACCGAGCCCGGTGCCGCCGAGACCTTCGCCACCGTGATCGCCGAGCAGGCCGTCGAGATCAGCCTGCTCACCGTCGGCGAGGCCGTCATGCGCATGGACCTCGCGGACCAGCCCGTCCTGATGTTCCGCAACTCGGGGTCGGGGGAGCTGAACGTCGTCTACAGGCGGCGCGACGGCAACGTCGGGTGGATCGACCCGGCAGCCGTCGCGGCCTGAGAGAAGGCAAGGTCGGGCTCTGCCCGAACCCGCCAGGGCGAGCCGCCCTGGACTGGCCTTACTAAGTAAAGCCATCCAAGGGGCTTCCCTTGGCGGAGTCCAGAGGCG
>JBPBQS010000212.1:0-13812 GCA_050920955.1 Janthinobacterium lividum | reverse complement strand
CGCCGGGTGCGCGCTGGCCTGGCTGCCGGACGTCGCCGCGATGTATCCGCCCGGCGACGCGACGGAGGTCGTGCCCGCCGGCCCCGCCCTCGGCTGGGAGGGTGCGCAGCGGCCGGGGCATTTCCGGGGCGTGGCCACCGTCGTCGCCAAGCTGTTCGGCCAGGTACGGCCGCGGCACGCCTATTTCGGCGAGAAGGACTGGCAGCAGCTGCAGGTGGTGCGGCGCATGACCGCCGACCTGCTCCTGCCGGTCGAGGTGGTCGGCGTGGCCACGCGGCGCGACCCGGACGGGCTAGCGATGTCGTCGCGCAACCGCTTCCTGTCCGAGGCCGAGCGCGCGACGGCGCCGCTGCTTCCGCAGACGCTGCGGGATGCCGCGGCAGCGATCGTGGCGCTCGCGCGCGACCAGACCATGCGCCTTGCAGCGCCGGCGTCTCCCCGGCCCCGCGACGTGGAGTCGGTGCTGGCCCAGGCGAGGGAGGCGCTGGCACGGTCGGGGTTCGGGGTGGACTACCTGGCGCTGGTCGAGCCGGACAGCCTGCGGGAGGTCGGCGATCTTGGGGTGCCGCACGCGCGCGGCCTGAGGCTGATCGTCGCGGCGCGGCTGGGGACTGTGCGGCTGCTCGACAACCTCGACGTGCCGACCGCCTGAGATCCCGTCGGGCGCGCGGCCCTCAGGCGACGGGCTGCCGCGCGGCGGCCAGGGCGTCGAGGAACCGCGCAGCCTGCGTCGGCCACGCCGGCAGGCACTGCCCGGCCGCCCAGGCCGCCTCGGCCATGCTGCGGCGCAGCCCGTCGTCGCAGATCATGCGGCGCAGGCACCGCGACAGGCCGGCGCCGTCCCCCGGCAGGCACGAGGTCCCCGCCTCGGGCGGCAGCGTTCCGCAGCCGGTCACGGCCACCGGGATGCCGCGTCGCAGCGCCTCGGCCATGGCCGCCCCGGTGGTCTCGCGTCGCGACGCCAGCGCGAACAGGTCGGCGGACCCCCAGAGCCCCGCCAGCTCCGTGTCCGACGGGTGCTCGATCAGCCGAACCCGGTCCGCCACCCCGAGCGCCGCGGCGAGAGTGCCGAGCCCGTCGGCCCAGGCCGCGTCCCCGTGGCCGTCGCCGGCGATGGTCAGGCGCCAGTCCAGGTCCGCCAGGCGGGCCAGGGCATGCAGCAGCACGTCATGCCCCTTGCGCGGCGCGAGGCGGCCGACCGAGAGCACGTGGCACGGACCGTCGCCGGCCCCCGTCGTGCGCGCGAACCGCCCCAGGCCCGGCTCCACGACGTGCACGCATGCGGGCTGCGCGCCGAACTCGGCGACCAAGCGCGCCCCGACACCCGCGCTGGTCGCCACCACGCAGGCAAGGTGCGGCAGGATGCGGCATTCCGCGGCGCGGATCAGGTCGCGCCGTGCGGGGTCGGCCAGCGCCGTCGGGTGGTGGACGAGCGCCGCAGCCCGGCCGTCAAGCCACGGCCGACGGTCGGGCCCGGCGTCGAAGCAGGGCAGCACCATGCCGTCGATCACCCCGGCCGCCATTCCCGCCAGCCCGTCCCAGCCCTCGTGCGCCTGGGCCTCGTTCTCGATCACGACCGTGGCCACGCCGCATCCGAGCTCCCGCAGCGCCGCGATCAGGTGCCGGTTGTAGGCGCTGCCACCGCCGGCAGTGTCGGGAGAAGGCGGGACGAAGAACACCAGCTCGATCATCGTGCCCGACCTAACATCGCCACGAACTCACGCAAACCCTGTGCCGCGGGGACCGGGCCGGTTTTCGAGAGCGCGCAGGCAAGGCCAGAGGCTCTGCCTCTGGACTCCGCCAAAGGCTCGCCTTTGGAAACGTTGACTCAGGGGAAGGCTCCCGAGGGGGCCTCGGCCTCAGGCGCGTGACACCATGGCGTGTGCTTCCGGGCGAGACACCGCCGCCGGCGGCCGGCCCGGCCGCCCGTAGCCCGGGGCGGCGACACGGACCTGCTGGCGAGCGGCGTCGGCGACGATCCCGATGACGCGCGCCTGCACCTCCATCGCCTGCTCGAGCAGCGCCACGTTGCGGCCGGCGAGCGCCTGCAGCTCCAGGCCCACGGCCCTGACCTCGTCGCGCGCCGGGCCGTCGAGCAGCGGGACCGTGCCCGCGAGCGCCCGGTCGAACGCCGCGATCAGCCGCTTCTTCTCGTCAAGCAGCGCGGTCGCGGCGGCGTGGTCGTGTGCGGCCAGCGCGACGTTCTCCGCCGTCAGCAGCTGGCCGAGCGCACGCGCCGCCAGGATCACCTCGTTGGTCATCGCCTGCGTCCCCCACCGGCTTCCTGCAGCCGCAGCATCTCCTGGTACACCGGCTGCGCCAGCCCCAGGCCGCCAGCAGACGCGATCTTCTTTGCCATTTCGCTAACGAGCATCGGTCGCCAGGTGGCCTCGCCCTCGCCGCCGCCGAAGAGACTCTTGGAATTGTCGGCAGTGTTGAAGATTGGCGCGAGCATCTCGTTGAGCGCCATCGCCTCGAACTTCTGCGCCTCGGCCCAGGTCTTTGCCTGCTGCTCCGGACTGACCGTGGTGGCCGGCGGCGGGATGACCATGCTCATCAGCGCACCACCAGGTCGGCCTGCAGCGCGCCCGCGGCCTTGATCGACTGCAGGATGCTGATCAGGTCGCGCGGCCCGATCCCCATGGCGTTCAGGCTGCCCACCAGGTCGCGCAGCGTCGGCTGCGACGGCAGGATGCCCAGCTTGTGGTCGTTGCCGGTGTCCACCGAGACGCTGGTGCGCGGCACCACCGTGGTCTGCCCGTTGGACAGCGCCGCGGGCTGGCTGACCTGCGGCGCCTCGCTCACCCGGATGGTGAGGTTGCCCTGCGCGATCGCCACCGTGGAGATCCGCACGTTGGCGCCCATCACGATGGTGCCGCTGGTCTCGTCGATCACCACCGTCGCGGCGTTGTCGGGGTTGACGGTCAGCTCCTCGATGCGCGCCAGGCTGGACACGACGTCGCGCCCGCCGAGCGCCAGCTCCACCGTGTGCGGGTCCGTGGCGCGCGCCTGGAAGCCGGCGCGCGTGACCGCCTCGGCCATGCGCATCGCGGTCGTGAGGTCGGGGTTGCGCAGGCCGAGTCGGATCGTGCGGCCGGCGCCCAGCTCGAACGGGATCTCCTTCTCCACGGTGGCGCCGTTGGCGACGTGGGCGGAGGTCGGCACGTTGCGGGTCACGGACGCAGCGGCGCCGCGCGCGGAGAACGCGCTGGTGACCAGCGCGCCCTGCGCCACGGCGTAGACGTCGCCGTCGGCCGCGAGCATCGGCGTGACCAGGAGCTGGCCGCCGAGCAGGCTGGAGGCATCGCCGATCGCGGACACCGTGATGTCGATCCGCCCCCCGCTGCGCGCGAAGGCCGGCAGCTCGGCGGTGACCATCACCGCGGCGACGTTCCTGGTCTGCAGCTTGGCCTGCTGGTCACGCGTGTTGACGCCGAGACGTTCGAGCATGCCGATCAGCGACTCCCGGGTGAACACCGCGTTGTCGAGCCGGTCACCGGTGCCGTTGAGCCCGACCACCAGCCCGTAGCCGACCAGCTGGTTGGCGCGCACCCCCTCCACGTCCGCGATGTCCTTGATGCGCACCTGCGCCGAGGCAGGCACCGCGACAGGGACGGCAAGAAGCACGAGAGCCAGCAGCACCAGGAATCGCACGGCAGTCCTTTCCGGAACGTAAATCATTTGCGCCCATCCTGCGGCGAGGCGCGGGGCGTGCAGTCCATTCAACCGGCCCACGCCGCGGGCAGGGCGGCCGGCGCGATACGCA
The DNA here is from genome assembly GCA_050920955.1 of Janthinobacterium lividum. Classification (GTDB taxonomy): domain Bacteria; phylum Pseudomonadota; class Alphaproteobacteria; order Acetobacterales; family Acetobacteraceae; genus CAXSEF01. Next base: position 10,046 of record JBPBQS010000212.1, on the reverse strand, counting down.
GCGCAACCGCCGTGCCAGACGGGAATGCAGGATTTGCGCTGCATTCCGCGTTCGAGGGCCCGGCAGTTCCTGCCGGGCGGCAAGGCGGGCAGGGCGAAAGGAGCCAGGATGCAGATCGGAGCCGCAGCCGCGATCCGCGCGACAGAGACGGCCCGGGGCGGCGACGCGGCCGCAGCCGGCCCGGCGTTCCGGGTGCCCGGCGAGGCCGCGAGCACCGGCGCCGCCGTGGCCGCCGCATCGCCGACGCGGGGGCTGGACGCGCTGCTGGCGCTGCAGGAGACCGCGGCGCCACAGGACCCCGCGACGCGCGACCGCGAGGCCCGGCGTCATGGCCGTGACCTGCTGGAGGAGCTGGCCGCTCTGCAGAAGGCGCTGCTCGCGGGCGGGGACGAGGCCGGGGAGGGCGCGCTCGGCCGGCTGGTCGCGCTGCTGCGCTCGATGCCGGCCGCCGCGGACCCGGGCCTGGACGGCGTGCTGCGCTCCGTCGGGCTGCGCGCGCGGCTGGAGCTGGCGCGCCGCGGGCTGCCCGACGTGGTGCCGGGGTGTGGCACGGGCGACGCAATCCGGTGACAGTGTCGGGACACGGTCCGGTAGTTCTTGGCTCATCCGGCGCGCGTGGCTATAAGGCCGTCGTTTCGGCAAGACCACGCCAGTGAGGACCCGTCCGCGCATGATGATCACGCTGCCGGCCGACTACCGACCCTCCGAAGCCGAAGAGTTCATGAACCCGCTTCATGTGGAGTATTTCCGGCGCAAGCTGCTGCGCTGGCGATCCGACCTTCTGCGCGAGGCGGACGGCACCCTGGCGTCGCTGTCCGAGGGCGGCATCCACGAAGCCGACATCACCGACCGGGCCAGCGTCGAGACCGACCGCGCGCTGGAGCTTCGCACCCGTGACCGGGCGCGCAAGCTGATTTCCAAGATCGACCAGGCGCTGGTCAGGCTCGAGAGCGGCTCCTACGGCTTCTGCGAGGAGACCGACGAGCCGATCGGGCTGAAGCGGCTGGAGGCACGGCCCATCGCCACGCTGTCGATCGAGGCGCAGGAGCGCCACGAGCGTATGGAGCGCGTGCACCGCGACGACTGAGGCCCAAGCAAGCATGGGCTCTGCCCAAACCCGCAAAGGGTCCGAGGACCCTTTGATCCCACTTACTTAGGGAAGCCATCCAAGGGGCTTCCCTTGGCGGAGTCCAGAGGCAGAGCCTCTGGCCTTCCTTTGCCGCGGCTCAGAACGGCAGGACCGCATCGATCACCTGCTGCCCCCAGCGCGGCGTCTGCACGCTGGTGAGCTGCCCGCGCCCGCCGTAGGAGATGCGCGCCTCCGCCATGCGGTCGTGCAGCACGGTGTTGTCGCTGGCGATGTCCTGCGGCCGCACGACGCCGCTGACCGAGAGGTCGCGCAGCTCGCTGTTCACCCTGACCTCCTGGCGCGCCTGCACCACGAGGTTGCCGTTCGGCATGACCTGCGTGACCAAGCCCGCAAGCCGCAGGGTCACGGTCTCGTTGCGCTTGATCTTGCCGGTGCCGGTGTTGGCGTTCGACGAGCTTGTCGACAGCAGCGACGTGGCCGCCGTCTGCGCGAGGAGCTTGGGGATCGAGCCCTGCAGGCCGAACAGGTTGGGCACGCCCAGCGCCTCGCTGCCGTTGCGGGTGACGTTGCTGCCGTTCTCGACGTCGGCCGCGTCGGTGATGTTGACGACCACGGTGAGGATGTCGCCGACCTGCGCGGCGCGCTGGTCCTTGAAGAAGGCGCGGCTGCCGGAGCGCCACAGGCTGTTGGCCTCGGCGGGCGCGCCCTGTGTGCGCGGCATGGGCAGCGTCATCGGGCGGTAGTCGGCACTCTGCGTCGGGTCGCCGGAGGGCGTCATGGCGGGCGGGCGGCCCACCTCGGACAGCGTCGACAGGGTGCCGCAGGCCGGCAGCGCCAGGACCAGCAGCCAGGGCAGGGCACGGATCATCGCGGCAGGGCCTCGGCGAAGGTGGCGGGGGGCCGCACGCCGGCGGCGGGAACCAGCGGCGCGCTGCCGGGCAGGACGTGGACGTGGCCGGGCGCGTCGATCAGGGCTGCGAGCACGGCGCGCGAGGTGGGGTTGAGCACCCGGATGCGCTCGCCGACCGCGCCGTCGTCCATGGCCTGTGCCTGGGCGGACAGCGAGATGCCCTGGCCGTCGAGCTGCATCGTGACCAGGGCGCCGCGCGTCACCGCGGGCGGGCGCACCAAGTCGGCAAGCGGGATCGGCTGGCCCGGCACGAGGGGGCGCCGCAGGGCCATGCCGCGTGCCTGCTCCGGCAGCTCGACCACCGGGACGTGGGTGGTGGCGAGGCGGACGTGGGCGGTGGCGAGGTCGGCGGGGTCCAGCAGCGTCCCCGGGGGCACGCGCCGGGCGAGGACGAGCATGTCGATCATCGCCACCGCGGTGCCGGCGACGCGGGCGTGCAGCGGCTCGGCGCCCTCGATCGCCACGGACAGCAGGGCGGTGAAGCGGCCGGTGGCGGCGTCGTAGTCGAGCTGGGCGATCTCGGGCTGCGCGGTGCCGTCGGCCGGCAGGACGGGCGCCACGAAGCCGGGCAGCTCGACCTCGACCGTCTGCGGCGCGCCGGCGGAGAGCAGGGCAGGGCGCAGCAGGGCGAGCACCGCCTCGCGCGCCATCGGTCGGCCCTCGCGGGTGACCACGGCCTGGTCTGACGCGGAGGCGGGGTGCCACTCGATGCCGAACTGGCGGGCGATCGCCACGAGCTGCGCCGACTCCACGGTGAAGCGCGCGCCCGGCAGCGGCGCCGGGCCGATCGTGCGGTCGGTGCCGGCGTCCAGGCCGTCCCAGAGGTCGGACAGGCGCACCACGGCGCCCTTCACCGCGGCGAACGGCCGCAGCGTCGGCGCCGCGGCGACGGTGGCGCGCGCGGCCGGGGTCGCGCCCGGGAGCGCGGGGGCCGCCGCGAGCAGCCCGGCCAGCAGGAGGAGGCGCGCGCGCACCCCGCTCACCGCAGCTGCGACAGCGTCTGCAGCATGTCGTTGGACGCGGTGATGACCTTGCTGTTCATCTCGTAGGCGCGCTGGGCGGTGATCAGGCTGCTGATCTCGGTGACGACGTTGACATTGGACGTCTCCACGAAGCCCTGCATCGTGGTGCCGAAGCCGGGCGCGCCGGGCACGCCGGTGACCGCGTTGCCGGATGCGCCGCTCTGCAGGAACAGGTTGTCGCCCTGCGCGTCGAGGCCAGCCTCGTTGGGGAAGGTCGCGAGCTGGATCTGGCCCAGCGTAGTGGGGGTGGCGGAGCCGGCGATGGTGGCCTGCACCTGGCCCGCGCCGTTCACGGTGACCGCGGTGGCGTTGCTGGGCACGGTGATGCCGGGTGCCACGGGGTAGCCGTCCGCGGTGACGATGGTGCCGTCCGGCGCCATGCCGAGCGTGCCGTCGCGGGTGTAGGCGGTGTCGCCGGAGGGCAGGGTGATCTGGAAGTAGCCGTGGCCCTGGATCGCCAGGTCGAGGCTGTTGCCGGTCTGCTGGATGTTGCCCTGCTCGGTGATGCGGTAGATCGCCGCCGTCTTGACGCCCAGGCCGACCTGCGCGCCGGAGGGCACCACGGTGCCGTTGTCCGAGCTGGCGGAGCCGACGCGTCGCAGGTTCTGGTACATCAGGTCCTGGAACTCGGCGCGGCGTCGCTTGAAGCCCGTCGTGCTCATGTTGGCGATGTTGTTGGAGATGACCTCCACATTGGTCTGCTGCGCCTGCATTCCGGTGGAAGCGATGTCGAGTGCACGCATGTCGATCTCTCCTCGGTCGGGCGGTCAGGCGCGGGGCCTGGCTTCGGGGGGGTCAGCTCGTGCCGCTGCGCACGATCTTGTCGATCGCATTCTGCTGGCGCTGTCCTTCAGATTCGATGAACTGCGTGGCGAACTGGAACTCGCGCTGGACGGCCATCATGCGGGTCAGCTCGCCGGTGGCCGAGACGTTGCTGTCCTCCACCGCGCCCTGGATGATGCGCGGGCGCGTCACCGGCGCGGTGTCGCCGTTCGGGTCGAACAGGCGCGAGCCCTCGGCGCGCAGCTGGTTCGGGTCGCCCGGCGAGACGATGGCCACGGTGCCGATCTGGCCGTTCTCGCTGCTGACCGTGCCGTCCGCGGCGACCTGGATCTGCGTGTCGGTCGGCGAGACCTGCAGCGGCTGCCCGGAGGCGTCGAGCAGCGAGTTGCCGGCGCCGTCGCCGATCGTGCCGTCGGCCTGCATCTCGAAGTGGCCGGCGCGGGTCAGGCGCGTGCCGTTCGCCGTGGCCACGGTGAAGTAGCCGTCGCCGCCGATCGCGAGGTCGAGCGGGTTGCCGGTGTGGGTGAACGCGCCCTGGCTCCCGTCGCGGTAGGTGGCGCGGTCCTGCACGTAGGCCAGCTTGCGATCGCCGGGCGGGATGTCCGTGCCAGTCTGCTTGTTGAGCCAGTCGGCGAACACCGTGCGTTCGGCCTTGAAGCCGGGCGTGTTGACGTTCGCGAGGTTGTTGGCCGTCACGTCCATCGCGGTCTGCTGCGCGACGAGTCGGGACAGGGCGATGTTGGTCGTGTTGTTCATGGCGTCCGCCGTTGTCGATGGCGCGGCCAGCGCAACCCGCGTGCCAGTCCGCAACGCCCGGGAATCCTGGCGATCCGCGACGGTCAGGGGCTCCGTCGGCCCGGCATTTGCTGCCGGGTGGCCGGTCGTGCCGGGTTCGCCCGGTCCCTCAACCGTTCGTTAACCATTTGCGGCAAGGATCGTCGCAACCCGCCAGGACGGCGGCGGCAGGACGGTTCCATGAGCGCAGCGACCACGACCGATGTTGCGGCCGACACGCCCGCAAAGGGCGGCAAGAAGAAGCTGATGCTGATGGTGCTCGCGCCGCTGCTTCTTGTCGGCATCGGCGCCGGCGTGTGGTTCAGCGGCCTGCTTGGCGGCCACAAGGCCGAGCCGAAAGTGGAGCATGCGGAGGCCGCCAAGCCGATGGCGCCCGTGTTCGTCGAGATGCCCGAGATCGTGGCCAACCTCAACGCCGGCCCGAAGCGCAACAGCTTCATCAAGCTCAAGGTGAAGCTGGAGGCGCACCGGCTCGAGGACGTGGCCGCGATCAACGCCGCGATGCCGCGCCTGCTCGACCTGTTCCAGACCTACCTGCGCGAAACCCGCCCGGAGGAGCTGCGCGGCTCGGCCAGCACCTACCGCCTGCGCGAGGAGCTGCTCAACCGCGCCGAGGATGCGGTGGCGCCTGGCCACGTCTCCGACGTGCTGTTCACCGACCTGCTGATCCAGTGACGCCGCGCGGCCACGCCGCACCCGCCGCCGTCCGCATCAACGTCGCCGCAAGGCCAGGAGGCCCAGAATGGGTGGAATGCAGCTGATACTTGAGGTCGTGCTGCTCGGCCTGCTCGCCGCGACGCTGTTCCACGCCATGCGGCTGGAGCGGGCGCTGGGCGTGCTCAAGCGGGATCGCGCCACGCTAGAGGCCCTGGTCGCCGGCTTCAACGAGAGCACGCGACAGGCGGAGAGCGGCGTCGCCCGGCTGCGCGAGACCGCGGACGGGGCGGGCAAGCAGATCGCGCGCCAGATCGAGGCGGCCGACACGCTGAAGGGCGACCTCGCGTTCCTCGCCGAGCGCGGCGAGAAGCTCGCCGACCGGCTCGACTCCCTGGTCCGCCACGGCAAGGTGGTCACCGAGTCCACACGCGGGCGGGCCGCGATCGCAGCCCCAGTTGTCGAGGAGAAGGAGCTGATCCTGGCCGCGGGTCCCGAGCCCGACACACGCATGCGTTCGCAGGCCGAGCGCGACCTGATGCGTGCCCTCAAGCTGGCAAGGTGAGGCTGCAATGAAGCTGCGCGTTCCCCATTCCCGGCTCCTCCCGGTCACCATCACCGCGCTCGGTGCGCTCCTGGCCGTCAAGACTGTGGAGCTGGTCCAGTTCGCGGTGGGCTCGGCGGTCGTCGACACCTCGGTCGTGGCCGCGGCCGTGGCCGCCACCGCCGCGGCGGAAGCCTCGCCGGCGCCGGCGGCAAAGACCGAGGCGGGCCATCCCGCCGCGGCCGCGGAACCCCATGGCGCGGCCGCGACGGAAGCCGCCGCGGTTCCGGCGCACGGCCCCGCGGGCGCGGAGCAGGCGCCGCCGGCGCTGATCGCCCACGTCACGCCCAGCGCCGACCCGGCGCCGCCACCGGTCGGCGACGCGGAGCGGGCCCTGCTGCAGGACTTGCGCGCGCGCAAGCTCGAGCTCGACGCCCGCGACCGCGCCACCTCGGAGCGCGAGGCGGTGCTGTCCGCGGCCGAGCACAAGCTGTCCGAGCGGGTGGAGCAGCTCACGGCGCTGCAGGCGCGGCTGGAGAAGCTCGACACGGAGCGCAAGGCCCACGACGAGGCGAACTGGACCGGCCTGGTACGCACCTACGAGGTGATGAAGCCGCGCGACGCGGCGGCGATCTTCAACGACCTGGACCTCGCGGTCCTGCTGCCGGTGCTGGACCGGATGAAGGATGCCAAGGCGGCCCTGGTGCTGGCGGCGATGCAGCCGGAACGCGCCAGGCTGGTGACGACGAAGCTGGCGCAGATGCGCAACCAGCCCAGCCAGGTGGCCGCAGGTGGCTGAGCTCGTGACCGCCCACAGGGGCGCTCCCGCCGGCGAGGTGAGGCGCCGCATCCTGGTGCGCACGGCACTGGCGCTGAGCCTTGCGGTCCTGTCCCGGCCAGCGCTGGCGGCTGAGTCCTCCGATGTCACCGGGGATGCGGCATCGCAGACCGCGACCCCGGCAGGCGAGATCACGGCGCGGCTGGGCGAGCATCCGGAGTACGGCCGGGTGGTGTTCGACGTGCCGGAAGGCGAGGACTTCCATCTCGCGCGCAAGGGCGAGAAGGTCGTGGTCACGTTCGGCGGCCATGGCATGGTGGCCGACGGCACCGGCCACGCGCGCAATGTCCGCGAGGTGACCGGCGGCAAGGGCCGGGCCGTCATCACGATCGCTCCTGGCAGCCGCGTGCACTCGCTGCGCGTCGGCGCCCATGTCATCGTCGACGTCCTCGACCCCGTCGCCGCGCCGAAAACCGCACCGCAGGCCGCGGCCAAGCCGGCTTCCGCCGGATCTGCCGGGATAGCGGTTCCTGCCGATGCCGTCCCGGCCCCGGTCGTGTCCACGCCCCTCCTTCCCGCGCCTGTGCCGCCGGCTCCTGTCCCGCCCGTCATCGTGGCCGTTGCGCCGCCGACGGTGGCCGCCGTTGCGGCCGTGCCGCTCCCGGCCGCGAGCACGGGGACGCTTTCGCTCCTGGCAACCCGGCAGCCGCCGATGCCCGGCCATGCCGGCGCCGGCCTGATGCTGCCGTTCGGGCCGGAGGTGGGGGCCGCGGCGTTCCGCACCGGCGACCGGCTCGAGGTGGTGTTCGACGTGGCGCGCCCGATCGACCTTGCCGGCATGGTCGCGGATCCGGTGTTCGCGGGCGCCCGGGTCCAGGTCCTCGCCGACACGACGGTGCTGATGATGCCGCTGGACGGCGGGGCGACCGTGCGCATGGATCGGCGTCCCGGTGGCTGGGGGATCGTCGTGGGTGACGCGGCCGTGCCTGCGACCCCGATCGACATCGCCGCGTCCGACCACACGCTCGTGCTGCTGGCCGGCTCGCCCGGCCGCGTCGTGGTGGTCGCGGATCCCGCAGGCGGCGGCGTGCTGCTGGTGGGAACGCAGCGCGTGTCCGGGCAAGCCGTGGGGCTGGCGCGCAAGTCGCCGGAGTTCACGCTGGCGGCCACGATTCTGGGCGTCGTGGTGCAGCCCGCCTCCGACCGCGTCGAGTTGCGCTCGCTGGCCGACCGCTTCGTCGTCGCGGCCTCCGGCGAGGACGGCCTCTCCCTTCCGCCCGCCTCGCCCGACCGCCGCCGCTCGCTCGACGCGGCCGTGTTCACGACGCGCTTCCACATCCCGACGATGCCGCGCGAGGTGCTGCTCCGCCGCCTTGACGACCAGCTCGCCGGCGCCTCGGCCGCGCCGGCGCTCGCCCGCTTTCCCGCCCGCTACGCCGCCGCGCAGACGATGCTCGCGCTCGGCATGGACTCCGAGGCCCAGGCCCTGCTGCTGCTGGCGCGCCGAGAGGACCCGCAGCACGCCTCGGATCCGGATGCGACGGGGCTGGCCGCGGTCGCGGCCCTGCTCGCGGGCCGGCCCGGCGAGGCCGACGGCCTGTCGCTGCCCGAGCTGACCGGGACCGACGACGTGGCGCTGTGGCGCGCGGTGCGCGATGCCATGCGCACGGAGGGATCGCCCGACGCCGCCAGCGTGTTCGCGGCCGATCTCGGGCTGCTGCTCTCCTACCCCGATGCGCTGCGGAACCGACTGCTGCCGCTGGCCGCCGAGACCATGGCCCAGGCCGGCCTGGCGGAGCGCGAGGCGGCCCGCAACCTGGTCGAGTCGCTGCCTGCGGAGCCTGGCCTGGCGTTCGCGCGCGGTCTCCTGGCCCGGGACCGCGGCGATGTCGACGGCGCGCTGCTGGTGTTCGACGGCCTGGTGCAGGGCCGCGACCGCCTCCTGCATGCCAGGGCCGCGCGCGCCGCGACCGAGCTGCGCCTGTCCTCCGGCCGGATCGATGCGACGCAGGCCGCCGAGGCGCTGGAGCAGCAGGTCGTGGCGTGGCGGGGCGACGCCCGCGAGGAGCAGGTCCGCATGCGCGCGGCCGAGCTCAGGGCGCAGTCCGGCGACTGGAAGACCGCGATGACGCTGCTGCGCGACACCGCGACGCTGTTTCCCGAGGATCGCGCCGTGATCGGCAGGCAGGTGGCCGAGGACTTCGGCCGGCTGCTTGCGGGGGAGGGCGCGAAGCCGCTGTCCTCGCTCGACCTCGTGTCCCTGGTCTACGACAATGCCGACCTGCTGCCGCCAGGCGAGGCCACGACGCGCATGGGTCCGCTGCTGGCCGCGCGGCTGGTGGCGCTCGATCTCCCGTCACGCGCCGGTCCCGCGCTGGAGCGACTGATGGCGAACGCCGCGGCCGGCACTCCACGCGCCGAGATCGGCGCCAGCCTCGCCGACATGCGGCTCGAGCAGGGCGACCCTGCGGCGGCGCTGGCGGCGCTGGATACCTCGGCCTCGCCGGGCCTCGCCGATGACCTCGCGAACCGGCGGGCGATGCTCCAGGCGCGCGCGATCGCCAGGCAGGGCAACCTCAACGGCGCGGTCGCCGTGCTGGCCGCGCTTCCGACGGCGGAGGCTGCCGACCTGCGTGCGCGGCTGCTTGCCGACGCCCATGACTGGCCGGGCGCGCTCGCTGCGCTTTCCCAGCTCGCTGACATGAGCGTGCCTGCGCAGGGTCCGCTGACCGCAGCACAGGAGGATATCGTGCTGCGTCAGGCCAGCGCGGCGGCGCAGGCCGGTGACAACGCCACCCTGCATCGGCTGCAGTCGGGCGCGGGGGCGCGCCTGGCGGCCGGGCCGCGTCGCGACCTGTTCCGCCTGCTCGCGTCCGCCCCGGTCCAGGCGACCGCGGATCTTCCTCGCGCCGCATCGGAGATCGCGACGGCCCGGACTGCCGCCACCGGACTGCAGGCGATCAGCGCACGCTGAGCCTCCCTCCTGCGACGCTTCGGACGCTCGATGCGGCTCCCACCAGTATTTCGCAATACGCACGCGACGCCGCCCAATTCGGCTGCGACGGCTGTCATCTTTCTGCACGGGCCGATTTGTGCTTGCGCTGCCGTCCCATAGTCCCTATCTCCGGCGACCTTGGCCCAAGGGGACGTATTCGTCCAACAGGCCGTCTGCTGGTTTGGGGGTACGTGATGAACGCACTTGCTCAACTGGGGATGGTCTCGGAACTTCCGAGCAATAACCAGATGTCCGCCGCTTCTCTTCCGGCTTTTGCCGACGGGGAGCAGAAGGATTACTTTGTCGAGAAAGACGGGATGAAGTATGCGGGCGCGCATCTTCTCGTCGACCTGTGGGGAGCGACCAATCTCGCCGATCCCGAGGCGATCGACCGCACCTTGCGTCGTGCGGCACTCGCGGCGGGCGCGACCATCCTGCACAGTCATTTCCACCATTTCTCACCCAATGGCGGCGT
>JBPBQS010000006.1:0-13939 GCA_050920955.1 Janthinobacterium lividum | reverse complement strand
TGGAACCGCTAGGGCGCGCCGTGGCCCTGCCGGCAAAGCCAGGCAAGAATCTTCTTTTTCTGAAGAAAAAGAAGCAAAAAGACTTTGCCCGTAAGCTCCCGAATCCTGATTCGCGGAAGTTCTTCGGTTCTTTCTTTCAGGAAAGAACGCGCTTCCTTCCTTCCCGCGCGCCGCACCTCGGCGGCACGCCATGATCCGCCTCGCCCTCGTCGGCCTGGGCAAGATCGCCCGCGACCAGCACCTCCCCTCCATCGCCCGCACCCCCGGCATCGAGCTCGCCGCCATCGCCAGCCGCAACGCCACGCTCGACGGCGTCCCCTGCTTCCCCGACCTCGCGACGCTCCTCGCCTCCGGCCCCCCGGTCGACGCCGTCGCCCTGTGCACCCCGCCCCAGGGCCGCCACGCCCTCGCCGCCACGGCGCTCGCCGCCGGCTGCCACGTGCTCCTGGAGAAACCCCCGGGCGCCAGCGTCGCCGAGATCGCCCCCCTCGCCGCCGCCGCCACGGCGTCCGGCCGCACCCTGTTCGCGACCTGGCACTCCCGCTTCGCCCCCGGCGTCGAGCCCGCGCGCGCGCTGCTCGCCGGCCGCCGCATCCTCTCCGCGCGCATCGCCTGGAAGGAGGACGTGCACACCTGGCACCCCGGCCAGCAGTGGATCTGGGAGCCCGGCGGCCTGGGCGTGTTCGACCCCGGCATCAACGCGCTGTCGATCCTGACCGCGATCCTGCCCCGCCCGGTGTTCCTCACCGCGGCCACGCTCTCCTTCCCTGCCAACCGCGCCGCCCCCATCGCCGCCCACCTCGCCTTCACCGACCCCGACGGCGCCGCGATCGAGGCCGCCTTCGACTGGCGCCAGACCGGCCCGCAGAGCTGGGACATCGCGGTCGACGCCGACGGCCTGTCCCTCGCCCTGTCCGAGGGCGGCCGCGTCCTCTCGCGCGAGGGCCACCCCCCCACCGACGCGCCGAGTGCGGAGTACGACGCGATCTACCGTCGCTTCGTGGCGCTGGCCGAGACCGGCGCCTCCGACGTCGACCTGGCGCCGCTGGTCCACGTCGCCGACGCCTTCATGCTGGGCCGTCGGATCGTTGTGGAAGACTTCGCCGACCGCTAGACGTTGCGTGCCTACAACGACAAAAAACGACCAAGGGAGAGAACCGATGAAGCGCAGGACGTTCCTGACCGCCTCGATGCTGGGGGCCGCTGGCCTCGCCCGCCCGGCGCGCGCCGCGTCCAAGGGCACCGTGGGCATCGCGATGCCCACGAAATCCTCGGCGCGCTGGATCGCCGACGGCGACAACATCTCCAAGGTGCTCCGCCAGCGCGGCTACGACGTCAACCTGCAGTACGCCGAGGACGACGTCCCCAACCAGCTCGCCCAGATCGAGAACATGCTGACCCAGGGCGCCAAGGTCCTGGTGGTCGCCTCGATCGACGGCACCACGCTGACCGACGTGCTGTCCCAGGCCAAGGCCGCCGGCACCCGCGTGATCGCCTACGACCGCCTGATCCGCAACACGCCCAACGTCGACTACTACGCGACCTTCGACAACTTCCAGGTCGGCGTCCTCCAGGCGACCTCCCTGGTGAACGGCCTGAAGCTGCCCGACGCCCCCGGCCCGTTCAACATCGAGCTGTTCGGCGGCTCGCCCGACGACAACAACGCCTACTTCTTCTACGACGGCGCCATGTCGGTGCTGAAGCCGCTGATCGACGCGAAGAAGCTGGTCGTCCCCAGCGGCCAGATGGGCATGGACCACGTCTCCACCCTGCGCTGGGACGGCGCCACCGCCCAGGCCCGCATGGACAACCTGCTCAGCGCCTACTACTCCGGCCGCAAGCTCGACGCGGTGCTCTCCCCCTACGACGGCATCTCCATCGGCGTGCTGTCCTCGCTCAAGGGCGTGGGCTACGGCTCCGGCAGCATGAAGATGCCCCTCGTCAGCGGCCAGGACGCCGAGATCCCCTCCGTCAAGTCGATCCTCGCCGGCGAGCAGTACTCCACGATCTTCAAGGACACCCGCGAGCTCGCCCGCGTCACCGCCGACATGGTCGACGCGCTCCTCTCCGGCGCCGAGGTCAAGGTCAACGACACCAAGAGCTACAACAACGGCGTCAAGGTCGTCCCCGCCTACCTGCTCAAGCCCGTCATCGTCGACCGCAGCAACTGGGAGCCCATCCTCGTCGGCAGCGGCTACTACACCAAGGCGCAGATCAGCTAGGGCAGCAAGCAAGGCCTTCTTTTTCTGAAGAAAAAGAAGCAAAAAGACTCTGCCCATTGGCACCTGCGCCGCATGGCTGGCACAGGCCCAGTGGGCAAAGTTCTTTGGTTCTTTCTTTCAAGAAAGAACTGCTTCCTTGCCTTCGCCTTGGCCACAGGGAGGGCCTGATGGACGACATCCTGGAGATGCGCGGCATCCGCAAGAGCTTCGGCGCCGTGGCCGCGCTGCGCGACGTGACGCTGTCGGTGCGGCGCGGCGAGATCCACGCCGTGGTCGGCGAGAACGGCGCGGGCAAGTCGACGCTGATGAAGGTGCTGAGCGGCGTCTACCCGCACGGCAGCTACGAAGGCACCATCGCCTACGACGGCGAGGAGCGCACGTTCGCGACCATCAACGACTCCGAGGCGCTCGGCATCATCATCATCCACCAGGAGCTGGCGCTGATCCCGCTGCTCTCGCTGGCCGAGAACATCTTCCTCAGCAACGCGCCGCGCCGCTTCGGCGTGATCGACCGCGGCGCGATGTGGACCCGCGCCCGCGCCCTCCTCGCCAAGGTCGGGCTCGACGAATCGCCGGACACGCTGGTCACCGACATCGGCGTCGGCAAGCAGCAGCTCGTCGAGATCGCCAAGGCGCTGTCCAAGGAGGTCCGCCTCCTGATCCTCGACGAGCCCACCGCGAGCCTGAACGAGCGCGACAGCCAGGCGCTGCTCGACCTCCTCGTGGAGTTCCGCGCGCAGGGCATCTCGTCGATCCTGATCTCGCACAAGCTGAACGAGATCTCCCACGTCGCCGACCGCATCACCGTGCTGCGCGACGGCCGCACCATCGAGACGCTGGACTGCCCGGTCGCCGAGGACGACGTCATCCGCAAGATGGTCGACCGCGACCTCGACAGCCGCTACCCGACGCACACGCCCTCCATCGGCGAGACGATCTTCGCCGTCAGCGACTGGCGCGTCGACCACCCGCTGCACCCCGGCCGCCGCGTCGTGGACGTCGCCGGCTTCCACGTCCGGCGCGGCGAGATCGTGGGCATCGCCGGCCTGATGGGCGCGGGCCGCACCGAGTTCGCGATGAGCGTGTTCGGCCGCGCCTACGGCCGACACGTCTCCGGCGAGGCGCGCATGGACGGCCGCGTGGTCGACCTCTCGACCGTGCCGCGCGCCATCGCCGCCGGCCTCGCCTACGTCACCGAGGACCGCAAGCACCTCGGCCTGCTGCTCGGCCAGGACATCGCGCGCAACATCAGCCTGGCCAACCCAAACGGCGTGTCGCGCCGCCAGGTGGTCGACGACATGGCCGAGATGCGCGTCGCGGAAGGCTTCCGCGGCCAGATGCGCATCCGCTGCTCCTCGGTCTACCAGGACAGCGGCACGCTGTCGGGCGGCAACCAGCAGAAGGTCGTGCTCTCGAAGTGGCTGTTCTCCGGCCCCGAGGTGCTGATCCTGGACGAGCCGACGCGCGGCATCGACGTCGGCGCCAAATACGAGATCTACCAGATCATCCAGGCGCTCGCCGACAGCGGCAAGGGCGTGGTCGTGATCTCGTCCGAGATGCCCGAGCTGCTCGGCCTGTGCGACCGCCTCTGCGTGATGGCCGAGGGCCGCTTCGTCGCCGAGTTCCCGGCCGCCGAGGCCACGCAGGAGCGCATCATGCGCGCCATCATGAACAAGGGGGAGAGGCTGCAATGAGCCAACAGGCGCTGCCCGCCGGCGAACCCGCGGCCCTCGCCCCGCAGGGCCTGCGCCGCCACGCGGGCCTGGTGAAGACCAACCTGCGCTCCTACGGCATGCTGCTGTCGCTGTTCGCGATCATGCTGTTCTTCGAGGTGATGACCGGCGGCACGCTGCTGCGCCCGCTCAACCTCACCAACCTGATCCTGCAGAACAGCTACATCGTCATCATGGCGCTGGGCATGCTGCTCGTGATCGTCTCCGGCCACATCGACCTCTCCGTGGGCTCCGTCGCCGGCTTCGTCGGCGCGCTCGCCGCCGTGATGATCGTCCAGTTCCACATCCCCTACCCCCTGGCCGCCGTCGTGTGCCTCGCCGCCGGTGCGGCGATCGGCGCGGCGCAGGGCTACTGGGTCGCCTACTTCCGCATCCCCTCCTTCATCGTGACGCTGGCGGGCATGCTGGTGTTCAAGGGCCTGATGCTCACCGTGCTCGGCGGCCAGTCCGTCGGCCCCTTCCCGGTCGCCTTCCAGCGCCTCTCCTCCGGCTTCGTCCCCGAGTTCCTGCCCGACGCCTCCGGCCTGCACGTCTCGTCGATGGCGCTCGGTGCCGCCGTGGTCGCCGCCCTGGTGTTCCTCAACGCCCGCACCCGCGCCCGCCAGCTCAGCCACGGCATCGCCGCCGAGCCCGCCTCGCTGTTCCTCGCCAAGAACGCGGCGATGGCGGCGGTGATCCTCGCCTTCACCTGGCTGATCGTCTCGCACCGCGGCCTGCCCAACGTGCTCATCATCATGCTGGCGCTGATCGCGCTCTACGCCTTCGTCACCAACCGCACGATCACCGGCCGCCAGGTCTACGCCGTCGGCGGCAACGAGAAGGCCGCCAAGCTGTCCGGCGTGAAGACCGAGCGCCTCGTCTTCCTCACCTTCGTCAACATGGGCATGCTCGCCGCACTCGCCGGCCTGGTCTTCGCCGCCCGCCTTAACACCGCCACCCCCAAGGCCGGCCTCGGCTTCGAGCTGGACGTGATCGCCGCCTGCTTCATCGGCGGCGCCTCGGCGTACGGTGGCGTCGGCACCGTGGTCGGCGCGGTGATCGGCGCCTTCATCATGGGCGTGATGAACAACGGCATGTCGATCCTGGGCATCGGCATCGACTACCAGCAGGTCATCAAGGGCCTCGTCCTGCTCGGCGCCGTCTGCGTCGACGTCTACAACCAGCGGCGCTGAGGCAAGAAAGGTTGAGGCTCCGCCTCAAACTCCGCCAAAGGCTGCGCCCTTGGAACGCCTCCCTTAAGTAACGCCAGTCCAGGGCGGCTCGCCCTGGCGGGTCTGGGCAGAGCCCAGCCTTGCTTCCTTCCCCCGAGAACACGGAGCCCAAGATGGCGCACGAGAAACGGCCGTTCGGCCGCACCGGCTGGGCTCTCTCGCCGATCGGCTTCGGCGCCTGGGCGATCGGCGGCTCCTGGGGCAGCGTGTCCGACGAGGACGCGCACGCAGCCCTCGGCGCGGCGCTGGACGCGGGCACGGACTTCCTCGACACCGCCGACGTCTACGGCGACGGCCGCTCCGAGCGCCTGATCCGCGACGTGCTCGCAGCCCGCACCGGCCACCGCCCAATCGTGGCCACCAAGGCGGGCCGCCGCCTCGACCCCCACACCGCCGAGGGCTACACGGCGGACAACCTGGCCCGCTTCACCGACCGCAGCCGCGAGAACCTCGGCGTGGACCGCCTCGACCTGGTGCAGCTGCACTGCCCGCCGCCCGCGGTCTACGAGCCCGGCCACGGCGCGTTCGCCGCGATGGACGGCCTGGTCGCGTCGGGCGTCACGCGGTTCTGGGGCGTGTCGGTGGAAACCGTGGACGAGGCCCTGCGCGCGATCCGCCACGAGAGCGTGGCCTCCGTCCAGATCATCCACAACCTGTTCCGCCAGCGCCCGGCGGAGCGCTTCTTCCGCGAGGCCCATGCGCGCGGCGTCGCCGTGATCGTGCGCGTGCCCCTCGCCTCGGGCATGCTCAGCGGCAAGCTGACGCGCGAGAGCACGTTCGCCGCCGACGACCACCGCAGCTTCAACCGGAACGGGGAGGCGTTCGACGTGGGCGAAACCTTCTCCGGCGTGCCCTACGAGGTGGCGCTGGACGCGGTCGAGGAGCTGCGCCCGCTGGTCCCCGGCGGCGCCACGATGGCGCAGTTCGCCCTGCGCTGGATCCTGATGGACGAGGCGGTGAGCGTCGCCATCCCCGGCGCCCGCAACGCCGCCCAGGCCCGCGCCAACGCCGCCGCCGCCGACCTGCCCGCGCTCGACGACGCGACGATGCGGGCGGCGCGCGGCATCTACGACCGGCGGGTGGCGCCGCACGTCCACACGCGCTGGTAGGCCCGCCCTCACGCGCAAACGTCTTCCCGGCCCGCGGGCTTTGATGGTAGTCCCGGTCCGTCCCCCGGCTGGGGCGGCTTGCCGGAAACGGCAGGGCGCCCACCTCGGGGGGGCCGGTGGCGCGCCCGGGTCTGCGCGCGTGCGAACCATCCAGCGAGGCGAGCGGCATGCAGCAGACTTCGGCGCAGTGGAACAAACGGCTCGCCCCCTACGCCCGCCCCGTCGTGTCCTCCTCCATGGCGCAGCTCGCCACCACGCTCGGCCTGTTCGCGGCGGTGATCGTCGCGGCCCACGTGCTGCACACCGTGTCCTGGGCGCTCGGCCTGCCGTTCTCGGTGATCGCCGGGCTGCTGATGGTGCGCGTGTTCATCATCCAGCACGACTGCGGTCACCGCTCCTTCCTGCCGAGCCGCGCGGCCTGCGACTGGATCGGCCGCGCCCTGTCGTTCCTGACGCTGACGCCGTTCGACTACTGGCGCCGCGACCACGACAAGCACCACGCCACCTCCGGCAACCTCGACAAGCGCGGCTTCGGCGACGTCGACACCCTCACCGTCGCCGAGTACCAGGCGCTCGGCCGCCGCCAGCGCCTGCTGTACCGCGCCTACCGCAACCCCCTCGTGATGTTCTGCATCGGGCCGGCCTGGGTGTTCCTGCTGCGCTACCGCCTGCCGCTGTGGCTCGGCGACAAGGCGCGCGGCAGCTCGATGGCCTCGATCCTGCTGCTCGACCTGGCGCTGGTCGTGTTCTTCGGCGGCCTCGTGGCCCTGCTCGGCTGGTGGGCGGTGACCGCCGTGTGGCTGCCGGCCTACCTGGTCGCGGCCACCGTCGGCGTCTGGCTGTTCTTCGTCCAGCACCAGCACGAGGACACCTACTGGCGCAACGCGTCGGAGTGGTCGTTCGTGGAGGCCGCCCTGCTCGGCTGCTCGTTCTACCGCCTGCCGGGCTGGCTGCACTGGCTGACCGGTTACATCGGCTACCACCACGTCCACCACCTGTCCTCGCGCATCCCGAACTACCGCCTGCCCTCCGCCTACCGCGAGATCCCAGAGCTGCAGACCGCCCCCTCCATCGGCATCTGGGAGAGCATCAAGGGCGTGCGCCTCTCGCTCTGGTGCGACACCCGGCAGCGCCTGGTCTCGTTCCGCACCGCCCACACCCCCGTCACCGCCTGAGCAGGCAAGCAAGGCCAGAGGCTCCGCCTCTGGACTCCGCCAAGGGAAGCCCCTTGGATGGCTTTACTTAAGTAAAGGGATCAAAGGGCCTCGGGCCCTTTGCGGGTTTGGGCAGAGCCCATGCTTGCCTGTCTTTGCTGCGCGGTTGACGCCTGCCGCCGATCCGGGATCAAGATCGGCGTCACCCAACCCCCGGAGCAGGACGCCCGCATGTCAGACGCCACCCCCAGGATGACCCCCGACGAGGCGCTTGCGATCCTGCGCGAGGGCAACAGGCGGTTCCGCGACGGCAGCCCGATCCCGCCGCAGCAGACCGGCGCGCAGCGCCGCGCCTCGCTGGCGCAAGCGCAGGCGCCGTTCTGCGTGCTGGTCGGGTGCTCGGACAGCCGGGTGCCGCCGGAGCTGCTGTTCGGCCGCGGCCTGGGCGAGCTGTTCATCGTGCGCAACGCCGGCAACGTTGTCGACCTCGCGGCGATGGGCAGCATCGAGTACGGCGTGGCCGTGCTGGGCGCGCCGCTGATCGTGGTGCTGGGCCACGAGCGCTGCGGCGCGGTGCAGGCGGCCGTCAACGTGGTGCAGAACGACGCGACCTACCCCGGCAGCATCGGCCAGATGATCGAGCCGATCATCCCCGCGGTGCTGCGCGCCCGGCGCGACGGCGACGACGACCTGCTGGACCGCTCGGTGCGGCAGAACGTCCTGCGCATCGTGGAGCGCCTGCGCACCACCGAGCAGATGCTGATCGAGCCGCAGCGGCAGGGGCGCCTGAAGATCGTGGGCGCGCGCTACGACCTCGACGACGGCGACGTCGAGTTCCTCGACTAGCCCCTGCGCACGCACGCCGCCCCGTGGCCGAGGCGGCGACGCACCCGGAACGCCGGCTGCTCAGCGCCGGTCGCAGTTGCCCGTGAGCGTGTTGAAGAACCGCCCGGCGCCGCACGCGGGCGCGGCCTGCGCCACGGGGCCCGCCGCCGCATAGCCCGCGCCGCCCTGGACAGGGGCCGGGGCGTAGCCGGCGACGGGGCGCGGCGCGGGCGGCGGATAGCCGTAGCCGGGGGGCGCCGGATACGGATAGGGCGCCGGCGGCGGATACCCGTAGGCGAGAGGCGCCGGGTACGGCGGCGGGTAGGCGTAGGGCGGGGGATAGGCGTATGGCGGCGCATACGCGTAGGGCGGCGGCGCCACAACGTAGGGGTAGGGATGGGCGAGGGCGGAGCCGACCACCGCGCCGGTCGTGAGCCCCAGCGCCGTGCCGAACAGGAAGCCGCCGCCGCCCCACGCCTGGGCCGGCCTGGGCGACGTGGCGCAGAGCGCCGCCGCCACGATCCCGGTGCACACCAGTTGCCGCATCGCCATTCCCTCCCCTGTTCCGATGGCGCGCCGATCCTCGCGGCACCGGCCGGTCCGCGTCAATTCACGAACGGTGACAGACGCAGGGCGGACCAGGCGTCGCGCTTGACCATGTCGCGCGCGCAACCCGGCGCGGCCCGCCCCGTCCTGCGGCGCAGGACAACACCCCCCTGAACAGGCCTCTCCGTCCTGCGCGGCAGGACAAAACACCCCTGTTTTGTCCTGCCGCGCAGGACGGAACGGAGAGGATCTGTCCTGCCGCGCAGGACGGGCCGCCCCGACCCGCCGTGGCGGCGGCGGCCTCCTCAGCGCGCGGCGGGAACGGGCGCGTCGAGCAGCAGCGACGGCGCCACCTGGCTGCGCGCGACCACCTGGGCCGGCAGGGTGAAGAACTCCATGTCGCGGATCTCGCCCGGCGCGTCCGGCGGCACAACGAGCCGCACGTGCACGCTCAGCGGCCCGGGGTAGTCGAGCACGGCGACTCGCGCCGCCTTCTGGAACGGGTAGCACCCGTCCACGTCGATGAGCTTGCGCGCCATGATGCCGACCACCCACTGCTCCAGCTCCGGGAGCGTGAGGCACATGATTGCGACCGGCTTGAGCACGAGGGCGTCCTGGTCCAGCGCCTTGAGCCGCTCCACCTCGTGCTGCGCCTGTGCCGCGATCTTGTCGGCGCGCGCCTTGGGTGTCTCCGCCCGCACGGGCGCCGACGCCGCAAGCAGCGCCAGCAGCGCCAAGACAAACCGAACCGACATCGTGGACCCTGCGCGCGAATGTCCGCCCAGGATACAAGGTCGCGCGGGCTTTGCCAGGCAACGCGTGCGCTCCGCCGCGGGGCTGTCCGCGCCCCGCGCGCGGGGTCAGGCCACCATCGCGACCCTGGGGGCGTCGTCCGACGGGGCGGCCGACCTGGGTGCGGAACGCTGCGAGGCGCCGAACAGCAGGTAGGTGTTGAGCTGCTGCTTGGTCGGCGTGGTGGCGACCACCTGCCCGGAGGCGTCGTGGAACGTCAGCACGGTGATGCCCAGCGTGAGGTCGATCTGCGAGGTCGGGTTCGGCTTTCCCGCCGGCACCTTCGCGACGGACCCGCTGGCGGCGACGACCGCGGGCGGGATCGCCAGGGCATCGGGACGGCTGGCGACAGACATGGAGGCCGTGATCATCGCCCGATTCCTTCCGGTCCGGCAGATCGACCGCATCCGTGGGAGGATCGCGGGCGCCGCGGGTGCGGCTGCATCGCGAGTGTCAGGCAACAGCCGTTAACGGTCCGTGAAAACGGACGCATTGCTACGGCCTGGCGGGCGCCGATGACGAAGGCGTGTTCGCGCCCGGCCGCGGCGTGGCGGAGGACGCGTCCTGCGCGGGCTGCGGCGCGGCGGTGGCGCCCGGCGTCGACGCGACCCCGCCCTTTGCCGGCGCGCCCGGGCGGGCGCCGCCGGCGCCGCTGGCCATGTCCCCGCTCGTCGTCCCGCCCGACGCCGGCGGCCCGCCCTGTCGCGCGCCTGCCGGCACGGCCGCCACGAGCACGGCCGACAGCGCCGAGGCCGCCCGCAGGGTCGCGCGCCGCATCGCCTAGAGCCGCCGCTTCAGGCCGGCGGTCAGCTCCGCCGTGGTCGCGGTGCCGCCGAGGTCGCGCGTGCGCACGCCGTCCTCGACCACCGCCTGGCGTATGGCGCGGCGCAGCGAGTCGCCGCGCTCGCCCATGCCGACGTGGTCGAGCATCTGCGCGGCGGCCAGCATCAGCGCCAGCGGGTTGGCGACCCCCTTGCCCGCGATGTCCGGCGCCGAGCCGTGCACCGCCTCGAAGATCGCAGCGTTCCTGCCGATGTTGGCCCCTGGCGCCAGCCCCAGCCCGCCGATCAGCCCCGCGATCAGGTCGCTCAGGATGTCGCCGAACAGGTTGGTCGTGACGATCACGTCGAACTGCCACGGGTTGGTCACGAGCTGCATCGCGCAGGCGTCGACGATGCGCTCGTCCATCTCGACGCGGCCCTCGTACTCCTTGGCGATGTCGCGCCCCGCCTCCAGGAAGATCCCGGTCAGCAGCTTGAGGATGTTCGCCTTGTGCACGACCGTGACCTTCTTGCGGCCGTGGGCGATCGCGTACTCGAAGGCATAGCGGATGATGCGCTGGCAGCCCGAGCGAGTATTGAATCCCGCCGCCATGGCAACGGCCTTCGGGTCGTCACCGATCGGCATGTAGTGCTCGAAGGCCGCATAGTAGCCGTCGAGGTTCTCGCGGATCAGGACGATGTCGATGTCGTCGAACCGCCCGCCCGGGATCAGCGTGAGCGCGGGGCGCACGTTGGCGAACAGCTCGAATTCCTTGCGCAGCTGCACGTTGACGCTGCGGAACCCGCCGCCCGACGGCGTGGTCAGCGGCCCCTTCAGCGCCAGCTTGGTGCGCCGGATGCTGTCCACGGTGACGTCGGGCATGGGGTCGCCGATCGTGGCGATGGCGCTCATGCCGGCGGGCTGCTCGTCCCACTCGAACGGGCTGCCGAGCGCGTCCAGGATCTCGACGACGGAGGCGACGATCTCCGGGCCGATGCCGTCGCCGGGGATCAGGGTTGCGGGCATCTTGCCCGAGGCGGACTGGCTCATGGTCGGGCTCCCGTATTGACCGCGCGGAAGCTACGCCGATCCGCCGGGCAGGCAAGGCGTGGGCGCAGGCGGGGCCCGCCCGGGAGACGCCCCGGGCGGTCCGCGTCCGCCGGGCGGCTCAGTTGGCGAAGCAGTGCTTCTGCTTGCCCATCGCGACCAGCTGGTTGGCGCGCGTCGTGGCGGCCAGGCCCTTGCGGTCGGCCGCCGCGGCGCGGACGGCATCCATCTCCGACATCGCCGACACGCCCGCGGTCTGCGACGTGGTCGTGCCCTTGTGCGCGGCGGCCGAGGCGGCGCCGGCGGAGTTCACGATGGCATTCTGCGACGCGACCTGGCTGGTGATCTGGTCGCAGCTCAGGGCGGCGTCGGCCGGCATCGCGGTGGCCGCCGGGGTCGCGGCGGCGGTGGCGGCGCCAGGCGCTGCGGCCGGCGTGGCGGCGGCCCCGGTGCCCGCGTCCGGCGTGGCGGCGCACGCTCCCAGCAGGAGGCAGGTGGCAACGGCGAGGGACATACGGGTCAAATCGTCAACTCCATCTCGGTGGGTGGGCGTGCGCAGGGGCACGCCAGGGGCAGGCCCTGGTGGGCGCGCACAGGCGCGCGCCACGGGCAGGGTCGCCGGGGCGCGGCACGATGGGCGGGATCGGGCGGTGGCGCCAGTTCCTACTTCTCCTTCTCGAACCGCTCCTGCGCCGCCTTGAACTGCGCCGTGTACTCGCTGAAGCCGGCGTAGACGCGCGCCTGGATCTGCGTGGCCTCGTGGCTGATGCCCGCCATGCGGGTCTTCGCCGCCGCGCTGATCGCCTCCATGTCGGTGTTGGCCTGCTTCATCACGCAGGCGTCCCAGGCCTTCGCCTTGCCCTCGTACTCGTTCACCGCGTCGGCACCGTGGTTGTACTTGGCGCGGTCGCCCAGATCGAGCACCGGGCGCACCGGCTCCGTCCCACATGCCGTGGGCGACCAGGTGCCTGCGGCATCGGACGACGCATCCGGCGCCGCGGGCGGGGGCTGGGCCAGCGCCGGCCGGCAGCCGATCGAGAGGAGCAGGGCGAGCCACGTCACGTGCCGCATCGGCGATCTCCTTGAACCACGGGCGGACGCTAGAGCAACGTCGGGCCGGAGGAAATCACCCGCCGGCGCCGGGACGCCCTCGTCCGCGTGCGATCCGCGGCCGCACGCGCGCTGCGGGTCGCGGGGGCAGACGCGGGCCGTCCTGCACAGGCGGCGCGCAGGGCCTGCCCGGGGCGCAGGCGCGCAATGGTTGCGCGTCGATTGCGCTTGTGTTGCAAGTGCGTCCAGCTGCGCCGTGCCGCTGCTTGATGGCACAACCCTTGCTTGGAGTGGCGCAACAGCATCATCCGGCGCGCCGGCGATCGTCCACGGCCAGAAGGCCAGCGGGCGACTCCCACGCGCCCGAACCAGGAGATCCCGACTTGGACCAGATCCTGCACTACGTCATCCTCAGCGGCGGGCTGCTCGCCATCATGCCGCTCCTGTTCGTGCTCACGCTCGCCGTCGGCCTGGAGCGCCTGTGGCTGCTCGGGCGCACCGTGCGCAGCGGCCGGCGCGTTCACGCCGCCATGCGCAACGTCGGCTACAAGGACATCGAGGGCCTGCGCGCCATCGCCCGCTCCGAGGGCAAGACCCTCCAGGGCCACCTCGTCGCCACCGCGATCGCGTCGGGCGGCGACAGCGCCGACGAGATGGACGGCCACCTCGAGGAGGAGATCATGGAGGCGATGCCGCGGCTGACCCGCCTGATGTGGATCCTCGACACCTCGGTCACCATCGCGCCGCTGCTCGGCCTGTTCGGCACCATCGTCGGCATGATCCAGGCGTTCAACGTGCTCTCCAGCCACGGCGGCCCCGCCGAGGTCACCGGCGGCATCGCCGACGCGCTCGTCTCCACCGGCGCCGGCCTGATGATCGCGATCGTCGCCGTCTACTTCATGAACTACCTCAACACGAAGATGCGCGTCATCGTGCACCAGATGGAGCTGATCAAGCTCGGCCTGGTCAACCGCATGCACGGCAACGGCGTCAGCCACGACACCGGCGCCACCCCGCTGCGCCGCCCGATGCCCGTCGCCCAGGGGGCCTGAGCCATGGCCCGCAAGCGTTCCCTGCTCGAGGAGCCGCACGCGCGCCTCGAGATCGTGCCCATGATCGACATCATGATGTTCCTGCTCGTGTTCTTCGTGATGATCGCGCTGCGCATGATCCCCGACGCCGGCGTCACCATGCAGCTCCCGGGTGCGGCCACCGCCACGCAGATGCCCGCGACCCAGGTGGTCATCGCCATCGACAAGGACGACGTCATCCACGTCCAGGACGCGACCTACAGCCTGGACTCGCTGCAGACGTACCTGGCCGGCGTGAAGCAGAACAACGTCACCAACGTCGTGATCGCTGCCGACAAGACCATCAACTTCCAGCAGGTCATGGACGTCATGGACACCGTGCGGAAGACCGGCATCACCGACGTCGGGCTCGCCACCAAGCAGGAGTAGGAGCAAGGCCAGGGCCCTGCCCTGGACC
>JBPBQS010000243.1:0-13958 GCA_050920955.1 Janthinobacterium lividum | reverse complement strand
CGCCAGGGGGCCAGCACCTCGTCGAGCGCGTGGGCGACGACGATGTAGAGCGGGTAGTCGTCGAGCCTGCGGAAGCTGCCCAGCCGCGTGACCCCGTCCAGCGGCGAGACGTAGCGGAAGCTGCCCGCCCACTGGCCGGCCTCGACCCTGCGCGCCAGCGGGCCGCCGGACACGTTGCTGCCGATCGTCGCCCGGACCGTGTCGGTGCGCGCGACGACGATGCCCCGCATCGACATCAGCGTGATCAGGCCCCGCCCGCCCACCGCGAAGCCGCGGTAGAAATCCTGCAGGAACGCCACCGAGAGCCTCGCCCGCACCACGCCTGCGAAGCCGCCCTGCGCATCGTCCACCCGGCGCGACACGGTGACGCTCCACTGCCCGTCCGCGCGCGAGAGTACGACGCCGCCGACATGGACGCCGCGGTCCGCGTGGGTGCGGTGGAACTCGAAATACGCGCGGTCCCTGACCGAGAAGTCGCCGACCCGGCTGTCGCGCTCGCCGGCGACCCGCGTGCCCTGCGCGTCGAACACCGCCAGGCCGGACAGCGCCGGCACGTCGCCCAGGCTCGACTCGATCACGCGCTCGATCCGCTCCGCGCGCCCCGGCGAGGGCGGCTCCGCCTCGATCCGCTCGCGCACCCCGGACACGATCACGTCGGCCAGGTGGATGGTGTCGTGCGCGTGCTGGGCGAGCGAGCGCGCGAGGTTCGCGGTCTCCGCCTTGTCGGCGGCGGCGGCGGCCTCGCCCGCCTGCCAGGTGCTCCAGCCGTCGAGGCCGAGCAGCAGCAGGCAGATCGCGAGCACCGCGGCGATGACCCCGCCATGCAGCCGGCGCGGGCGGCGTCGCCACGAAGGGAAGGCCAGCCTCATGCCGTGGACGTCCCGCTCTCGGTGCGCCGCCCACTAGACGCGCCCGACCCTAACGAAGCGTTACCCGCACCGTGCCGGCCGCCGGCGGGACGGCGTGCCCCGCCCGCTCAGTCCAGCCACAGCGCCGACAGCAGCATGTGGTACAACGGCGTGTAGAGGTAGCCGTGCACCCGCGCCGAGACCACGTCGACGTACGACGGCACCAGCAGCACCACCATCGGCACGCGCGCCACGACCGCGCGGTCGATCGCGGCCCAGCGCGCGGCGGCGTCGCTGCCCGTGGCGGCCTCGGCGGCGTGGATCGCCCCGTCGATCGCCGGGTCGCAGAAGCCGGACATGTTGAGCGAGGAGTCCGAGCCGGGGTGGAAGGCCGCGCAGCTCGCCAGCACGTCGAGGAAGTCCGACGCGTCGGGGAAGTCGGCGTACCACGGCGTGACGGCGGCCTGCACGTGGTTGGCGCTGTTCTGGATGTAGGTGAACTGGATGTCGCCCGACAGCGTGGAGAGCCGCGCGTCCAGGCCGATCGAGGCCATCACGCTCTGCAGGTAGACGCCGAGCTGGCGCTGCACCGGGCTCTGGTCGGCCACCAGCGTCACCTTCGCGCCGAGCGCCCCCGCCTCGCGCACCAGGCGGCGCGCCTCCTCCGGGTCGTGGCCGATCGGGCAGCCCGGCTCGGCGCCCGGCAGGATCGGCGGCAGGATCCCGCACCACGCGAGCCCCATGCGCGGCCCGCCGTAGACCAGCACGGCGGCGTCGCGGTCCACCGCCAGCGCCACCGCGCGCCGCACCCGCTCGTCGTCGAACGGCGGCTCGTGCGTGTTCAGCGTCAGGCGCCAGATCGCGTCCGTCCGGTGCAGGTGCGCGAGCGCCGCGTACCGCCCGCCCAGCTCCGGCAGCCGGTCGAACGGCGGCTGGTCGAAGGTCCAGTCGGCCTGGCCGTTCTCGATCGCGGTGATCGCGGCCTCCTCGTCCAGGCCGAACTCGTAGTCGATCGCGTCGAGGTGCCCGTCGGGCTGCGCCGCCTCGCTCCACGCCCGGAACGCCGGGCTGCGCACCAGGCGCAGGCCGCGGTTCGGGTCGTAGCCCTCGATCACGTACGGCCCCGTGCCGACCGGCGGCACCAGGCCGGCGTCGTGCCGCGGCGCGTCGGCGGGCAGCACCACCGCCGGCGGCAGCGCGAGCTTGGCCGCGAGCTGGCTGTCCGCGCGCGCCAGCCGCAGCGTCAGCCGCCCCGTGGCGTCGTCCGCCTCCACGCCCTCCAGACGGCAGGTGTCGGGCGACGTCGTGCACGCGTCCGCGCCCTCGATCGCGCCCAGGAACCCCGCGCCCGGCCCCGCCACCCGGAACGCGCGGCGCAGCGAGGCCGCGGCGTCGGACGCGCGCACCGGTCGCCCGTCGCTGAAGCGCACGCCGGCGCGCAGGCGGAAGTCGTAGCGCAGCCCGTCCGCGCTGACCGTGGGCAGCGCCTCGGCAAGGTCGGGCACCAGCTCGAGCCCCGCCGGCTCCTCGGCCTTGCGGAAGGCGAGCAGGCCGTCATAGCTCACGGCGTAGAGCTGCCAGTACTGCGCGGTGTCGTTGACCTGCGGGTCGATGGAGCCGGCGGCCGCGTGGGCGACCAGGCGCAGCGTGCCGCCGCGGTGCGGCTCCGCGGCGGCGGCGGCCGGCGCGAGGGCGAGGAGCAGGAGCAGCATGGGGACAACGCGCACCATCGGGTCCTGCCGCTCCGGCGTGGCGTCCCGGCCGGCGGCGGGATCGCGCGCCGATGCTGTTCCAGCACGCGGCCGCGGCGTCAATCCTCGGCGCCCCGCAGCGCCCGCCTGCGCCGCGCTCTGCTGCGCGCTGCTCGCCGGCCCCGCGCACGCCGGCGAGCGCTGCCGCTTCACGGGCGAGACCGACCACGCCGGCCGCGTCGAGGCCCTCGTCGACGTCTCCGACGCGCCCGGCGGCGAGCGCACCGTCGACGTGCTGCTCGACGTCCGCGCCACCGTCTGGTGGGTGCTGGATGTCCGATACCTCGTGGAGGAGCGCAGCACCTGGCGCGGCGGCGTGCTGCGCGAGGTCGCGGTGAACACCCGCTCGCTGAGCGGCGGCCGCGTCGTGCGCCAGTCCTGGGACGACTTCCGCCGCGACGGCGACACCCTCGCCGCCCGCCGCGTGCAGGCCAAGACGCTCGCCCAGTTCCGCCAGCGCCACCCCGCCTTCGCCGCCCACTGGGACCCCGCCGCGTTCGGCGCCCCCTGGCGCGCGGACTACGACGCCGCCGCCCCGGAGCGCCGCCCCGACCTCGACCTCCCCGCCGCCGACCCCGCGACCCGCACGCCCCTCGCGACCGCGTTCTTCTGGACCCGCTGGCTGCCGGACCGCACGGCCACGATCCCCGTGGTGCTCCCCGGCTTCAAGCGCGACGCCACCCTGACGCTCGACCCCGTCGCCTACCCGCCCGGCCCGGACGCACCTCCGGGCACCGCGCGGCAGTGGGACGTGGCCCTGCGCCACCCCGCGCTCGACCGGGCGGCAGCGTCGCAGGCGGAAGCGTGGGTCGCGGCGGACCACCGGCTGCTGGGGCTGGCCTTCGAGCTGCACGCGCCGGCGGGCTCGGCGCGGGGCACGGTTCGCGCGGCAGGGTGCGGGGAAGGGAAGCAAGGTTGAGGCTCCGCCTCAAACTCCGCCAAAGGCTCGCCTTTGGAATCCACTCCTTCAGAGAAGGGTTCTAGAAGCGGCCGGGCCTTGCTTTCTGTCGCGGCTTGCGGGCCTGAAGGGCAGCTTGCGCCAGGATGCCGGCGTCGCGTGCGGAAGGTTCGGGCGGATGAGATGGCTGACACTGCTGGCCGCGGGCCTGTTCGCGGCAGGCGTCCTCGGGCTCTACATGCTCGTCGCAGGCCACAAGGCCGACCTGTCCAGGATGCCCGGCGAGCCTCCCGCCGCCGTGCCCACGCTCGCGGCGCCGCCCCCGCCCGCCGCCGACGCGCTGCCCCAGCCCGCCGGTGCCCCGCCCGCATATTCCGCCGACCCGCTGGCCGCCACCGTGGAGCGCCTCCGCGCCGGGCTGCCCGCCACGCCCGCGCCCGGCGCCGACGCGTCCTCGGGGCAGCCCGACGCGACGGCGACGGCCGTGCCGCCGCTGCCGGACCCGGTCCCCCTGGACGGCACGCGCTCCACGGACGACGCGGGCCCGTCCGACGTCCTGCCGCCCGACAACCCCGCGGCCTCCTCGGCCGAGGCCGTGGCACCGCCGCTCGTCCGGGCCGGGCAGCACACCACGGCGCTGGGCGTGCGCTGGACGCTGCTGGCCTCGGCCGACACGCCGGCGTTCGTGATCCACCTTGGCAACGGGCAGGACGCGCGCGTCCAGGTCTCGCCGCAGTTCCTCGCGCTCAACCTGCACGCCATGAGCCGCAACGTGGAGAGCGTCCGGTTCCTGATCCTGCACGACTACCTCGGGCGCGCAGGCGACTACCTGTTCACGCCGGACGGGCGGCTGGCGCGGCTGTAGCAAGGCAAGGTCGAGGCTCCGCCTCAAACTCCGCCAAAGGCTGCGCCCTTGGAACGCATCACTTAAGTAGAGCCGGTCCAGGGGCGGCTCGCCCCTGGCGGGTTTGGGCAGAGCCCATGCTTCCTTGCTTCAGGCCGGAAACCCGCCCTCCAGCGCGATCTCCGCGAGCGGCCTGCGCCCGTTCGGCGCCTCGCGTGCCCGCGTCGCCTCGGGGAGCTGCGCTGGGTCGCCCCGCCGGCCCACGGCGTAGGCGGCCTCGACGCGGTATCCCTGCGGCACGCGCAGCTCGGAGAATGCGCGCTCGCGGTCGAAGCCCACCATGCCGTGCGCCTGCCAGCCCAGCCGCGTCGCCTGCAGCGCGAAGTTGGCGGACGCGGCGCCGGCGTCGAGCGAGTGGCTGTGCGACGGCACCTCGCGCTCCGCCCCGGGGACGCGCATCAGCGAGTTCGACACCAGCACGACCAGCGCGCCCGCCTGCTGCGCCCAGGCGCGGTTGGACTCGCCGAGCAGGCCCAGGAAGCCGTCCCAGGCCGGCGTGCCGCGCAGGGCGTAGAGGAACCGCCAGGGCTGCGAGTTGTAGGACGACGCGGCCCAGCCCCCGGCCTCGATCATCGCGAGCAGCGCCGCCCGCGGCACTGCCTCGCCGGTGAAGGCGCGCGGCGACCAGCGCTCGAGGAACAGAGGGTCGATGTCGTGCTCGGACGTGCGCGCGTTCGCGGTGGTCATGGCTCTCTCCCGTGGGTCCGCGACACCATGCCAACCCCGCGGGCCGGTCCGCCAGGGGGCGGAAGGAAGGAAGCATGGGCTCTGCCCAAACCCACAAAGGGTCTGAGGACCCTTTGATCCCCTTACCTAGGGAAGACATCCAAGGGGCTTCCCTTGGCGGAGTTTGAGGCAGAGCCTCAACCTTGCTTGCTTCAGCCCCGCGCGATCAGCACCGCCGCGAACTGTGGCAGCAGGACCAGCGCGCCGCTGCCGAGGCTGACCAGGAACACCATCAGCGCCGCGCGCCCGGCCCGGATCGACAGGGCGTGGCGGGCGATGAACCAGTTGAGCCAGAGCCAGTACGCGACCAGGCCGAGCACGGCGACGCGCACGGCGAGCGCGGCCTCGTCGCCGCCGCCGGTCACGAGCTGGGCGAGGAGGAGGAGCACGGCGAACAGCATGGGCAGCGCCCACTGGCACCAGTTCACGGCGACGGCGTAGCGCAGCCACTCGCGCTCCCGCCCCCAGCGCGTGGCGAGGGCGTGCGAGAGCACCGGCGGCGCGAGCAGCCCGACCACTGCCCCGGCCAGGCCGCGCGCGGCGTCCGGGGCCCCGCTCGCCGCCATCAGCACGGCGAGCAGCAGCAGCGGCAGCAGCGAGGCGAGGAACCCCGCGACCGTGGCGTTGAAGCCGTCGAGCCCGTCCGCGTGGCCGCGCCCGAGGCGCCACAGCGCGCGCGCGACGCTGCCGAGCGAGAAGGGGCGGCGGGGTGCTGCGGGCTCGTCGCGGCCGGGCCTGCCGGCGCCGGGCCGGTCCGGCGCGCGGCGCGGCAGGCGGAACGGGCTGGCGGGGCGGCCCGACGCGCGCGGGCGGTTCCAGACATCGTCGGGAACGACGAAGGGCGGCGGCTCGTCCGCCCGGGCCGCGTCGTCCGCGGAGTCGCCGGCCGGGCGGTCGCGGGGCCTGCGCGCGGGCGTGCCGGCGCCGGGCACGAGGGCGCGCAGCCCGGCGGGCAGCAGCGCGCGCAGCCGTGCGCCGAGGCCGGGGCGATCGGGGCCGCTCACGGCACGAACTCGGCGAGGATCGCGGCGTAGCAGCCGGCGAGCGCGCGCAGGTCGGCGAGCGGCACGTGCTCGTCGACCGCGTGCATGGAGGCGCCGACCAGGCCGAACTCCGCGACCGGGCAGTGCCGCGCCACGAAGCGCGCGTCCGACGTGCCGCCGGCGGTCTCGCGCCTGGGGCGGCGCCCGAGCGTGCGCTCGATCGCGTCGCACAGCCGCTCCACCATCGGCCCCGGCTCCGTCAGGAAGCACTCCGCGCCGACCACGACGTCGAGCGACGCGCGCGGCGCGTGCTGCGCGAGCACGGCGTGCAGCCACCGCTCCAGCGAGGCGCCGGTGTGGCGGTCGTTGAACCGGATGTTGAGCCGCGCCCGCGCCCGGTCGGGGATCACGTTGAACGCGGGGTTGCCCACGTCGAGGTCGACGACCTGCAGCCCCGACGGCGCGAACCACTCCGTGCCCCCGTCGAGCGGCGCCGCGGTCAGCGCCGCGAGGACGCGCAGCAACCGGTGCACGGGGTTGTCGGCGCGCTCCGGATACGCGGCGTGGCCCTGGGTGCCGTGCACGGTGACCGTGGCGTTGAGGCTGCCGCGCCGCCCGACCTTGACCGCGTCGCCGAGCGCCTCCGGGTTGGTGGGCTCGCCGACCAGGCACAGGTCGGGAACGTGGCCCTGCGCCGCCATCCAGTCGAGCACGCGCGTGGTGCCGTCCGTGGCCGGCCCCTCCTCGTCGCCCGTGACCAGCAGGCTGACCGAGCCGGCGCGTGGCGCGGCGAAGTGCTGCTCGCAGGCGGCCACGAAGCAGGCGATCGCGCCCTTCATGTCCACCGCGCCGCGTCCGAACAGGGTCTCGCCGCGGACCTCGGCGCCGAACGGCGGGCTGGTCCAGCCGCGCTCGCCGGGCGGGACGACGTCGGTGTGGCCCGCGAAGCAGAGGTGCGGGCCGGCGTCGCCGCGTCGGGCGAACAGGTTGGGCGTGGTGCCGAACGGCAGGTGCGTCACGGTGAAGCCGAGACGCTCCAGGGCGCCGGCGAGGACCGCCTGGGCGCCGTCGTCGGCGGGGGTGACGGAGGTACAGCGCAGCAGGGCCTGCGCGAGGGGGAGGGGGTCGGGGGTCAGCAAGGAAGCAAGGCCAGAGGCTCTGCCTCTGGACTCCGCCAAAGGCTGCGCCCTTGGAACGCATCCCTGAGTGAGGCCGGTCCAGGGGCGGCTCGCCCCTGGCGGGTCCGGGCAGGGCCCGGCCTTGCTTGCCTTCTCACTCGCGCAGCAGCTCGTTGATCGACGTCTTGGACCGCGTGCGCTCGTCCACGCGCTTGACGATGACCGCGCAGGCGAGGCCGGGCCCGGGCGTGCCGTCCGGCAGCGGCCGCCCGGGCAGGGTGCCGGGGATGACGACGGAGTAGGCGGGGACGCGGCCCATGGTGACCTCGCCGGTGGCGCGGTCGATGATCTTGGTGGACGCGCCGAGGAAGACGCCCATGGACAGGACGCTGCCGCGCTCGACGACGACGCCCTCGGCGACCTCGGAGCGGGCGCCGATGAAGCAGTCGTCCTCGATGATGACGGGGCCGGCCTGGAGCGGCTCGAGCACGCCGCCGATGCCGGTGCCGCCGCTGATGTGGCAGCGCGCGCCGATCTGGGCGCAGGAGCCGACGGTGGCCCAGGTGTCGACCATGGTGCCGGCGCCGACGTGGGCGCCGATGTTGACGAACGAGGGCATCAGCACGACGCCGGGCGCGATGTAGGCGGAGTGGCGCACCACGGCGCCGGGGACGGCGCGGAAGCCGGCCTCGCGGAAGCGGTCCTCGCCCCAGCCGGCGAACTTGAGCGGCACCTTGTCCCAGCCGCCGCCGACGAGGACGTTGTCGTTGAGGCGGAACGACAGCAGCACCGCCTTCTTGAGCCACTGGTGCACGACCCAGCCGCCCTCGCCGGGGGTGGCGACGCGCAGGCGGCCGGAGTCGAGCGCGTCGAGCGCCTGCTGCACGGCCTCGCGTGGCTCGCCGCCGGTCGAGGGCGAGAGGGTGTCGCGCGCGTCCCAGAGCGCCTCGATCCGCAGCCGCAGCGTGTCGTCGTCGCCCATGCACCCTGGCCCCGCGGTTCGGCCGCGGCCGTCGGCCGGGGCGCCCGCCCCGTGCCCGAAGCGCACCGCAGTGTCAACGACGCGCCCACGCGCGAGGCCCGCCGCCGGCGGCGCAGGAGGCGCTTGTCCGGCCCGCGCGCACCGGGTTAAGCGGCTGTTCACCGGCCGCTGGCAGGATCATGCCAACCGGAGTGCGCAGCATTGATGAACGAGGACCTTGCCATCGCCGCCGAACAGGACCTGCCGCGCGGAGGCGACGCCAGCTGGCCGGAGATCCTCGGCACCGCGGCGGAGCTGGTGTTCGAGACGGACGCGGACGGGCTGCTGCGCCTCGTCGCGCCGGAGCGCGCGCTGGGCCACGAGGCGGGCGCGCTGCTCGGCCGCGAGGCGCGCTCGCTGCTGGTCGACCCGTCGGACGGCGACCCGTTCGCGCCGGGCACCTCGTCGTGCGGGCGCCGGGTGTGGATGCGCCGCGCGGACGGCGCCACGGCGTGCCTGCTGGTGACCGCCGCGCCACTGCACGACGTGCTGGGGCGCGAGGCGGGGGTGCGCGGCTTCGCGCAGGAGGTCACGCGCAAGGTCGCGCCGTTCTCCGTCGCCCTGCACCGCGCCGCGGTGTCCGAGCAGGTGCTGGACGGCCTGCGCGGCCCGGCCTCGCTGGTGTGCCCGCTGGAGCTGGCGCTCGACCTGGTGTGCGACCGCCTGGGCGCCACGGGCGCCACGCTGCTGGACCCGATCGGCTACGTGCTGCGGCTGAGCGGCACCGTGCTGGCGCTGCCGCAGGGGTCGATGCCGGCGCGCGCGGGGGCCGCGGGGCGGCGCATGATCGACGCGGGCGGGCACGGCGTCATGGTGTGCGCCGGCTCCCAGGCCGGCGACCCGGTGCTGGCGCTGTGGCGCAGCCCGGGGGCGGCCGCGTGGGACGAGGCCGACGTCGGCGCGGCGGAGGCGGCGATCGGGCTGCTGCGCCTGCTGCTCGGCCAGGAGCTGGTGGCGGGCGCGCTGTCGTCGCAGTCGCGCTCGGACGGGCTGACCGCGCTGTTCAACCGCGAGGCCTTCACGCAGGAGATGACCCGGCGCATCGACCGTCTGGACCGAGAGGGCGTGCCGGGGACGCTGCTGCTGCTCGACCTCGACCACTTCCGCCGCATGAACGCGTGCTGGGGGCAGGAGCTGGGCGACTCCGCGCTGCTGGCGACGGCGGACATGCTGCGCCGGACCTTCCGCCCCGCGGACCTGATCGGGCGTCTCGGCGGCGACCTGTTCGCGGCCTGGCTCGACAACGCCGACGAGCTGTCCGTGGCCGAGCGCGCGGAGAAGCTGCGCCTGGAGGCGCCGGGGACGTTCGCCGCGTTGGCCACCGAAGGCTCGCTGCTGCTCGGCGTGTCCATGGGCATCGCCTGCCGACAGACGGGCACCGCGGAGAGCGTGGAGAGCCTGATGCGCCGCTCGCAGCGCGCCCTGCGCTACGCCAAGGCGTCCGGCCGCGGGCGTTGGTACGTGTCGCACGACCCCGCGGAAGGCTAGGAAGCAAGGCCTTCTTTTTCTGAAGAAAAAGAAGCAAAAAGACTTTGCCCATGAAGGCACAGGCCCCGCGGGCAAAGTTCTTTGGTTCTTTCTTTCAAGAAAGAACTGCTTGCTTCCTTCAGCTCCTGATCAGCGTCCCCGGCCCCGCCTCGGTGAACAGCTCCAGCAGGCAGGCGTGCGGCACCCGCCCGTCGAGGATCACCGCGCCCCGCGCGCCGCGCTGCACGGCCTCCAGGCAGTTCTCCACCTTGGGGATCATGCCGCCCGAGATCATGCCGCTGGCGATGCCGGCGTTGGCGTCCGCGACCGACAGCTCCGCGATCGGCTGGCGGTCCGCGTCGAGCACGCCCGGCACGTCGGTGAGCATCAGCAGCCGCGTGGCCTTGAGCGCGCCCGCGATGAAGCCGGCCACGGTGTCGGCGTTGATGTTGTAGGTCTGCCCGTCGTCGCCCATGCCGATCGGCGCGATCACCGGGATGATGCCGGCCCCGGTGAGCGCGTAGATCACGCCGACGTCGATCTGCACCGGCTCGCCGACGAAGCCGAGGTCGAGCACGCGCTCGATCTGGCTGTCCGGGTCGCGCACGGTGCGCTGCAGCTTGCGGGCGCGGATCAGGCCGCCGTCCTTGCCGGAGATGCCGACCGCCATGGCCCCGGCGCGGCTGATGAGGCCCGCGACCTGCTTGTTCACCGTGCCGGCGAGGACCATCTCGACGACCTCGACCATGGCGGCGTCGGTGACGCGCAGCCCGTCGACGAAGGTGGACTGGATCGCCAGGCGCGACAGCATCGCGTTGATCTGCGGGCCGCCGCCGTGCACCACGACCGGGTTGAGCCCGACCAGCTTGAGCAGCGCGATGTCGGCGCCGAACTGCTCGGCCAGCGCGTGGTCGCCCATGGCGTGGCCGCCGTACTTCACCACGATGGTGGCGCCGGCGTAGCGGCGCAGGAACGGCAGCGCGTGGGCCAGGACGGCGGCCTGCTCGGCGGCGACGGCGAGGGCTTCGGGGGAGAGGGACATCCGGCGAGGGCTCCTTCGAGGCGCGGGGCAAGGAAGCAAGATTGAGGCCCCGCCTTCAAGCATGGGCCTCAAACTCCGCCAGGGGCGGCGCCCCTGGACCGGCACACACGAGGCAGGAGACCTACGGCTGCTTCGGCAGCGCCAGCGTGGCCAGGGTGGCGCGCAGCTCGGGAATGCCGTCGAAGGTCGTGCTGCTCGTGGCGATGATGTCGGGGTGGGCGGCGGCGTGCTCGCGGACGTAGCCGCGGACCTGGGCGAGCTTGCGCGCCAGGGCGGCGGGCTTGGTGCCGTCGGTCTTGGTGAGCACGATCTGGAAGGTGACGGCGGACAGGTCGAGCAGCTCCATGACCGCCTCGTCGGAGCCCTTCAGCTCGATTCGGCTGTCGAGCAGCAGCACGACCCGCTGCAGCGTGGGCCGCCCGCGCAGGAAGTCGAGCATGAGCCCCTGCCAGTCGCGCTTCACCTCCTTGGCGGCCTGCGCGTAGCCGTAGCCCGGCATGTCCACGAGGGTGAGCCGCTCGCCGAGGTCGAAAAAGTTGAGCTGCCGCGTGCGCCCCGGCTGGTTCGACGCGCGCGCCAGGCCGTGGTGGTTGGCCAGCGCGTTGATCAGGCTGGACTTGCCGACGTTGGAACGCCCGGCGAAGGCGATCTCCGGGCCGCGCGGCTCGGGAAGCTGGTCGGAGCGCTGCGCCGCGTAGAAGAACCGGCAGTTGGCGGCGAACAGCACGCGCCCCGCCTCGATCTGCTCCGCGCTGGGCCCGCCCTGGTGCCCGAGCGGCGGCTCGTGGGCCTCGGCGGGCGCCTCGTCGGCGACGGGCTGGTCCGGCGCGTCGTCCCAATCGTCGGCGTCGTCCTCGGACAGCTCCGGCAGCCCGGCGAACGCGGCGGGCAGACCCGTGGCGGCCGGATCGTGCGGGACGGCAGCGTCCCCCACGGGCTCGCCGTCACCCGCCGTGCCGGGCGCCGGGCGCGCGCCAGCCTTGCCGGCGGGCCGCCTTGCCGGACGCGACGCGGCGCCCGGGAAGGCGGGGCCCGGCCGCGCGGTGCCGGGACGCCAGGGGCGGCGGCCGGGCGCCATCAGGTGCGGGCCACCTGGCCGACGGGTGCGCTGCGCAGGCGGGTCTGGCGCATGATGAACCACTGCTGCAGGCAGGTGAGCGTGTTGTTCCAGCTCCAGTAGATCACCAGGCCGGCGGGGAAGCGCCCCATCATGAACATGAAGATCAGGGGCATGAACTTGAACAGCTTGGCCTGCATCGGGTCGGGCGGCGGCGGGTTGAGCTGCTGCTGGGCGTACATCGTGGCGCCCATGATCAGCGTCCACGCCGACAGGTGCAGCGCGGGTGCTATCGACGTCGGGTCGAACGGGATCAGGCCGAACAGGTTGAACAGGTTGGTGGGGTCCTGCGCCGACAGGTCGTGGATCCAGCCGAAGAACGGCGCGTGGCGCATCTCGATGGTGACGAAGATGTCCTTGTAGAGGCAGAAGAACACCGGGACCTGGAGCAGCATCGGCAGGCAGCCGGAGGCCGGGTTGACCTTCTCCGCCTTGTAGACCGCCATCATCTCCTGCTGGATCTTGGCGGGGTCGTCCTTGTAGCGCTCGCGCAGCGCCGCGACCTTGGGCGCCAGCAGCTTCATCTTGCTCATCGAGCGGTACGAGTAGGAGGCGAGCGGGAAGAACAGCGCCTTGACGCAGAGCGTGAACGCCATGATCGCCAGCCCGAAGTTGCCGAGCAGGTGGTTGAGCCAGTCCAGCGCGTAGAAGATCGGCTTGGTCAGGTAGAAGAACCAGCCGAAGTCCACCGCCTTGTCGAAGCTCGGGATGCCCAGCGCCGCCTCGTAGCGGTCGAGCAGGCTGACCACCTTGGCGCCGGCGAACAGGTGCGAGCTGTAGGTGGCGTCCGCCCCCGCAGCCGCGACCAGCGGGTCGGAGGTGACGAAGTCGACCTGGTAGCGGTCGTGGCCGTTGTCGAGCAGGTGGCGGTACGACGCCGAGGTCTGCGCCTTCTGGTCCGGCACCAGCGCGGTCAGCCAGTACTTGTCGGTGATGCCGGCCCAGCCGCCGGTGGTGGCCTCGTTGAACGCCACGCCGCCGGGCTTGCCCGCCGCGTCCTTCTTGGACGCGTCGTACTTCATCTCGTGCAGCCGCTCGCCGAGCACGCCGACGAAGCCCTCGTGCAGGATGTAGTAGCCGGCGGTCTGCGGCGTGTAGTCGCGCCGGATGCGCGACCAGGGGAACAGGGCCACGGGCGCGCCGGTGGCGTTGTGCACGCCCTGCGTGATCGTGAACATGTAGTCCGCGTCCACCGCGAGGCCCACGGTGAAGAGCAGGCCCGCGCCGTTGTCCCAGCTCAGCGTGACCGGGTGCTCCGGGCCAAGGTCGCCGCCCGACGAGGTCCACAGCGTCGTGTCCGGGTCGGGCAGCACGGGCGTCGCGGTGCCCGGCGCGGACGCGGGCGCGGTCCAGCCGAACTGCACGTAGGACGGCTGCGGGTCCGCGCGCGGCTCCAGCAGCTGCACCAGCGGCGAGTCCTTGGAGACCGTGTCGTGGTAGTCGCGCAGCACCAGGTCGTCGAGGCGCGCGCCGTGCAGGTTCAGGCTGCCCTTCACGCGGGTCGCGTCGATCGCCAGGCGCGGGCCATTCTCCGGCTCCGGCACGCTCACCGGCTGGTTGCCGGGGTCCGACGGGTTGGCGGTCGGGCGCGGGCTGTCGCCGGACGGCGTGTCCTTGGTCGCGAGCTGCGCGGCACGCTGCTGCTCGGCGACGTTGGCGTGCGGCAGCAGGTACTGGAAGCCAAGCAGGATCGCGAGGGAGATCGCGATCGCCATGATCAGGCGCTTCTGGTCCATCAGACCGGGCTCCTCTGGAGCGAACTTGGGGCGGGCGCGGGCGAGGCAGGAAGCAAGGCCAGAGGCTCTGCCTCTGGACTCCGCTCAAGGCTCGCCTTGAGAATCCACTTGTTCAGGAAGGGCTTGGCGGCACCCTGGCAGCCGCAGGGCGGCACCGGGTCGTAGCCGCCGTCGCAGAACGGGTTGCAGCGCAGCACCCGCCACGCCGCCAGCACGCTGCCGCGCGCCGCGCCATGCTCGCGCACGGCCTGCACGGCGTACTCGCTGCACCCCGGCTCGAAGCGGCACGCCCCCGGGATCAGCGGGCGGATCGTCCACTGGTAGGCGCGCAGGGCCGCGGTCAGCAG
>JBPBQS010000211.1:0-13960 GCA_050920955.1 Janthinobacterium lividum | reverse complement strand
TGGTGCTGACCGGCGGCGCCAGCCAGATGGTGGGCGCGCGCGAGATGGCGCACCGCATCCTCGGGCGCCAGGTGCGGCTCGGCCGGCCCGGGACGCTGCGCGGCCTGCCGGACGCGGCGTCGGGGCCCGGTTTCGCCACGGCGGCCGGGCTGCTCACGTGGGCGTCCGGCTCGGGTCGCGCGCTCGGCGACCTCGACCTCGATGCGGAGCGGCCGGCGGGGCTGATGCGCCGCATCGTCAACTTCCTGCGCGAGAAGGTGTGACCGCGCGCGCCGCGCCGGACTGAGGCCGCACGGGCCTCGGCCGGCAGCCCGGGACGGACCCGGGCAGGCCCCCTTCCCCTTCGCGGCCCGGCGCCATGCCGGCCCGCCACCAAGACGCCGTCCACTGCGCCACCCTGGCACGCCACCCTGGAGAGATCCCGAATGACGCTGAACCTCACGATTCCGCAGACCCTGCACACCGACTTCACCCCGCGCATCACCGTGATCGGCGTCGGCGGCGGCGGCACCAACGCGGTCGACAACATGATCGCGCTCGACCTGCAGGGCGTGGACTTCGTGGTCGCCAACACCGACGCCCAGCAGCTCACCCACAGCCGTGCCGACCGTCGCATCCAGCTCGGCCCGCACCTGACGCAGGGCCTGGGCGCCGGCGCCAAGCCGGAGATCGGCCGTGCCGCGGCGGAGGAGGCGTCCGAGGAGCTGGCGCGTCACCTGGAGGGCGCGCACATGGTGTTCATCACCGCCGGCATGGGCGGCGGCACCGGCACGGGGGCCGCCCCGGTGATCGCGCGCATGGCGAGGGAGCGCGGCATCCTGACGGTCGGCGTGGTGACCAAGCCGTTCACCTTCGAGGGCGGGCGCCGCGCCAAGGCGGCGGAGGCGGGGCTGATCGAGTTGCAGAGCTACGTCGACACGCTGATCGTGATCCCCAACCAGAACCTGTTCCGTCTCGCCAACGAGCGCACCGGCTGGAAGGAGGCGTTCAAGATGGCCGACCACGTCCTCTACATGGGCGTGCGCGGCGTCACCGACCTGATGGTCACCCCGGGCATGGTCAACCTCGACTTCGCCGACATCCGCACCGTCATGGCGGAGATGGGCAAGGCGATGATGGGCACGGGCGAGGCGGACGGCGACAACCGCGCGGTGCGTGCCGCCGAAGCCGCGATCAGCAACCCGCTGCTCGAGGACACCTCGATGGCGGGGGCGCGCGGCCTGCTGATCAACATCACGGGCGGCGAGGACATGACGCTGTTCGAGGTGGACCAGGCGGCGAACCGCATCCGCGAGGAGGTCGCCGACGACGCCAACATCATCTTCGGCTCGGCGATCGACGAGCACCTGACCGGTCGTATCCG
This sequence comes from Janthinobacterium lividum, assembly GCA_050920955.1. Classification (GTDB taxonomy): domain Bacteria; phylum Pseudomonadota; class Alphaproteobacteria; order Acetobacterales; family Acetobacteraceae; genus CAXSEF01. The sequence continues at coordinate 12,597 of JBPBQS010000211.1, read as the reverse complement.
CGTCTCCGTGGTCGCCACCGGGATCGAGAGCCCGGCGCAGGCGGCACTCGATGCGCAACGGCCGCGGCTCGTCGCTGTGGGTGGGGGCGCGCCGGTGCCGATGCCGGCGATGGCGCTGCCGCAGGCCGGGGGCTCCACGCAGTTCGCCTCGACCTCGGGCGGCGTGCCGGTGATGGCCACGACGCTGTCGGCCCAGGGACAGCAGGGCCACGGCCAGGCGGCCGCGCACGGGCCGGTGCCGCTGATGGGGGCGCCGGTCGCGCCGGCGGCGACGCACGCCCCGGCCGCGCAGCCGGCGGCGCCGCAGCGCCCGGTGTCGATGGACGGCGCGCCGCGTCCGGCCGCGAGCGCCGTGCTGGCGACCCGCGCCCCGCGCAGCCCGCTGTTCAACGACGCGCCGGCAGGCCCCGCGCCCGCGCCTGCGCCGCGTTCCAGCCTGTTCGGCATCGTCACCGGGGCGATCCGCAGCAGGCTGCCGACCGCTGCGCCCGAGTCGGCACGCTCCGAGCCCGCGGCGCCCGCTGTTTCCGCGCCTTCGGCGTCGGTGCGGCCGGCGGTCACGGAGGAGATGGGGCTCGACATTCCCGCGTTCCTGCGCCGGCAGACTTCCTGACGCCCATGGTGTGCTGCAAAAAGACCTGCAATAACATCGGGTTGGAGCGTAATACTCGGAAATAAAGCTTTACTCGCCGCGCGACGGGGGACGCCCTAGCGTTCTCTCGTCGCGGGTTGCCGCGCCACCTGATGAATTGCAGCGATGCGACCGGCTGCATGAGCAAGGCGACGCGGAATGGATGGAATGACCGACGTGGCCCTGGATACGAGCCTGCTCCGCGAGAGTGGGGATGTCGGGCCGGCCTTCGAGCACACCCTGCGCCGGTCGATCCATTGCCGCGGCGTGGGGCTGCATGGCGGGCAGCAGGCGACGCTGACCCTGCACCCTGGTCCGGCCGGCAGTGGCGTGGTTTTCCGCCGGTCCGATCTGGGCATGGACCTCGCCGCGCGCCACCACATGGTCAGCGACACGCGGCTCTGCACGCTTCTCTCCGATCCGGCGCGGCCCGGGCTGCGCGTCGGCACGGTCGAGCACCTGCTTGCGGCGCTCTCGGCGTGCGGGGTCGACAATGTGGTGGCGGAGATCGACGGGCCGGAGATCCCGGTGCTCGACGGGTCTTCGGCGCCGTTCGTGTTCCTCATCGACTGTGCCGGACGGGTGGCGCAGCCGGCGCTGCGGCGCGTGATCGAGATCATGCGCGCGGTTCGGGTCGAGGAGGATGGCGCCTGGGCCGAGCTCCGGCCCCATGCCCATGGCGCCGCGTTGAGCGTTCCGACGTTGTCCATGTCGCTGGGGATCGACTTCCGGGCGGAGGCGATCGGGCGGCAGTCGTTGCGACTGGAGCTGTCGGAGGCTGGGTTCCGGGCGGGGCTGCAACATGCGCGGACGTTCACACAGGTGGGCGAGATCGATGCCCTGCGCGCGGCGGGGCTGGCGCGCGGCGGCTCGCTGGACAATGCCGTGGTGGTCGACGGGGCGCGGGTGCTCAATCCCGGCGGTCTGCGGATGGCCGACGAGTTCGTGCGGCACAAGATGCTGGACGCGGTGGGCGATCTTTCGCTGGGCGGGGCGGGGCTGCACGGGTGCTTCGTGGGACACCGGTCCGGCCACAGGCTGAACAACCTGGTGCTGCGCGCGCTGCTGGACGATGCAGCGGCGTGGCGCTGGGCGGTGCCGGCCGAGGAGTCCTGGATGTCCCGCGGCATGGCCTTCGCGGCCTAGCCACTTCGACGGGGTCACGCACGGGCCCGGGTGACTTCCGGGCATCGTTCCCGGGTAGCTCGGGCCAGTGTCATGGTTCGCCTTTTTTCCAAGGTGGCATTCCAAAGGCCGACCTTTGGCGGAGTTTGAGGCGGAGCCTCAATCTTGCTCCCTGTCCGGCGATCTACCGCCTTCCGGGAAGCTGCTGTATAGCGTCTGGCATGTCACAGGCGTTGCGGGAACACAGGCCATGAGCTCCACCACGGGCGTCTCGCGCGCGCTTCTCCGCACGGCCCTGCCCTGCGCCCTGCTGCTGGGCGGATGTGCCTCGATCAGCTCGATCCTGCCGTGGAACGGCAATGCCGATGCGCTGAACCAGCGCGTCGACCTGAGCAAGGAGCCGCCGGAGCAGCTCTACAACAACGGCGTGGATGCGCTGAACCGCAAGGACTACGGTATCGCCGTCACCCAGTTCGACGCGGTGCAGCAGAACTATCCGTATTCGCCCTGGGCGGTGAACGCGCAGCTGATGGACGGCTACGCCGAGTATCTGCGCAACCACTACACGGATGCGGTGGCGCAGCTTGACCGTTACATCCAGCTGCACCCGGCGAGCAAGGACACGGCCTACGCCTACTACCTAAGGGCGCTGTGCTTCTACGAGCAGATCGCCGACGTGCAGCGCGACCAGAAGGGCACGCAGGAGGCGATGGTCGCGCTCCAGGAGGTCGTCAACCGCTATCCGGACAGCGCCTACGGGCGCGACTCCCGGCTCAAGATCGACCTGTGCCGCGACCATCTGGCGGGCAAGGAGATGGAGATCGGGCGCTACTACGAGAAGCAGCAGCTGTATGCGGCGGCGATCGGGCGGTTCCAGAGGGTCGTCGACAACTACCAGACCACGAACCACGTCCCGGAGGCGCTGCACCGTCTCACCGAGATCTATCTCAGGCTCGGGCTGACCGACCAGGCGCGCAAGACGGCGTCGGTGCTGGCGTACAACTACCCGGGCAACCGCTGGTACCAGGACAGCTGGAACGACCTGGTGGCGCAGGACGTCGTCCAGGGGCGCCAGATCGGCACGGCAGACCCGAACACGAAGTCCAGCCTGGTGGCGCGCGCCTTCGGCTGGATCTTCTGAGCGCCGGCCCGCGCGGGCCCCTCGTCGTGCCGACAGTTCGATGGTGATCCGTCCATGCTGACCGCGCTCGCGATCCGCGACGTCGTGCTGATCGAGCGTCTCGACCTGGGGTTCGCGGGCGGGCTGACCGTGCTCACGGGCGAGACCGGGGCGGGCAAGTCGATCCTGCTCGACAGCCTCGGGCTGGCGCTGGGCATGCGCGCGGACGCCGGGCTGGTGCGCACGGGGGCGGCACAGGCCTCGGTGGTGGCGAGCTTCGCGGTGCAGGCGGAGCATCCGGCGTTCGCGCTTCTGGAGGAAGGCGGCATCGGCGCGGAGCCGGGCGAGGAGATCGTGCTGCGCCGTGCCGTGGCCAGTGATGGGCGGTCGCGCGCGTTCGTCAACGACCAGCCGGTGGGGGTGGCGTTGCTGCGGAGGCTGGGAGCGCTGCTGGTCGAGGTGTCGGGGCAGCACGACCAGATGGGGCTCGCCGACCCCGCCACCCACGTGATGCTGCTCGACAGCTACGGCGTGCCGGTCGCGCTGCGGGCCGAGGTCGCGACTCGCCATAGGGTGTGGCGCGACGCGTCGCATGCGCTGCGCAAGGCGCGCGAGGCGATCGCGGCGGCGGAGCGCGAGGAGGAGTGGCTGCGCCACACCGTCGACGAGCTGCTCGAGCTGGCGCCGCAGGCGGGGGAAGAGGAGGCGCTCGCGGGGGACCGCCAGCGGCTGCAGCAGGGCGAGCGGCGCGGCGAGGCGATCGCCGCGGCGCTGTCGGAGCTGACGCCGCGCGACCGTCGGTCCTCGGGGCCGGCGGCGGCGCTGCGGGCGGCGTCGCGGGCACTGGGGCGGCTGGCGCCGCAGGGGGCCGAGGACACGCAGGCGGCGCCGGCGCTGGCGGCCCTGGAGCGGGCAGAGGAAGCGCTGGCGGAGGCGGAGACGCTGCTCAGCCGGCTCGGGCGGGACGCGGAGGCCGATCCGCGGGCGCTGGAGGCCACCGAGGAGCGGCTGTTCGCGCTGCGGGCGGCGTCGCGCAAGCACTCCACGCCGGTGGCGGGGCTGGCGGACCTGCTGGTGTCGCTGCAGGGGCGGCTGCAGGCGCTGGAGACGGGGGCGGCCAGCATCGTGGCGCTGGAGACGGAGACCGCTGCGGCGCGGGTGTCGTACGACGCGGCGGCGGTGCGGCTGACGCGGGCGCGCGAGGCGGCGGCGGAGCGGCTGGTGCGCGCGGTGGCGAGCGAGCTGCCGCCGCTGAAGCTGGACCGGGCGCGCTTCTTCGCCGAGGTGGTGCCGCTGCCGGTCGAGCAGGCAGGGCCGCTGGGGATGGAGACGGTGCGGTTCCTGATCGCGACCAACCCCGGGCAGGCGCCGGGGCCGCTCGGGCGGGTGGCGTCGGGCGGCGAGCTGTCGCGGCTGATGCTGGCGCTCAAGGTGGTGCTGGCCAGCGGGTCGCCGGTGCCGACGCTGGTGTTCGACGAGGTGGACGCGGGCATCGGCGGCGCCACGGCGGCGGCGGTGGGCGACCGGCTGTCGCGGGTGGCGGAGGGCGTGCAGGTGCTGGTGGTGACGCACTCGCCGCAGGTTGCAGCGCGTGGGGTCGCGCACCTGATGGTCGCCAAGCGCGAGGCGAAGGGGCGGACGGAGACGCGGGTGCTGCCGCTGGACGGCGGGCAGCGGCGGGAGGAGATCGCGCGGATGCTGGCCGGGGAGGTCATCACCGAGGCGGCGCGGGCCGCGGCGGACAGCCTGCTGGGGGCGGCGTGAGGGAGGAAGCAAGGCCAGAGGCTCTGCCTCTGGACTCCGCCAAAGGCTGCGCCTTTGGAACGCATTCCTTAAGCAAGGGGATCAAAGGGTCCCCGGACCCTTTGCGGGTTTGGGCAGAGCCCATGCTTGCTTCGCGATGAGCCGCGCGCCCGCCGACGTCGCGCCGGAGGAGCTGAACGCCGACGAGGCAGGCCTCGAGCTGGCTCGGCTCGCCGCGGAGGTCGCACGCCACGACCGCGCGTACCACGACCGGGACGCGCCGGAGATCACCGACGCCGAGTACGACGCGCTGCGGGCACGCAACGCGGCGGTTGAGGCGCGCTTCCCGGCGCTGATCCGGGGGGACAGTCCGTCGGCGCGGGTGGGGGCGCTGCCGGACCAGGGCTTTGCCAAGCTGTCGCACCTGGTGCCGATGCTGAGCCTGGACAACGTGTTCGACGCGGCGGGATTCGCGGAGTTCGGGGCGCGGGCGCGGCGGTTCCTGGGGCTCAAGGAGGGCCCGCTGCCGCTGGTGGGGGAGCCGAAGATCGACGGGCTGTCGATCTCGCTGACGTATCGGGAGGGGCGGTTCGCCAGCGGTGCCACGCGGGGGGACGGGGCCACCGGCGAGGACGTCACCGCCAACCTGCGGACGATGGGGGCGGTGCCGGAGCGCCTGGACGGCCCTGCCCCGTCGCTGGTCGAGATCCGCGGCGAGGTGTTCATGACCAAGGCGGACTTTCTCGCCCTGAACGCTGCGCAGGCGGAGGCGGGGGGGCGGACATTCGCAAATCCGCGCAATGCGGCGGCGGGGTCGCTGCGGCAACTCGACGCGAAGGTCACGGCGGGGCGCAGGCTGGGGCTGTTCACCTATGCCATGGGGCAGGCGAGCGAGGCGCCCGCGGAGACGCATTGGGGATGGCTGGAGCGGCTGCGGGGGTGGGGGTTCGCGGTGAACCCGCTGTCGGAGCGGCTGGAGGACGAGGGCGGGGCGGCGGCGTTCCAGGAGCGCATCGGGCTGGCGCGGGGCGAGCTGCCGTACGACATCGACGGGGTCGTGTACAAGATCGACTCGCTGGCGCTGCAGCGCAGGTTGGGGTTCGTGGGGCGGGCGCCGCGGTGGGCGACGGCGTGGAAGTTCCCGGCGGAGCGGGCGACGACGGTGCTGGAGGCGATCCACATCCAGGTCGGGCGGACCGGGGCGCTGACGCCTGTGGCGTGGCTCGCGGCGATCAACGTGGGCGGCGTGCTGGTGACGCGGGCGACGCTGCACAACGAGGACGAGATCGCCAGGCTGGACGCACGGGTCGGCGACACGGTGGTCGTGCAGCGGGCGGGGGACGTGATCCCGCAGGTGGTGTCGGTGCTGGTCGAGCACCGGCCGGAGGAGGCCGTGGCGTGGGCGCCGCCGCAGGTGTGCCCGGCGTGCGGAAGTGCGGCGACGCGGGCTGCGGACGAGGTGGTCAGGCGGTGCTCGGGCGGGCTGGTGTGCCCGGCGCAGGCGATCGAGCGGCTGGTGCATCTGGTCTCGCGCCTGGCGTTCGACATCGAGGGCTTGGGCGAGAAGACGATCCGCGAGTTCCACGAGGCCGGGCTGATCGCCGAGCCTGCGGACATCTTCCGGCTGGGCGCGCACGAGGCGGAGATCGCGGTTCGTGAGGGTTGGGGCGAGCTTTCGGCGCGTCGGCTGATGGCGGGGATCGAGGCGCGGCGGACGATCGGGCTGGCGCGATTCATCTACGCGCTGGGGATACGGCGCATCGGGGAGCAGAACGCGCGGCTGCTGGCGCGGCACTACGGGTCGTTCGTGGCGTGGCGGTCGGAGATGCTGGCGGCCACCGAGATCGGCTCGGACGCGCGGCTGGCGCTGGGGTCGATCCTGCGGGTCGGGCCGGCGATCGCGCAGGAGCTGGCGGAGTTCGTCGCCGAGCCGCGCAACGTGGCCAGCATGGACGCGCTGGCGGCGCAGCTCTCCATCGAGGACGAGGTGGCGCCGGAGGGGGGGGCGCTCGCGGGCAAGCTGGTGGTGTTCACGGGCAGCCTAGCGCGGATGACGCGGCCGGAGGCGAAAGCGCGCGCGGAAGCGATGGGCGCGCGCGTCACGGACAGCGTGTCGCGGAAGACGGACCTGGTGGTGCTGGGAGCGGAGGCGGGGTCGAAGGCGAAGAAGGCGGCCGAGCTTGGGGTGCGCACGGCGAGCGAGGCGGAGTGGCTGGCGATGGCAGGGGTGGCGGAGGAAGAAGGCCAGGGCCCTGCCCTGGATCCGCACGACTAGGAAACAGGTCTGAGGTCGAGGTTTCCAAAGGCGAGCCTTTGGCGGAGTCCAGAGGCAGAGCCTCTGGCCTTGCCTGCTTCCTTCAGGTCTTGGCGAGCCAGGCGGCGAAGCGCTGCTCCAGCTTCGCCTGGTTCTCGCGCCAGAACTGCGCGTCCACGGTCAGCGCGGTGCCGAGATCCGGCGTCTCGGGCGCCGTGTCCGGCGTGTCGCCCTTGGTCGCGGTGGGGCGGGTGACCGGCAGCCATGGCACGAGCGCGGCGAGGGCGGCCTGGCGGGCGGGGTCGGTGGCGAAGGCGAGCAGGTGCTCGGCGTCGGCGGTGTTGACGCTGCCCTTGACCACCGCCCAGCCCTCGACCTCGAGCAGGCTGTGGGTCCACTGCAGGCCGAAGCTGCTGTGCTCGGCGCGGTTGCTCTGCACGACCACGCGGCTGTCGGCGGAGGTGAGCAGCACCGCCCCGGAACCGATCAGGCCGGGCGCGTCGGCAGGCGCGTCGTACCAGACGACGTAGGGGCGGAGCTGGTCGAGCTTGCGGAAGGCGCGGTCCACGCCGCCGTCGCTGCGCAGCGTGGCGTAGACGTCACCCGGGGCGACGCCGTCGGCGAGGAGCGCGATCTCCAGGGTCTGGCGGGCGCCGCGCAGCAGGCCGCGCTTGCCGGGGTGCTTGGCCACGTCCCAGAAGTCGGCCCACCCCGGCACGCCGGCGAACTTCTCGGTGTTCCAGGCCAGCACGGTGCCCCAGGCCAGGGCGGGGACGGCGCAGTCGGAGGGCGCGGACACCACGAAACGGTCCCGTCCGAGCATCTTCGCCGCGTCGAGGCGCTCGAGGAGCCCGGCGGCACAGGCCGCGGACAGCGCGGCGCCGTCGGCCAGGACGATGTCCCAGGCGGCCGCGTTGTCGCGCAGCACGGCCGTGTCGCCGCTCCAGGCAGGCGTGTCGGCGACGAGTCCGGACTCCGTGGCGAAGGGACGCAGCACGGCTTGGTGCAGTGCCGCGCGCAGGGCGGGATCGTCGGGCAGGGCGACGGCGAGGTCGCGCGCGACCGACGGCGAGGCCTGGGCGGCGGCGGTAAGCGCGACAAGGCAGCAGCCCGCCGCGAGCCTGGTCCGGAACAGCGTCACGATGTCGCCCTCCAGGCGCGCGGTAAGGGACAGGATAGCGTCGGCGGCGCGACGCTCGCAACGTCGGCCCCGGCAGGGGGTCGCCGGCCGTCCGCGGGCGCACCGTGCGCCATGCCGGGCGCGTGTCGCAACCCGGTGCGTTGCGCGGCGTTCTGGGCGCGTAGCCGGCCGATGCCGGACCGGATCGATACAGACAGGAGCTTTCCCCATGGCCGCCAGCGACATTTCCGACGACGCCCGCGAACAGATCAAGCAGCTGCGCGAGCAGGTCCAGTCGCTCATGTCTGACCGGGTCAACCCGGCGCTCTCGACCGCGGCCAACCGCCTACAGAGCACCGCGTCGCAGGCCCAGGACTATGCCAGCAGCGCCCGCGAGTATGCCGGCACGGCGCGCGACTACGCCTCCGACCAGGCCGAGGTTCTGTCGGGCCAGGTCAAGGATCGCCCGCTGGTGGCGGTCCTGATCGCGGCGGCGATCGGCTATCTCGTCGGCCGCATCGCGAGCTGAGCGCCGATGCGCACCCTTCGCCTCGCCCAGGTCGCCGCGCAGGCGGAGGGGCTTATCGTCAAGCGGACCGCGCTTCGCTACGGCAAGCGGGCGGCCTACGGGGTTGTCGCGGCCGTGTTCGCGCTCGCCCTGCTGGTCATGGTGCACGTGGTCGGCTGGTTCGCGCTGACCCAGTTCGGCGGCGTCGCGCCGTTCTGGGCCAGCGTGATCGTGCTGGGCGTCGACCTGCTGTTCGCGGGTCTGTTCGGCCTGCTGGCGCGCGGCACGCTGCCGGATCCGGTCGAGCGCGAGGCGCGCGAGCTGCGTGACCGCTCGCTGCTGGAGCTGCGCAACACGGCGCTGCTCGGCTTCGCGCTCGGCCCGGCCGGGCGGGTTGCCGGGCGTGGCGTGTTCGGCATGGCCAAGAGGCTCGTCGGCCGCAAGCGCCGCTGAGACCACGGGTTGCGGGAGCGGCGTCGGGAGCAGTGCTTCCGGCGCCGTTTTCGTTTGTCCGGGGCGTGGGCGCTTGCCTCGCGCCGGGTTTCTTGCATTGTTCTCCCGCCGTGCGCCCGTAGCTCAATTGGTTAGAGCTGACCGCTCATAACGGTCTGGTTACAGGTTCGAGTCCTGTCGGGCGCAGGCGTTCCCGCGCGAGGCCGGGCGGCGTGCTTGCGACGGGTGGCGCGCGCCTCTAGTTACGGCGTGGCAAGCCCGGGAGAGCCGACGATGGCCAGCTACCAGTATGTCTACGTGATGAAGGACGTGACCAAGGCCTACCCGGGCGGTCGCGAGGTGTTCAAGGGGATCACGCTGTCGTTCCTGCCGGGCGTCAAGATCGGCGTGCTCGGCGTCAACGGCGCGGGCAAGTCGACGCTGCTCAAGATCATCGCGGGGATCGAGACCGAGTACGGCGGCGAGGCCTGGGCGGCGGAGGGCGCGCGCGTCGGCTACCTGAGCCAGGAGCCGCACCTGGATGCCGACAAGACGGTGGCGGAGAACGTGGCGCAGGCGTTCGGGCCGCTGCAGGCGGCGCTGGCGCGGTTCAACGCGATCTCCGAGGAGTTCGCCGAGCCGATGGACGACGAGCGCATGAACACGCTGCTCGCCGAGCAGGCGGAGCTGCAGGAGAAGATCGACGCCGAGGAGGGCTGGGACCTGGACCGGCGCATCGAGATCGCGCTGGATGCCCTGCGCTGCCCGGCGCCGGACAGCCCGGTGACGTCGCTGTCGGGCGGCGAGCGGCGGCGGGTGGCGCTGTGCCGGCTGCTGCTGGAGAAGCCGGACCTGCTGCTGCTCGACGAGCCGACGAACCATCTCGACGCGGAGAGCGTGTCGTGGCTGGAGCGCACGCTGCGCGACTACGAGGGCACGGTGATGGTCGTCACCCACGATCGCTACTTCCTGGACAACGTGACCAACTGGATCCTCGAGATCGAGCGCGGGCGGGGCTACCCGTTCGAGGGCAACTACTCGTCGTGGCTGGCCCAGAAGCGCAAGCGGCTGCAGCAGGAGGAGAAGGAGGAGAGCTCGCGCCAGCGCGCGCTTGCCGCCGAGGAGGAGTGGATCCAGTCCTCGCCCCGGGCACGCCAGACCAAGAGCCGGGCGCGCATCGCGAAGTACGAGGAGATGCTGGCCAAGTCGGCGGAGCTGTCGGGGGGCGTGGCCGACATCGTCATCCCGCCGGGGCCGCGGCTGGGCGGGATCGTCATCGAGGCAGACGAGCTGCGCAAGTCGTTCGGCAACCACGTCCTGATCGACGGGCTCGACTTCAAGCTGCCGCCGGGGGGCATCGTCGGCGTGATCGGGCCGAATGGGGCGGGCAAGACCACGCTGTTCAAGATGATCACGGGCAAGGAGCATCCGGACGCGGGCAAGCTCACGGTCGGTGAGACGGTGAAGCTCGGCTACGTGGACCAGAGCCGCGACAGCCTCGACGACACCAAGAACGTCTGGGAGGAGATCAGCGGCGGCACGGACGTGATCTACCTGGGCAAGCGGGCGGTGCCGTCGCGGGCCTACGTGGGCGCGTTCAACTTCAAGGGCGCGGACCAGCAGAAGAAGGTCGGCATCCTGTCGGGCGGCGAGCGCAACCGTGTGCATCTCGCCAAGATGCTCAAGAGCGAGAGCAACGTCATCCTGCTCGACGAGCCGACCAACGACCTCGACGTTGACACGCTGCGGGCGCTGGAGGATGCGCTCGCGGATTTCGCGGGCTGCGTGGTGGTGATCAGCCACGACCGCTGGTTCCTGGACCGCCTGGCCACGCACATCCTGGCGTTCGAGGGCGACAGCCACGTCGAGTGGTTCGAGGGCAACTTCCAGGCCTACGAGGCGGACAAGCGCCGCCGTCTGGGCGCCGACGCCACCGAGCCGCACCGGATCAAGTACCGGCCGATCGCGCGCTGAGGCGGGGGTGGCGGGTCCAGCCGGCGCGGAGCCTGGCGGGCCGGGGCGGGTGATCAGGACGGCGCGGCTGGTGCTCGCCCCGGTGGGGTGGGGGGATCTGGCCGAGCTGAGGGCGCTCAAGACCGATCCCGGCGCCTACGGGCTGATGCTCGGGGGCGTGCGGCGCGTGCCGCAGGTGGCCGAGGAGCTGGCCGAGGACATGAACCTGTGGGCGTCGGCCGGGACGGGGATGTTCGCGGTGCGCGAGGCCGGGGTGTTCCGCGGCATCGCCGGCGTGCACCAGAGGCCGGACGGGCGCGGCGTGGGGCTGCGCTTCTGCCTGTGGCCGGCGGCGCGGGGGCGCGGGCTGGCCCGCGAGGCGGCGTCGGCGGCGCTGGGGCACGCGCACGCGGCCGGGCTCGCGCGGATCATCGCCGTGGCGCGCGACAGCAACTTCGCGTCGCGCCTAGTGCTGGGGAGCATCGGGATGCAGGAATGCGACGGGTTCGAGCGAGACGGGCACGCGATGGTCGTCTACGAGAGCGTGCGCTGAAGGAAAGTAAGGTCGAGGCGCTGCCTCGAGCTCCGCCAAAGGCTCGCCTTTGGAAACCTCTACTTAAGGGAGGGGTTTCCAAGGGCCTCAGGCCTTTGGCGGGTCCGGGCAGAGCCCGGCCTTGCCTGCTGCCTAGCCCGGCTGGACCTGGTGGCGCATCGCGGCGATCAGGGCGTCGACGTTGTTGTTGTTGCGGCTCAGGAAGCTCGCGTAGTCGCTGCGCTGGGTGAGGCGCAGGCTGGTGCCCTCGGCGACCACGTCGACGATGCGGCTCTGGCCGTTGTCCTGGCCGACGACCCACTGCACCGTCACGTCGGTCGAGCTGGGGCGGTGGATGACGCTGCCGACGTAGGCCTCGCCGCCGCGGTCCTGGGTGCCGGTCATGGTGTAGGAGACGCCACGGTACTCGCCGAGGTGGCCGACGATGCTGTTGAGCATCACGCCGTGGAACAGGTCGGTGTACTGCTTCTGCTGCGCGGGCGTGGCGGTGCGCCAGAAGCGGCCGAGGCAGAACTGCGCGATCAGGTTCACGTCCACGCCGCGCTCGATCACCGGCGCGAGGCGACGCTGCTTGTCGGCGGCGTCGCCGGGGCTGTTGACGATGCCGATGAGCGTGTCGCCGAAGCTGCGCACGAAGGCGTTGGCGGCGGTGTCGTCGGCGGCGCGGGCCTCGGGCATGACGAGACAGGCCAGGGCGGCGGCAGAGAGCATCAGGAGCGAACGTCGACTCAGCATGGATGACCCCTCAACTGGAGCGCCGGAAACGGCAGGCACGGTGCGGCGGGGCGCCATCCGTGCGTCCCGCAGCGCCATGATAGCATTGAAGTTCGCGTCGCGCGCCAGGGCTTGTGGCGCCCGTCGCCCTCACTGGCGCGCGGGTGCGTCCCAGTTCGGGGGAGTGGCGCGCTTGTCTTCGCGCAGGGCGTCGATCTGCGAGGCGCGGTGCTGGCGCGACAGGCTGCGGATGGTGGCGTAGGGGTCGAGCGCGCTCTTGTTGATCGCGTCGAGGTCGCCGAGCACGCGCGAGCGGCCATCCACGATCCCCACGCCATAGCGCGCCCAGTTCAGGGTCAGCAGGCCGTAGCCACGCGGCACGTAGAAGAAGGGGCTGAGCGCCGAGTCCACGCCGTAGCCGGTGGCGTCGCGCGGATTGGACGG
>JBPBQS010000173.1:0-13961 GCA_050920955.1 Janthinobacterium lividum | reverse complement strand
GCGGCTTGAACTGCGGCAGTGCCGTCCTGTCGCAGCAGCAGAGCTACCTGGCCGAGATCGCGGACCTGCAGACATGGCAGTACCCGGACGTGAGCCCCGCCTACCGGTTCAATCTGACCCCGACGCTTTCGCAGGACGCCGTGGCGAACGCGCAGGAGATGCTGATCCGCACCACCTTCGCGCCGCCAACGCTCGCCAAGAGCGTCGCGGTGCCCGAGGCGCTGACATCCATGGCCAGCATCCGCCCGCTGGAATTCCGCTACTGCCTGGTCGCGACCTTGACGTCGCCTTGCGCGTCGGGTCTGACGAGAACCCCGCCCGGCATCCAGCTCATCACCAGCGTGCACCGGCCGATGAACTGAGGCCTGCCACCCCCGGGGCGTTCCCGAGTGTCGGGGCATGGTGCCGCGTTCGTGTCCGGCACCGACCCGCGGCACCCGGCGGCCGCCATGGCGTCGCGACGGGAAGCGGCGCTATTGGACGCCGAGGCACACGGGCAGGCAGGACGAACGCGCGCGGCGGAAACCTCTCCGCCGCCCGGGATGCCGGGCCGCCGCAGCCGCCATACCGCACGCAGGAGATGCCAGAATGGCGAAGCAGTCCGTGGCCGACATGATCGCCGACACGCTGTACGAGATCGGCGTGCGCCGCATCTACGGGCTGGTCGGCGACTCCCTGAACGGCCTCACCGACTCGCTGCGCCGCAAGGGCACCATCGAGTGGATCCACGTCCGCCACGAGGAGACTGCCGCCTTCGCCGCCGGCGCGGAGGCCCACCTGACCGGCGAGCTGGCGGTGTGCGCCGGCAGCTGCGGGCCCGGCAACCTGCACCTGATCAACGGGCTGTACGACTGCCACCGCAGCCGGGTGCCGGTGCTCGCCATCGCCGCCCACATCCCCACCGACGAGATCGGCAGCGGCTACTTCCAGGAGACCGACCCCCGCGCCGTGTTCGCAGAGTGCAGCCACTACGTCGGCCCGGTCGCCACCGTGTCGCAGGTCGGGCGCACCCTCGACATCGCGATCCGCGAGGCCATCGGCAAGCGCGGCGTCGCCGTGGTGGTGATCCCCGGCGACGTGGCGCTGGAGCAGATCGAGACCCCGGCGCCGTCGCGCTGGATCAAGCCGTCCGCGCCTGTGGTCTCGCCCGCCGCGGGCGACATCGACGCGCTGGCGGCGCTGCTCGACGGTGCGCGCCGGGTCACGATGCTGTGCGGCGCGGGCTGCGCAGGCGCGCACGACGAGGTGGTGGCCCTGGCCGCACGGCTGAAGGCGCCGGTGGTGCACGCCCTGCGCGGCAAGGAGTTCGTCGAGTACGACAACCCCTACGACGTCGGCCTGACCGGGCTGATCGGCTTCTCGTCCGGCTACCATGCGATGATGGATTGCGACACGCTGCTCATGCTGGGGACCGACTTCCCCTACCGGCAGTTCTTTCCCCAGAACGCCAAGGTCGCGCAGGTCGACCTGCGGCCGGAGCAGATCGGCCGGCGCTGCCGGGTGGACGTGGGCGTGGTGGGCGAGGTCCGTCCGACGATCGAGGCCCTGCTGCCGCGCCTCGCGGAACGCACCGAGCGTGGCTTCCTCGACAAGGCGCTGGCGCACTACCGCGAGACCCGCAAGGGCCTCGACGAGCTGGCGGTGGGCACGCCAGGGCGCAGGCCGATCCACCCGCAGTACCTGGCGCGGATGATCGACGAGCTGGCGGCGGACGACGCGATCTTCACCTGCGACGTCGGCACCCCCGTCGTGTGGGCCGCCCGCTACCTGACGATGAACGGGCGGCGCCGGTTGCTGGGCTCGTTCTGGCACGGCTCGATGGCGAACGCCCTGCCGCAGGCGATCGGCGCCCAGGCCGCCTTCCCCGGGCGCCAGGTGATCTCGCTGTCCGGCGACGGCGGGTTCGCCATGCTGATGGGCGACCTCCTCACCCTCGGGCAGCTCGCGCTTCCGGCCAAGGTCGTCATCGTCAACAACGGCACCCTCGGCTTCGTGGAGCTGGAGATGAAGGCGGGCGGCTTCCTGGACACCGGGACGGAGCTGAAGAACCCCGACTTCGCCGCGACCGCGCGCGCGGCCGGCATCCTGGGACTGCGCGTGGAAGACCCGGCGGAGCTGCGCGACGCGCTGGCGCAGGCCTTTGCGCACGACGGCCCGGCCGTGGTCGACGTGGTCACCAACCGCATGGAGCTGACCCTGCCACCCAAGACCACGGTGGAACAGGCCAAGGGGTTCGGCGTCTATCTCGCCAAGGCGATCATCAGCGGCCGCGGCGACGAGGTGGTCCAGCTGGCACGCACCAACCTGTTCCGCTGAGCGCCCAGGCGCAGGCGACCACGCGCGCATCCGTCTCCGGAAGGCACGCCCGCCCGGCGCCAGGCACGCGCTGGCCAGGGCGCTCGGCGTGAGTGGGCACTGGAGGCTATCACGAACAGCCTCGGAGTATCAGGAAAGCAGGCTCTTCTTTTTCTGAAGAAAAAGAAGCAAAAATACTTTACAAATTAGCACCAGATGCGCCTGATTGGCCTGGAGCCAATTGGTGAAGTTCTTTGGTTCTTTCCTTCAAGAAAGAACACGCTTCTCTTTTCCGGAGCAGAGAAGAGACAGGGTTCCATGGTTCATAACAGGGGCTAGCGCAGCGTGAAGCTGATCGGCACCGACACCGTGTAGCGCGTACCGGGAATTTCCGGCGGCAGCTCCGGCAGCGGCTCGGCACGGTGCACGGTCTGCATGGCGGCCTCGTCGAGCGAGGGCAGGCCGGAGCTGCGCACGACCTGCACGGACAGCACGTGGCCGGCGCGGTCCATGGCGAAACTGACCAGCACCGTGCCCGTGTCGCCGCGCATCCTGGCATCGTCCGGGTAGGCGCGCGCGCGGCGCAGGCGCGCGACCAACTGGCCCTGCCAGGTGGGGATGGCATCCGGACGGGCCGGAACCACCGCAGCCGCGGCCGGAACGGATACGGCTGCAGGCGACAGCTGCGGCGACGCCACGGCGTCCTGGACGGGCTCCGGGGCCGGAGCCGCAGGGCGTGCGACGGCCCTGGGCGCGGGGCGGGGCGGGGCGGGGCGCCGTGGCGGAGGCAGGCGGTGCGGCGGAGGCGGCGATACCTGCGCCGCCGCCTGCGGCACGCGAGGCAGGGACGGCAGGTCGGGTAGCGCGGGAGGGTCCGGCATCTCCGGCGGAGCCTGGAGCGGCACGGGCGGCGTCGGCGCGGGCGTCGATGCGGCAGGCGCCGGTGGCACGTCGCTAAGGTCGATCAGCACCGCGGGCGGCGACGGCGGCTCGACGAGGTCATGCGTCGACGTGCGGGCCAGGAGCAGCAGGAGCGCCGCATGCAGGCCCAGCACCAGGGCGGCGCAGAGCGGCCAGCGCCAGCCGGTCCACGCCGTACCGGCGCCGGGCCGTGGCAGCGTCGCGGTCCCGGACGGCATGGCACTCACCGCGTCGGGCCCGCGTCCAGGCCGACGAGGCCGACCTTGAGGTAGCCTGCCCCGCGCAGGGTGTTCATCAGCGCCATCAGCCGCTCGTACTCGACATGGGAGTCCGCGCGCAGGAACACGCGCTGCTCACGGTCGCCGCCGCTGGCGCCGTCGAGGGCGGCACCGAGCGCGGCCGGGTCGACGCTGTCCTCGCCGAGCCAGACGCTGCCATTTAGGCGCAGCGTGACGGTGAGCGGGCGGTCGGGGCGTGGCTGCGGCTGGGCGGTGGCGGCCGGCAGGTCCACGCCGACGTCCACAGTGGCTAGGGGGGCGGCCACCATGAACACGATCATCAGCACCAGCATCACGTCGATGAACGGGGTGACGTTGATCTCGTGCAGCTCGGACGGCTCGTCGCCCTCGTCGAGGCGGAACGACACCGGGCTACTCCGCCGCGGCGTGCAGGGGGCGGCGCGCCAGGCGGCGGTCGTGGTCGCGCGACAGCAGCCGCAGGGTCTCCGCGGCCCCGTCGGCCAGGCCCGCACGCACCGCTCCGCTGGCGCGCGAGAGCATGTTGTAGGCCACCACCGCCGGGATCGCCGCGATCAGGCCGATCGCCGTGGCGAGCAGCGCCTCGGCGATGCCCGGGGCCACGACGGCAAGGCTGGTGCTGCGGGTGTGCGCGATGCCCACGAAGCTGGTCATGATCCCCCACACCGTGCCGAACAGGCCGACGAAGGGCGCGGTGGCGCCGATCGTGGCCAGCACCCCCGTGCCGCGCACCAGGCGCCGCGAGGAGGCCGCGACGATGCGCTCCAGCTTCAGCGTCGTGCGATGCTCGATCCCCGGCTCGGGCAGGCCGTCGGACGCCGCGGCCTCGTCGAGCGCCGCGTGCACCAGCCGGGCCAGGGGGCCGCGCGTGCGGTCCAGCCCCTGCCCCGCCTCTGCCAGGCTGGCGGACTCGTGCAGCACGGAGAGGCCGGCGCGCAGGCGTCGCTGCGCGGACAGCATCTCCCAGCCCTTCGCGAGCGCCACGGTCCAGGTGGCCGCCGACGCCACGCCGAGCCCGAGGAACACCGCCTTCACCATCCAGTCGGCGCTGGCGACCATGCCCCCGAACGACAGGTCCTGGGCCGCTGGTGCCGCGGCCTGCGCCAGGGCGGGGGCGCCCGGCCAGCACGCGGCCGCGGCTAGGCACGACGCGGCAGCCAGGCGCGCGGCCGGGCGCCTGAGCCGGCCTGCTCCCGGGAGCGGGGATCGTGTGCGCTGGGTCATGAGGCGGCTCCGTGGCGGTGGCGCGGCGGCGTTCGCGACGGTGTAGTTGCAAACAACTCGCAATCGCAAGCGGCGATGCGCGTCAGGTGCCTCATGCTCGCGTAGCGGCGGCGATGCGTCGGGCGCGGCGGCGGCGCGCCCAGATCATCACGCCGGTGACGGACAGCATGGCCACCGCCATCCCCGTGAACGAGATGGCCACGCGTCCTGGCAGGCCCGCCACCTGCCCGCTGTGCAGCGGGAACTGGATGCGCTCGAACAGGTCGCCGAGGCGGCCGTCGCCGGGGATTTCGCGTTCCAGGACGGCGCCGGTGCTGTCGTCCAGCGTGACGGACGGGGTGCCCAGGCCCGGGCCGCGCAGCGTGGGCGCGGGGAAGAAGTAGAACGCCACGGTGCCGGCCTGCAGGTTGCGGTACAGGATGGTCGCGGGCAGCGGATCGCCATGGCCTGCGACGTCGCGCTCGGCGTCTGCGATCAGGCGGTCAAGCGGCAGGCGGGTGCGCACGGTGTTCGCGGCAGGGCGCGCGGGGCCGGGCGGGGTCACCGGCAGCAGGGCGGCGACGGCCGGGCGGAACACCTGGGTCGGCAGGGCGAGGGACACGCCGCTGACCGCCAGGGCAAGCAGCGTGGGCCACAGCCACAGCCCGCCGGCACGGTGCAGGTCCAGCTCGCGCCGCGCGGCGCCTGCGCCGGGCTTGAGCGTCCACGCGCCACGCCAGCGGGTCAGGCGCGGCGGCGCGCGCGGCAGGGTCAGGGCCAGCCCCGCGCAGCAGTCCAGCGCCCACACCAGCGCCGCGATGCCCAGCACCAGCGTGCCCGTGGCACCCGCCATCAACGAGCGGTGCAGGGTGTAGAGGAACGGCACAAGCGCGTGGCGCGACAGGCAGCACGCGCCGTAGGCCCGCCTGCCGAGCACCGCGCCGGTGGCGGGGTCGGCAAACACCTGGTTCTCGGCGGGCAACGGCGCACCGGGCGGTGCGGACAGGAAGGCCTGCACGGCCTGGCCGGGCGGCGGACGGAACACGAGATAGGTGGGATCCCCGCCTGGCGACTGCGCCGAGATCCGCATCAGGAGGTCGTCGGCGGACAGAGACGGGCCGGTCGTGCGGGCCGCGAAGAGGTCAGGGTTGAGCGCGGCATCCAGCGCGCCCTGGAACGCGAGGACGCTGCCGGTCGCGCCCTCGAGGGCGAGCAGGCCCGCAAGGCCCAGGCCGGCCCAGCGATGCAGCCTCAGCAGCCATGGGCGAATGGGAAGAGTCATGACCCCTGATAGGTGCGAACAAGTCGCAATTGCAAGAATTCCGGTCGCTCGGCGCGTCTGGTGTTGCGAACGGTTCGCATATTGTCTAGCTGAGCGCGAGTCATTCGCATTCGCATACCTCGCCGGAGACCGCCCATGCCCCAGCCCGTCACGCCCCGCCGCCTGCCCGTGCTGCTGCTGGCGGGGACGGCGCTCGCCTCGGCGTCGGTGGCGGGCGGCGCCAGGGCGGCCGGGGATGCCGGCATGGGAGGCCCGCCGCAGGAGGGCGTGGCGGGGGCTCGGGTGGACACCGGCATCCTGCCCGTCGAGCTGCCGGGCGTGGAGGTGCAGGCGGACGCGACCGTGGCCTCGACCACGCGCGGCTACGTCGCCCACCGCGACACCGCCGGCACCAAGACCGACACGCCGATCACCGAGACGCCGCAGTCCATCTCTGTAGTCACGCGGGACCAGATCAACCAGCAGGACGCCGAGACGCTGAACGCGGTGGTGCGCTACACCTCGGGCGTGGTGCCCGAGCAGCGCGGCGCGGTGGCGACCCGCTACGACCAGCTCACCATCCGCGGCTTCGACGCGAACTTCTACTTCAACGGCCTGCGGCTGCGCGACAACGGCGAGTATCTCGTGCCGCAGCTCGACCCGTGGCTGATGGACCGCGTCGAGGTGCTCAAGGGCCCGGCGTCGATCCTCTACGGCGCGTCCGCGGCCGGCGGCCTGATCAACCAGGTGCAGCGCCTACCGACCGAGCAGGGCTACCACGTCGCCGGCATCGAGTTCGGCAACTTCGGCCATATCCAGGGCGAGTACGCCTCGGCCGGGAGGATCGACGCGGCGGGGCACTGGCTCTACAGCCTGGCCGCGATCGGGCGCACGGAGCAGGGCCAGGTCCGCACCACCCGCAACGAGCGCGTCGCCGTCGCCCCCGCGGTGACCTGGACGCCGGACGAGGCCACGCGCCTGACCGTGACCGCGCTCTACCAGCACGACCCGCGCGCGTCGGCCTACGGCACCGTGCCGCCGGAAGGCTCGGCGCTGGCCAACCTGCTCGGCTCGATCCCGCAGAACTACTACGACGGCGACACGAACTTCGAGAAGTTCGACCGCACGCAGGTCTCGCTCGGCTACCAGTTCCTCCACGAGGTGAATGCCGCTCTGACGCTGCGTTCCAACGGGCGGTGGTTCCACCTGCAGCAGGACTACGCCAGCGTCTACGACAACGGCCTGGCGACAAACGCGGATGGCACGCCCGACTACGCCACGGTGAACCGCGGCACGGCCGCCTCGACCGGCGCCTCGGACCAGTACACGATCGACAACACCGCGGTGCTGACTGCGCGCACCGGGCCGGTGAGCCACGTGGCGCTGCTGGGCTTCGACTTCCAGCACATCTCGAGCAGCGCGAACTCGGGCTTCAACTTCCTCGACGGCACCACGCCCAGCCAGAACCTGTTCAACCCGAACTACCAGCAGCCGATCAGCCAGCCCCTGCGCACCAAAACCGACCTGAACGCGAACCAGTTCGGCATCTATGGCCAGGACCAGGCGAAGTGGGGCCGCTTCCTCCTGACGGGCTCGCTGCGCGAGGACCTGGCGGACACACAGACCCGCACCGCGACCCTGGTGGCCACGCAGCAGAGCCAGTACGACACCGCGCTGAGCGGCCGCGGCGCGCTGACCTACCTGTTCGACAACGGTGTCGCGCCATACGTGAGCTACACGCAGTCCTTCACGCCGATCGTGGGCAGCAGCCTGAGCGGCGGCGCCTACAAGCCCGAGACCGGTCAGCAGTACGAGGTCGGCGTGAAGTACCAGCCGCGCGGGTTCAACGCGCTGTTCACCGGGGCGCTGTTCGATCTGACGCGGCAGAACCTGCTGACCGCGGACCCGAACGGCGTGCCGGGGCTGCAGGTGCAGACCGGCGAGGCGCGCTCCCGGGGCGCGGAGGTGGAGGCCAAGGTCAGCCTGACCGCAAGCCTCAACCTCGTCGCCGCCTACACCTACCTCAACACCTACTACAGCAAGGACAACACCGGGCTGCAGGGCCAGCGCGTGCCCGCGGTGCCGCACAACTCCGCTTCCGGCTGGGCCTACTACACCGTGCCGACCGGCCCGGCAGCGGGGCTCGCGGTGGGCGCGGGCGCACGCTACATCGGCTCCACCGCGGCCTACGGCGAGGCGTTCAAGGTGCGCGACTACGTGCTCGTCGACGCCACGCTGCGCTACGACCTGGGCCGCGCCGTGCCGAAGCTTTCCGGTGCCGAGATGTACGTCAACGCGCAGAACCTGCTGGGCAACAAGTATGTAGCGTCCTGCTACTATGCGGGCTGGTGCGCCTACGGCTACCAGCGCCAGGTGTTCGCCGGAGTGACCTACCGCTGGTAGCCGGCGACTATGTTGCACGGATTATCCAGTGAACGTGGGGCGTCTATCAACATCCGCTGTCAGGCGAGGCGGACGTACTCGGGAGGTCCGACTTCGAGCATCTTGTTCAGGACGCTGACAGCGAGTGCTATCTCCGTGCTGCGTCGGCGGTCCGTGCGCGAGCGCAGCTCGCCTCCGATCACGCGCTTGAACCCGCCAATGTCAGCCTCGACCAGCGCATGCCAGTGGCAGCCTGAGGCGTCCTGCCAACTCCTGCGGCCGTGCTCGGTGATCGTTTGCAGGTGGCCGTCGCGCTGCGTGGCTGCTGTCCCGGCAGTGTCGCTCGGCACGGCGCTGGACCGGGGCAGCACGATCACCGGGGCGTCGGGGAAACGCCTGGCATAGATGCCGTCCTGATCATGCGCGCCATCGGCGGTGAACGAGGCGACCGGGCCGGCCCGGTCAGGCAGGACACCGACCTGCGAGACGTCAGCGACGCTGCTGGTTGTCAGCGTCGCTGCGACGATCCGCCCGGTGTCGGCGTCCATGCCGACGTGAAGCTCGCGCCAGGAACGGCGCGTCTTCGTGCCATGCCTCTCCAGCAGCCACTCGCCCGATCCGCACAGCTTCAGCCCGGTGCTGTCCACCAGCAGGTGGACGGGGCCAAAACCGTGTCGCGGCAATGCCACCTCCAGCGTCTCGGCCCTGCGGCTCAGCGTGGAGTGATCCGGCACTGCCAGATCCAGGCCGAGCACGGCAAGGATGGAGCCGATCAGTCCTTCGGTCTGGCGCAGGGCCAGCCGGAATACGGCCCGCAGCGTCAGCGCCGTGGTGATGGCCAGGGCCGAATAGCGCGGCTGGCCGCCTCGCGTGGTCCTTGGCTCAGCCTTCCAGGCTGCGATCGCCGCGTCCGTGAACCAGACCGTCAGGCTGCCGCGCTGGCGCAAAGCTGCATCGTAGGCTGCCGGGTTCGTCACCCGATGCCGCTGCCTGAGGATGTGGTCGCGCTGGGCAGCGTTGGCCTTGAACAGCACGGTCAGGACCGCTGGGGACATGAGCAGGCAGCTTGATGCCGCCATCCTACATCACGCAGAGTGCCAGCCAGCAGATCCGTGCAATACGGTCGTAGCCGACGTCAGCGGGCGGGGGCCCGGCCTCGGCTCTCCATGAGCTGCCATGCCAGCAGGCTCGGCACGCCCAGCGCCACCTCGCGCAGCCGTTTCATCAGCGATAGCGCGAGCGCCACCTCCGGGGACAGCCCGAACAGCCGGCAGATCACGATATAGCCCCCCTCCTGCACGCCCAGTGCCGCCGGCGCCGCGAAGCCTGCCGCCTTGAGCGCCTGCCCAAGGCTCTCGATCACCAGCCCGGGGACCAGGTCGACGTCGTGGCCGAGGAAGTGCAGAGCCAGGCAGACCTCCACCCCGCCCAGGAGCCACGAGGCCATCTGGCTCGCGGCCGCCAGCATCACCCGGCGCGGCGAGCGGTAGCAGGCGACCAGCGCCTCGTGCAGGCCCTCCACCTGCCCCGTGCCGCTCCATCCCAGCGACCGCCCCAGCCGCATCAGCCCACGTTCCAGGACGCTTGCCAGTCCGAGCCACTGCGCGCCGAGGAAGGCGGCCGCGACCAGCACCGCCACCACGACCCCGACGACCACAGTGCGCGACACCCCGCCCCCGCCCACGCCGTGCACCAGCAGGCCCAGCCCCAGCAGGGTGAAGACGATCTGCGTCGTCACCTCCACCGTGAGGTCCGCGATCGTGCCCGCGATCGCCGGCGCGAGCACCACGCCGCGCCGCTGCAGCAGCCGCGCCGCCACGAAGCTGCCGCCGATCTGGGCCACGGGCAGCAGGTTGTTCACGCCCTCGCGGATCCAGCGCAGCACCACGAACTCGCGCAGTCCCGGGCGCGGCACCGTCGGCCCGGCGATCAGCCGCCACGCGGCCGCGGAGAACACGACCTGCACCAGGTGGAACGCGACGACGGCCAGTACGCCCGTCCAGCCCGCGTGCCCGACCAGCGCGAGCACGGCGCTGACGCCGACGCTCGACAGCAGCCAGCCGGCCAGCACCAGCCCCGCCAGCATCCCGAGTGCGGCGCCGATCCTCATGCAGCGGTCTTCATCGGGGGGCACGTCCTGACGGGGATGCGGCCGCGGTTCTGGTCCGCGGCGTCGTTCTGCGATACGGGCGAGGCCGCCACCGTTACCAGCAAGGCCGCGCCATGTCCCACCCAGCCCTTCCCCGGCTGCTCCTCACCCCGGGCCCGCTCACGACCTCCGCGCGCACACGGGACGCGATGAACCGCGACTGGGGCTCGCGCGAGACCGACTTCATCGCGCTGAGCGAGTCCGTGCGCGCGCGCCTCGCCGCCCTGGCCAACGTCGCCGACACCCACGTCGCCGTGCCGATGCAGGGCAGCGGCACATTCGCGGTCGAGGCCGCGGTGCAGACCCTTGTGCCGCGCGACGCCACCCTGCTGGTGCTGGTCAACGGCGCGTATGGCCGCCGTATCGCGGCCATCGCCCGCCGCCTGGGCAGGCGCGTGCTCGTCCTTGAGGCCGCGGAGGACCAGGCCATCGAGCCCGACGCCGTGCGCCGCGCGCTGGACGCCGACCCCTCGATCACCGACGTCGCCCTGGTGCATTGCGAGACCACGAGCGGCCTGCTCAATCCCCTGCCCGCCCTGGCCGAGGTGGTGCGCGCCGCCCGCCGCCGCCTCCTGCTCGACGCGATGAGCTCGTTCGGCGCGGTGCCGATCGACGGTGCGGCCACGCCCTTCACCGCCCTGATGGCCTCGTCCAACAAGGCGCTGGAAGGCGTCCCCGGTCTCGGCTTCGTGCTCGCCGAACGCGCCCACCTGCAGGCCAGCGAGCACGTCGCCAGCAGCCTCAGCCTCGACCTGCACGCGCAGTGGCGCGGCTTCGAGGCCGACGGGCAGTGGCGCTTCACGCCCCCGGTCCAGGTCGTCGCCGCCCTGTCCGCCGCCCTCGACCAGCTCGACGCCGAGGGTGGTGTCGCCGCCCGCCACGCCCGCTACGCGCGCAACCGCGACCTTCTGGTCCGGGGCATGCGCGCCCACGGCTTCGCCCCCTACCTCGACCCTGCCCTCCAGGCCCCGGTCATCGTGACCTTCCGCATTCCCGATGGCGGCTGGTTTCGCTTCGAGGCGTTCCACGACGCCCTGCAGGCACGCGACATCGTCATCTACCCCGGCAAGCTCACCCACGCGCCCAGCTTCCGCATCGGCTGCATCGGCGACGTCGGCGAGCCCGAGATGCGGCGCGTGCTCGACGCCGTGGCCGGTTTCATGGCCGACGCCGCACGGGATTAGCCTTGGCGGGCTGGAGGCCTGCCGCGTTGGCAGGCGTGCTCAGCCCCGGTCGCGGAAGCTGACCCACAGGGCCAGCACGGGGGTGATGGTGCCGGCCAGGAGCAGCACCGGCGTGGCGCCCACGCACCAGAGCAGCACGGGCACCGCCATGATGGCGTCGTCGGGATCGAACAGCACGTGCCCGTCACGCGCCGGGGCGCCGGGCAACGCCTTCCGCCCGAGCCCGTTGACCTGCCAGAACAGCGTCACCACGCCCACGGCCGCCAGCACCCCGAGCAGCGGGCTCCAGCCCTGCAGCCATCCTTCCCGCGCGCCCCAACCCAGGCCGCAGAAGGCCAGCGCATTAGAGGAGCAGTCCGAGATCAGGTCGAGCCTGTGCCCGAGCGGGCTCATGTGCCCACTCAGCCGCGCCAGCACGCCATCGGCGCGGTCGAGCAGGCTGGAGACCAGGAAGATCGCGGCACCAAGCGCGACCGGACCCTGCCCGCCCCTCGCGAAGGCTGCGGCGGCGGCAAGGCCGGTGACGAACCGCAGCAGGGTCAGGTGGTTCGGCCGGACGGGGGTGCCGACCAGCGGCTGCACGAACGGGCGGACGATGCGATGCGCGACGGTGTCGTGACTCATGGGCCATGCTTCGCACCCAATGCCGTCCCTGGCCAGCGCAGGATGGCCCCAGCTCCTGCGTGCCCGGACGGGCACGCCCGGCTGCCTGCTCGTTGTCCGTTCCCAACGGGACCGCGGCACAAAGCCTTCGCTGAGCGGCTGAAGCAGGGGGGATCCGCGCCTCAAGGCGCGTGTCGCAGCTCCTGCACAGGCTTCCTGGTCAGATCCCTCTGGCTCTCCTCCTGGGAAGAAACACGCTTTCGGGCACACGCACCCGTCGGTCCGTGGCCGATCCTAGCCCTTCGTGGCTGCCAAGAACCTGCGGAACCGCTGCGCGACCTCGTGGGGTGCGACCGTCGGACGCCCGAGCGCCTCGAGCGAGCCCGGCCGGATCCGCGCATGCACAAGGACCGGCCCGCGCAGTTCAAGCGCCGCCCGGAACGCCGCCTCGAAGCCCGGCGCGGTGTCGCAGCTGAACGCGTGGGCGTAGCCGCAGGACAGGGCCACCCCGGCGAAGTCCACGCCCGCCGAGACGGTGGCCTGCCCGCCGGTCGAGTCGTGCACGCCGTTGTCCAGCAGCACGTGCAGCAGCTCCGGCTGCCACGCGCCGATCGTGGCCAGGCTGCCGAGCTTCATCAGCGACGCGCCATCGCCGTCGAGCACGAGGGTGCGCTTGCCCGCGGTGAGCGCCACGCCAAGCCCCATCGGCGCGGCGCACCCCATCGACCCGACCTGGTAGAGGTGCTGGTCCCGGTCGGACAGGGTGAACAGCTCGCGCCCTGTCTTGCCGGTGGTCGCGATCACCGGCACCTGCGGCGGAACCAGGGCCAGGACCCGCTCCAGCAGCTCGAGCCGCGACGGGCGCGCGCCGCCCTCGCACAGGTCGACGCGGCGGCCGGCGGGCGGACGCGGCCGGACCGGCTCGTCCAGCGCCTCGTCGCGCAGGCTGCCCTTCTCCATCACCAGGGCGAAGGGCAGGCCGGTGCGCTCCATCGACACGCGCGCCTCGTCCATGACGCCGGCGAGCGCGCCTGGCTCGTCCGGGAAGCGGCGGTGCGGCACCTCGATCACGTCGAGCAGGCGCTGCGTGACGCGGCCCATCAGCTCGTGCTGCGGCTCGTCCGCAAGGCCCGGCTGGCCGCGCCAGGTGACGACCAGGAGGGTGGGAATGCGGAACGGCGCGTTCAGCGAGGTGAGCGGGTTGACGGCGTTGCCCAGACCCGAGTTCTGGCACAGCACCGCGGTGCCGCTCCCGCCGAGCCAGGCGCCAGCCGCGATTGCCACCGCCTCGCCCTCGCTGGCCGCACCGACGTAGCGTAAGGTGCGACTGCTGGCCGTGGCGTTGATCAGCGGCGTGAGGAAGCTGCACGGCACGCCCGTGTGGAAGCCGATCCCCGAGGCCTGCGCCGCGTCGAGGAACGCCCGCGCGTCCAGCACCTAGGAAAAGTTCCGCGCTTCGGCCAGGTCGGTCAGCGTGTCGACGTCGAGCCAGTGGCCGCTGATGTAGTGCACCGCCACCTTGTCGCGTCGTGCCAGGCGCCCGAGCAGTGCAGGCAGGTCGGCCGCCGCCAGCTCCCCTTCGTCGGCCATGCGCGCCAGCTCCTCGCGCACCAGAGTCGCCCCGCGCGCGCTCAGCCGCATCAGGCCGATCCATTCCCCGCTGGCCCTGCCCGCAGCGTCCGCCATGCCGGTGAACAGCACCGGCC
>JBPBQS010000055.1:0-14020 GCA_050920955.1 Janthinobacterium lividum | reverse complement strand
GCATTTCGCGGGCAGCGAGGGGGGCACGCTGTCGGCGGCCTCCGTGCTCGCGGCGGGGGCGGTGATCTTCTCGCTGGTGGCGCAGGTCGGCGAGCAGGTGGATTTCCTGCGGTTCCTGCCGCCGCGCGAGACGACGCGGGGCGTGGCGTGGTGGGCGGCGATGCTCGCCGGCGGGCCGGGGTGGATCGTGCCGGGGGCGCTCAAGCTGCTCGCGGGGTCGTTCCTCGCGTGCCTCGCGGTGCACGCGGGGATTGCGGGCGAGGAGGCCGCGCAGCCCGCGCTGATGTACCGGGTGGCGTTCGGCTACGTGCTGCCGTCCGCGGGCGGGGCGCTGGCGCTGGCGAGCTGCTTCGTCGTGGTCTCGCAGCTCAAGATCAACGTCACCAATGCCTACGCGGGGTCGATCGCCTGGTCGAACTTCTTCTCGCGCCTCACGCACAGCCACCCGGGGCGCGTCGTGTGGGTCGTGTTCAACGTGCTCATCGCGCTGGGGCTGATGGAGCTGGGGGTCTACCGGGCGCTCGAGCACACGCTGGTGGCGTATTCCTCGGTCGCGGCGGCGTGGGTGGGGGCGCTGGTCGCGGACCTCGTGGTCAACAAGCCGCTCGGGCTCAGCCCGCCGGGGATCGAGTTCAAGCGCGCCCATCTGCACGACATCAACCCGGTGGGCGTGGGCGCCATGTTCGGCGGCGTGGCGCTGGCGGTGGCGGCGCAGCTCGGCGCGCTGGGCGACATGGCGCGGGCGGGGGCGCCGTTCCTGGGGTTCGCGACGGCCTTTGCCGCGGCGCCGGCGATCGCGTGGGCGACGGGGGGGCGGTTCTACCTGGCGCGCCGGCCGAGGGCGGCGTGGGGGCGCATGGCGTCGCTGACCTGCGTGGTGTGCGAGAACGCGTTCGAGCCGGAGGACATGGCGTCGTGCCCGGCGTACGGGGGCGCCATCTGCTCGCTGTGCTGCTCGCTGGACGCGCGCTGCGGCAACATGTGCCGGCCGCACGCGCGCATCGGCGCACAGGTCAGGCGCGTGCTGCCGGAGGCGGTGGCGCGGGTCGCGGGCGGGCGGGTCGGGCGCTTCGCCGGGGTCATGGGGCTGATGCTGGCGGCGGTCGGCGTGCTGCTGCTGGGGGTGTACGCGCAGACCGTGGCGGCGGGGGCGGGCGAGCCGACGGTGGTGGCGGCGGCGCTGGGCGAGGCGTTCGTGGTGCTGGCGATGATCGCGGCCGTGGTCGCCTGGCTGCTGGTGCTGGCCGGGGAGAGCCGGCGCGCTGCGCAGGCGGAGAGCTTCCAGCAGACCGGGCTGCTGCTGCGCGAGATCGAGGCGCACACGCGCACCGACGCCAAGCTGCAGCAGGCCAAGGAGGTCGCGGAGGCGGCGAACCTCGCCAAGAGCCGCTACGTCGTGGGCATCAGCCACGAGCTGCGCACGCCGCTCAACGCCATCCTGGGCTACGCGCAGCTGCTGGAGCGCGACCCGTCGATCCCGGAGCGGCGGCGCCACAGCCTGCGGGTGATACGGCGCTCCGGCGAGCATCTCGCGGGGCTGATCGAGGGGCTGCTCGACATCTCCAAGATCGAGGCGGGGCGCATCGACGTCTACCGCGACGAGGTGCGGCTCGGCGAGTTCCTGGAGCAGATCGTCAGCATGTTCAGGCTGCAGGCGGAGGCGAAGGGCATCGGCTTCGTGTTCACCCGGCCGCCCGTGCTGCCGGAGCGCGTGGTCACCGATGCGCGCAGGCTGCGCCAGGTGCTGATCAACCTGCTGTCCAACGCGCTGAAGTTCACCGCGGCCGGGCAGGTGCGGCTCGGGCTCGCGTACCGCAACGAGGTCGCGGAGTTCGTCGTCGAGGACACCGGCGCGGGCATCGCGGCGGCCGACCACGAGCGCATCTTCGAGCCGTTCCAGCGCATCGAGGACCCGGACGCGCCGACCGAGGGGGTCGGGCTCGGGCTGACGCTGACGCGGCTGCTGGTGCAGATCATGGGGGGCGAGATCACGCTCGACAGCGCGCCGGGGCGCGGCAGCCGGTTCGGGGTGCGGCTGATGCTCGCCACCGTGCACGGCGCGGACGGCGGGGCGGTCGGCAACCCCGCCCTGCAGGAGAGCCGGGTGGACGGCTACGAGGGGTGCGTGCGCGAGATCGTGGTGGCCGACGACGACGCGGCGCACCGCGGGCTGCTCGACGCGCTGCTGGCGCCGCTCGGCTTCGCGCTGCGCCATGCGGCGGACGGCGAGGCGTGCCTGAGGCTGGCCGACGAGCGGATGCCCGACCTGTTCCTGCTCGACATCGCCATGCCCGGGATGAGCGGCTGGGAGGTCGCACGGCGGCTGCGCGCGAGGCCCGGGCCGCGCGTGCCGATCCTGGTCGTCTCGGCCAACGCGGGCGAGCTGCGCCAGGGCGCCGGGGCGGACGTGGACCACGACGGGATCCTCACCAAGCCGGTGTCGCTCGACGCCGTGCTGGACCGCGTCGAGCAGCTGCTCGGCCTGACGTGGCGCTGCGTGGCGCCGCCGGAGCAGGTTGCCGCGCCCAGCGCCACGACGCTCTCGCCGCGCCAGCTCGGCGAGCTGCGCCAGCTCGCGGAGATCGGCTACGTGCGCGGCATCCACGCGCGCCTGGCGCTGCTGGAGGGCGAGAGCCCGGACGCGGCGGCGTACCTGGCGCACCTGCGCGTGCTGGTGTCGGAGTTCCGCATGGACGAGTTCATGGGCGCGCTCGACGCCGCCGTGCCGCGCGGCGCGGACGTTGCAGTGCAGGAAGGATCGGCGTGACGCAGGGCGACATCGTGCTCGTGATCGACGACAGCCCGGGGACGCTCGGCATGCTCAACGACACGCTGGAGCTGGCGGGCTACACCGTGCTCGTGGCGCAGTCTGCGGCGGCCGCGCTGGCGCTGGTGGAGCGGGTGACGCCGGACATCGTGCTGCTCGACGCGCTGATGCCGGGCATGGACGGCTTCGAGGCGTGCCGCAGGCTCAAGCGCATCCACGCGTTGGAGTCCACGCCCATCGTGTTCATGACCGGGCTCACGGAGAGCGAGCACGTCGTGCGCGGGCTCGCCGCCGGCGGCGTGGACTACGTCACCAAGCCCGTCTCGCCCGACGAGGTCGTGGCGCGCATCGCCGTGCACCTGGCCAACGCGCGGCTCACGCGCAGCGCGCGCGCGGCGCTCGACGTGTCGGGGCGCTTCCTGCTCGCCGTGGACCGTTCCGGCGCCGTGCTGTGGTGCACGCCGCAGGCCGCGAGCCTGATCACCGCGGCCGGCGAGGTGACGCCCGTGCTGCCGGCCACGATCCGCGACTGGGTCAGGCTCGGGCCGCTGGGGTTCTCGCAGCGCCAGGCGATGGCGCCCTCGGCCGCCGGCGACCAGCTGCTGGAGTTCTCGTTCGTGGGCGAGACCGGGCCGGACGAGCTGCTGCTGCGCCTGGTCGCCGCCGGCTCGGGCGCGGACGGGCTGCTGCGCCAGCGCTTCGGGCTCACGCCGCGCGAGGCGGAGGTGCTGTTCTGGGTCGCGCAGGGCAAGCCGAACAAGGACATCGCCGACATCCTCTCGCTCAGCCCGCGCACCGTGAACAAGCACCTCGAGCAGGTGTTCGCCAAGCTCGGCGTCGAGAACCGGTCGGCGGCGGCAGCCATGGCGGCGCGGCTGCTGGAGCAGGGGTAGGAAGGAAGCAAGGCCTTCTTTTTCTGAAGAAAAAGAAGCAAAAAGACTTTGCCACGAAGGATCCCTGGCCGGCGTGGGGGCCAGGGACCCTCGGGGCGAAGTTCTTTGGTTCTTTCTTTCAGGAAAGAACTGCTTGCTTCCCTGGCCTTCAGAGCTTGGCGAGGCCGAGCATGACGCCGATCGGGACGACGAGGGTGCCGCCGACGTAGAAGCCGTCCTTGGCGCGGTTCGGCGTGTACGGGTTGTAGAAGTCGTTGGGGTGGACGAGGTACTGGACGACGGGCTCGAAGGCGACCGCGGAGAAGACCTGGAGGTGGGCGTTCAGCTCGAAGATGTAGCTGTTCAGGGGGACCGTGCCGCCGTTGCCGCCGGAGACGGCGCTGGCGGCGGTCTCGAAGTCGCCCTCGCGCTGGTTGAGGCGCTCCCAGTTCACCTTGACGCCGAAGCGGTCGGCGGGGCGGCCGGCGAAGGGGGACTGCAGCGTGGCGCCGGCGAAGACGCTGGAGCGCAGCGCGGTCGTGGAGTCCAGGCCGAGGCTGACGTTGCCGTAGACGGCGATCGAGGTCGGCGCCTTGTTGCTGGTCGTGCCGCCGTCGGCGCGCCAGACGACCTGCTGGCCCTCGGCGATGAGGCCGGAGGTGCCGTTGACCACCTTGGCGGAGTCGCCGGGGTAGTAGGCCTTGTTGCGGCCGAGCGAGGTCTGGCTGGCGTCGGCGTGCTGCGCGGTGTTGTAGAAGCCGGTGAGCGAGTAGCGGCCGGGGTAGGCGGTCGTGCTGAAGTCGGTCTTGTGGCCGATCTCGAGGAGGGTGAGCTCGCCGGTCGCGCCGTCGGCGGGGAAGTTGTAGCCGTAGCGCGTGTGGACGGTCGGGTTCACCTCGAAGGCGCCGACCTGCACGTAGTCCGACGGCGTGATGTTGTAGGAGGCGCGGGCCGACCACACCGAGTACTGCGGCGAGGGGACGCCCGCGTTGTTCTGCAGGATCGAGGAGAAGCAGCTGTTGATCGACTGGCAGACCGGCAGCGCGAAGTACTTGAACGGGTTGGAGCGGCCGGCCTCGATGTCGAGGCGGTCGTTGAAGAGCTTCTGCTCGTAGGTCAGCACGGAGAGCTGGTTGGCGATCACCGTGTAGGCGGGCTGGTAGCCCACGATGCTGTCGCCGATCTGCGACGCCATGTCCGAGTTCTGGCGGAACGGGAAGATGGTTTCCTCGAAGTGCAGCGTGCCGCCGTGCAGGCCAAGGATCTTGTCGGTGTCGGCGTCGGCGCCCAGGATCAGGTAGCCGGTGTTCGACGTGTTGCCGGTGGCGATGCCGCCGCTCGGGTTGGCCTCGAAGAAGTCGAGGAACAGCGCGTGCACGGAGATGCCGGCGTTGGCCAGGGTGTCGCGCACCCCGGCGAGCGGGCCGTCCTCGGTGGCCCGCGTCTGCACCGGCTTGACCAGGCCCGGGATGATGCGCGGGTTGACCTCCTCCTGGATCGCGCCCGGCGGCAGCGTGCCGCCGGCGGCGGGGCCGGGCGTGCGCACGTAGGCGTTGGGGCCGGGCGCGTCGGCAGGCGCGTTGGCCTGGGCCACGACGGTGTTCGCGGGGGCGGCCGACTGGGCCTGCGCGCGGGCCGGCAGCGCGGCGGTGGCGCACAGGCCGAGCAGGAGCGTGGCCGCGCCGGCGTGGCGCGCGGCGGGGTTCAGGGGGTCGCGGGCACGGCGCTGCTGGCGGGGCTTGGTGCGGGTCATGCCGTTCTCCGTGCTCTCGCCGAGACGAGTGGTGTTTTTCCCCGCACGACGAGAGCATCGTGCGGACTGGCGCCGGCGCGGGTCGGGTGCGTCGATCGTGGCCGTGCGCCTGCGGTCGGCGGCCGTGGCCCGTGCACGCGTCCTTCCGGAAGAAGGACGTTGTCCACACAACATCGTTATCGAAGGGGCGCGGGAGCGGCACTACGCGTTTTGACGTACCCCGTGCCGGCGCGGGGCATGTCGTTGCGTTTTCGTGATGGATCGGCGGCGTGCGGGTTCGGGGCGGGGGCGGAATGTACGGCGGGGGCGGCCGGGCCGGTGGCGCGGGCGGCGGCGATGGCCTAACCCTTGCCCCTCTCTTGCACGGGGGCCTTGCCATGACCGACGCCGAGCGCCTGGGCGCGCTGCAGACGCCCGCCCTCGTGCTCGACGAGGCGCGGATGCTGCGCAACGTCGCGCGGCTGCGCGAGCGGCTCGCGCCGCACGGGGTCGTGCTGCGGCCGCACCTCAAGACGGTGAAGTCGGTGGAGGTCGCACGGCTTGTTCTTGCGGGCGGGGACGGGCCGGCGACCGTGTCCACGCTGAAGGAGGCGGAGGTGTTCGCCGCAGCCGGCGTGCGCGACGTCCTGTACGCGGTGGGGATCGCGCCGGGCAAGCTCGGGCGCGTGCTCGCGCTGCGCGCGTCGGGGTGCGACCTGTGCGTCATCCTGGACTCGGTCGAGCAGGCGGAGGCGGTGGGGGCGGCGTCGCGGGCGGCCGGGGATGCGGTGCCGGTGATGATCGAGGTGGACTGCGACGGGCATCGCGGCGGGCTGCGGCCGGGCGATCCGGCGCTGGTGGCGCTGGGACGGGCGGTGGTCGCGGGGGGCGCGGTGCTGCGCGGCGTGATGACCCATGCGGGGGAGAGCTACGGCGTCGCGGGCGAGGCGGCGCATGCGGCGTGCGCGGAGCGGGAGCGCGCGGCGGTGGTCGTGGCGGCGGAGGCGCTGCGCGCGGCGGGGCTGGACTGTCCGGTGGTCAGCGTGGGGTCGACGCCGACGGCGCACGCGGCGCGCGATCTCTCGGGCGTCACCGAGGTAAGGGCGGGGGTGCACGTGTTCTTCGACCTGGTGATGGCGGGGATCGGGGTTTGTTCCACGGACGACATCGCGCTGTCGGTGCTGGCGACGGTGATCGGGCACCAGCGCGCGCGGGGGTGGGTCCTGGTCGACGCGGGGTGGATGGCGATGTCGCGCGACCGCGGCACGGCGTCGCAGGCGGTGGACCAGGGGTACGGGCTGGTGTGCGACGTGGAGGGGCGGGTGCTCGGGGATCTCGTGGTGGCGGAGGCCAACCAGGAGCACGGGATCGTGGCGCTGCGCGCGGGGAGCGGAGGCGTGCTGCCGGAGCTGGCGGTGGGGACGCTGCTGCGCGTGCTGCCGAACCATGCGTGCGCCACGGCGGCGCAGTTCTCCGGGTATGCGGTGGTGCGGGCGGACGCGGGGGCGGCGCTGGCGTGCTGGCCGCGGTTCGGGGGGTGGTGACGCGGGGCTGCGTTCAGGCGGCGGCGTGGGTTCGTGCGGCCTGGAGCGATCGGCGCTGGAGGCCGGAGGGGTCGAAGTTCGCGGGGTCGAGCCAGGCGTCGAGGCCCGCGCGCACCGTGGGCCAGTCGGCGTCGGTGACGGAGAACCAGGCGGTGTCGCGGCTGCGGCCCTTGTAGACGACGGCCTGGCGGAAGAGGCCCTCGTAGCTGAAGCCGAGGCGCAGGGCGGCGGCGCGCGAGGGCGCGTTCAGGCTGTCGCACTTCCATTCGAGGCGGCGGTAGCCCAGCTCGTCGAAGGCGCGGCGCATCATCAGGGCGAGCGCCTCGGTGGCGGCGGGGCGGCGCTGCAGGCGCGGGGAGAAGTGGATCGCGCCGATCTCGATGGTGCCGTGGGCACGGTCGATGCGCATGAAGGAGGCGGCGCCGAGCGGCTCGCCGGTCGTGGCGTCGAGGATCGCGTGCGG
The DNA here is from genome assembly GCA_050920955.1 of Janthinobacterium lividum. GTDB lineage: Bacteria > Pseudomonadota > Alphaproteobacteria > Acetobacterales > Acetobacteraceae > CAXSEF01. The sequence continues at coordinate 6,642 of JBPBQS010000055.1, read as the reverse complement.
CAGGGGGTCGGTGCCGGCAGTCGCGGCGTGCAGGGCGTCGCGGTATTCGGCGAGCGTGGGGAACGGGTCGGCGGGCAGGTAGGTCCAGCCGCGGCCGTCGGGGGATTCCGCGTAGGCGGCGTGCAGGGCGGCGGCGTGCTGGTCCACGTCGAGGGGCACGACGCGGCAGAAGCGGCCGTGCATCGGGGTCGGCGGCGGCAGGGCGCGCGGCGTCCAGTGCGGCACGGGGTCGCCGATGGGCTGGGCGAAGGCGTCGAGGCGGTCGGGCATGGGGTGTTCCGGCGGTGGCGGGGCGCGGGGCCCCTGCCCTGCCCCGCGCGGTTCGTGTCGGGTCAGGCCACGCGGCGGAGCACCTCCGCCAGCGTGCCGACGATCTCGTCGATCTGTGGGCGGGAGACGATGAGCGGGGGCGAGAGGGCGACGGTCTCGCCGGTGGTGCGGACCAGCACGCCGGCCTCGAAGCAGGCGCACAGCACGTCGTAGGCGCGCGCGCCGGGTTCGCCGGGGCGGGGCTCCAGCTCGATGCCGGCGACCAGGCCCAGGGTGCGCACGTCGATCACCGGGCCGGCGTCGCGCAGGCCGTGCACGGCGTCGGCGAAGTACGGCTCCAGCTCGGCGGCGCGCTCGAACAGGCCCTCCTCGGCGTAGGTGTCCAGCGTGGCGATGGCGGCGGCGGCGGCCATCGGGTGGCCGGAGTAGGTGTAGCCGTGGGGCAGCTCGATCTGCGCCTCGCCGCCGGTCATGAAGGCGTCGTGGATCTCCTGGCGCACCACCACGGCGCCCATCGGGATCGCGCCGTTGGTGATGCCCTTGGCCACGATCACCATGTCGGGGACGACGCCGAAACGGTCGACGGCGAAGGGGGCGGCGAGGCGGCCGAAGCCGCTGATCACCTCGTCGAAGATCAGCAGGATGCCGTGGCGCGTGCAGATCTCGCGCAGGCGCTGCAGGTAGCCGAGCGGGGGGACCAGCACGCCGGTGGAGCCGGACAGGGGCTCGACGATCACGGCGGCGATGTTGCTCGCGTCGTGCAGGGCGACGATGCCGTCCAGCGCGTCGGCGCGCTCGGCGCCATGTTGCGGCTGGCCGCGGCTGAAGGCGTTGCGCACGGGGTCGTGGGTGTGCGGCAGGTGGTCCACGCCGGTCAGCAGGCCGCCGAAATGCTTGCGGTTGCCGGGGATGCCGCCGACCGAGATGCCGCCGAAACCCACGCCGTGGTAGCCGCGCTCGCGGCCGATCAGGCGGGTGCGGGTGCCCTGGCCGCGCACGCGGTGGTAGGCGAGCGCGATCTTGAGCGCGGTGTCGACGCCCTCGGAGCCGGAGTTGGTGAAGAACACGCGGTTGAGGTCGGCGGGGAACAGGGCGGCGACGCGCTCGGCGGCCTCGAACGCCAGGGGGTGGCCCATCTGGAAGGTCGGCGCGAAGTCCATCGTCGCGGCCTGGCGCTGGATCGCGTCGACGATGCGCGGGCGGCAGTGGCCGGCGTTGCAGCACCACAGGCCGGCGACGCCGTCGAGGATGCCCCGGCCGTCGTCGGCGACGTAGTGCATGTCCTGCGCGGAGACGAGCATGCGCGGGGCGCTGCGGAACTGCCGGTTCGCGGTGAACGGCATCCAGAAGCTGTCCATGCCCGGCGGGTCGTTGGAGAGGATTTCCGCTCCGTCGAGATTCTGCACCGCCTGGTCCATGTCCGTCTCCTGCTGCGCCCGCGGCCACGGTGGGCCATCGCATTGCGCGCCGCAACAGGAGCGTTGGCGTGTTGCGGGCAGATGGCCGCGCGCTTCGGGGAGAATGGGGCTTTGCGAAGCCGCGACGCTGTGCGTAGGCTGTTCGCAGGTGCGGCATACCGGAGGCGGCGTTCAGGATCGCCGGTTCCGCACCGGGGCAATGCATCACTCGCAACGGCTGCGGGATCCACGAATGTCATGCCGAGGTTGAAATGTTCAAACTGTCGCGACGCACGTTCCTGGGTGCCGCCACGCAGGCCGGCGCGTCGCTCGCGCTGTCCGCGCCGTTCATCGGCCGGGGCCATGCCGCGGGGCGCAACACCCTGGTGTTCGCCTCCGCCGAGCCGGTGACCGGGAGCTGGGACCCGACCAGCCACACGTCGCTCGGGCAGATCAACTTCGAGGGCTTCGTGTTCGGGCAGCTGTTCCGCACGCCGCTGCGCCCGGAGAACCCGACGGAGATCGTGTGGGAGCTGGCGACCGGGCAGACCCTGATCGATCCCTACACGCTGGAGTACAGGCTGCGCGACGGCGTCACCTTCCACAACGGCGCGGCGTTCTCGGCCGAGGACGTCAAGGCGACGATGGAGTACGCGACCGATCCCGCGCGCCCGGCGAGTGCGATGTATCCCGGGCAGTGCGAGGTCGAGGTCGTCGACCGGCTGACCGCGCGGGTGCACACGAAGCGGTTCGGCTTCCCCGCCTCGGCGTTCCAGTTCGTCGGCGGGTTCATGGCGGTCATGTCCAAGGCCGACGTCGCCACGCCGGCCACGCTCGCGCAGCGGCCGAACGGCACCGGGCCGTTCCGGTTCAGGGAGCAGCAGGGCAACACCTCGCACCTGGAGGCGTTCGACAAGTTCTTCCGCGGCAGGCCGCTGCTTGCCGAGGTGCAGTTCACCTATGTCGCCGATGCCACCACGCGCGTGCTCGGGCTGCAGAGCGGCAACATCGACGTGCTGCAGCGGCTGGAGCCGGAGCAGTACGACACGCTGGGCAAGGACGGGCGCGTCGCCACGGCGCACACGCTGTCGACAGAGAACAAGTACCTGCACTTCCGCTGCAACAAGGCGCCGTTCGACAACGCGATGGTGCGCCTGGCCGCGTGCCACGCCATCGACCGATCGCAGATCCTCGAGCTGATGGGGGCGGCGGGGGCGGCCTCGAGCTCGTACATCAGCCCGCTGAAGTTCGGCTACGAGAAGGTGCCGGGCTATCCGGAGTTCGACGCGGCGGCGTGCCAGGACCTGCTTGCGAAAGCCGGGTTTCCGAAGGGCAAGGGGCTGCCGCAGGTCGAGTACATCACCTCGACCGGCTTCTATCCCAAGACCAAGGAGTACGGCGAGCTGATCGCGGCGATGATGGGCGAGCAGGGCTTCGACGTGAAGCTCACGGTGATGGAGACCGCGGCCTGGGGCGACCGGCTCTACCAGCGCGCCGGCAGCGAGGCGGACGGCAACATGATCGACTGCGGCTGGTCCACCGCGACGCCGGAGCCGGACATGGTGCTGCGCGCGATGTTCTCGTCCAAGGCGGGGTCGCGCGGCGGCATCATCAACGGCATCGCCGATCCCGACATCGACCGCGCGCTGGAGGCGGAGCGCGCGGAGACGGACACGGCGGCGCGCCAGGCGCTGGTGGGCAAGGCGACGGAGGTGATCGCGTCCAAGGCGCCGTCGCTGGCGCTGTTCACCTCGGTCAACCTCAACGCCACGCGCAAGGGGCTGGAGGGGCTGTTCATCTTCCCGAACGGGCCGATGGACGCGTCGCGCGCGGAGTTCAAGGGCGTCTGAGGCGGCGGTCGTGGCCCTCCTCCCGTTCCTCGCGCGGCGGCTGGCGCAGGGCGTGCCGATCGTGCTGATCGTCTCGTTCGCGATCTTCGCCGTGCTGCGCCTGGTGCCGGGCGACCCGGCGCGGCTCGTCCTCGGGCCCATGGCCAGCGACGCGGTGGTCGAGGCCACCTCGCGCGCCATGGGGCTGCGCGACCCGATCCCGGTGCAGTACGTGCGCTGGCTCGGCCGCGCGCTGCACGGCGACCTCGGGCGCTCGTTCACCAGGGCGCGCAGCGGCTCGATGGTGTCGGGGTCGCGCGACGACGGCGGGGACGGGGACAAGGCGGAGGTGCTCGACCTGCTGGCCGAGAACGTGCCGATGACGCTGCAGCTCGCCGGGCTCGCGATGGTGTTCGCGGCCGCGATCGCGGTGCCGCTCGGCGTGTGGGCGGGGCTGAACGCGGGGGGGTGGCCGGACCGGCTCGCGCTGTACCTGGGCTCGGTGTTCGTCTCGGTGCCGAACTTCTGGCTGGGCATCGTGCTGGCGATGGTGGTGACCGCACAGCTGCGCTGGATCCCGTCGATCGGCTACGAGGGGTTCGCCTACACGATCCTGCCGGCGTTCGTGATCGCGATCGAGATGTCGCCGCTGTTCATGCGCTCCCTGAGCCTGTCCGTGGCTTCGGCCAAGCGGCAGGGCTTCGTCACCCTGGCCGAGGTGCGCGGGCTGTCGCGGCGGCGGATCTTCCTGCGCCACGTCGTGCGCAACGCGGCCGTGCCCGTGCTCAACCTGTTCGGCGTGCAGATCGGCGCGCTGCTCGGAGGCGTGCTGATCGTGGAGTACATCTTCAACTATCCCGGCTTCGGGCTGCTCACCGTGCAGGCGGTGCTGCAGCGCGACTTCCCGGTGATCCAGGGCGTGGCGCTGCTGTCGGCCTGCATCTTCGTGGTCATCAACATCCTGGTCGACCTCGTCTCGACGCGCATCGACCCGAGGCTGGACTTCTGATGGGCGCCGACGGGGTGGCCGTGGCGGCGGTGCCGGCAGCGGCGACGCGCGGCGCGGGGCCGGGGCTGCGGCTGTGGCGCGCGACGCGGGCGCAGTTCGAGTTCAGGCTGGGCGCGGTGCTGCTGTCGGCCCTGCTCGGCCTGGCGCTGGTCTATCCGCACCTGACGACGCTGTCGGCCACGAAGCTCGAGATCAGGGACCGGTTCCGGCCGCCGATCTTCCTGGCCGGCGCCACCTGGGCGCACCCGCTCGGCACGGACCAGCTCGGGCGCGACCTGCTGCTGCGCTCGCTGGTGGGGCTGGAGAACGCGCTGGCGATCAGCGTCTCGGCGGTGGTGGTCATGTTCGCGATCGGCGCCTGCGTGGGGCTCGTCGCCGGCTACTACGGCGGCTGGGTCGACACCGTGCTGATGCGCATCACCGACGCGCAGCTCGCGGTGCCGCTCATCGTGCTGGCGATCACCATCCTCACGGTGCACCGGCCGACGCCGCTGACCGTGACCACGGTGCTGGCGCTGTCGGGGTGGCCGGTCTATGCGCGGGTCACGCGATCGGTGACGCTCGCGGAACGGCAGCGCGAGTACGTGCGCGGCGCGCGCATCCTGGGCGCCTCGGACCTGCGCATCATCGTGCAGATGATCGCGCCCAACGTGCTGCCGCCGATCGCCTTCGTCGCCGTGCTCGACATCGCGCGCATGATGATCTTCGAGGCGATCCTGGGCTTCATCGGCATCGGCGTGCAGCCGCCCACGCCCACCTTCGGCAACATCATCGCCGACGGGCGCAAGTACCTGATCAACGCCTGGTGGATCGCGACCATGCCGGGGGCGTTCCTGTTCGCCTCCCTGCTGGGCATCAACCTGGTGGGGGCGGCGATCGAGCGGGCGCGCAACCGCGTCCTCGGGGGCACGGCCTGATGGCGGACGGGTTCGCGGCGCCGGCGGCCGGGGCGGAGGCGCCGCTGCTCGCGCTGTCGGGGCTGTCGATCGGGCTGGCGCGGGGGGGCGAGCGCAGGCCGGTGCTGCACGACATCGACCTCGCGGTGCGCAGGGACCGGGTGCTCGGCATCCTCGGCGAGAGCGCGTCGGGCAAGACCACGCTGGCCAAGGCGATGGTGGGGTGGGTGTCCTCGCCGCTCGCGGTGACGGGGGGCGGCGTGACGTTCGGCGGGCGCGACCTGCTGGACCCGGCGGTGGCGCGGGCGGCGCGCGCGCGCATCGGCTTCATCGGCGCAGACCCCGGCAGCGCCTTCGACCCGACGCTGCCGGTCGGCGTGCAGATCGCGGAGAAGCTGCGCGCGGTGCGAGGGCGGAGCGAGGGTGCGGGGCTCGACATGGCGGAGGCGCGCAGGCGCGTGGTGGCGCTGCTGGACGCGGTGCGCATCCCGTCCGCGGCGCAGCGCTACGGCGAGTTCCCCGGGCAGTACTCGGGGGGGATGCTGCAGCGCGCGGTGATCGTGGACGCGATGATCACCGAGCCGGACCTGCTGATCTGCGACAACGTCATCCAGCCGCTCGACGTCACCGTGGCGGCGCAGATCGTGCGTCTGCTGCGCGAGCTGCGGGAGCGCATGTCGACGGCGATCGTGTTCATCTCCACCTCGGTGCCCTCGGTCGCCGAGGTGTGCGACGAGATGGTGGTGCTGGCCGGCGGGCGGATCGTCGAGCGCGGCGATCCCGCGGTGGTGGTGCGCCAGCCGCGCCATGCCGCGACGCGCGAGCTCGTCGCGCGCACGCCGCGCATCTGGACCGGCGAGGCGGTGCCGGCGCCGCCCGGGGCGCAGGCGGCCGGCGTGGCGGGGGCCCCTGCCCCGGCGTCCGCGGGCGTGCAGCCGATCCTGCGCGTGTCGGGCGTCGCCAAGACCTACCACGTCAGGAGCCGCGGCCGGCTGTTCGCGCGCCAGGACGTGCAGGCGGTGCGCGGCGTGAGCTTCGACGTGTTCCCCGGCGACAACTTCGGCCTGGTGGGGGAGTCGGGGTGCGGCAAGTCGACGCTGTCGCGGCTGCTGTCGTGGGTGGAGGAGCCGGACGCGGGCTCGATCCTGTTCGAGGGGCGCGACATCGCGGCCATGGACCGGCGCGAGCGCCTCGCCATGCGGCGGGGGTTCCAGCTGCTGCTGCAGGACCCCTACAACTGC
>JBPBQS010000330.1:0-14062 GCA_050920955.1 Janthinobacterium lividum | reverse complement strand
GGTGCCGGGCGGGCCGGAGCCGTGGTGCATCAGGCCGACGACCGGGGCGAGGCCGAGGCGGCGCATCTCGGCCATGCGCGCGTCGTGCCAGGTCCAGCCGCAGTGCGCGGGGCCTGGCACGCAGCGCTCCCAGAGCACGGCGGCGCGCACGGTGCGGATGCCCATGGCGGCGATGCGCGCGAGGTCGTCGAAGCGGTCGTGGTGCCCGGTCTCGCGCGTCTGGTCGCGCCAGGCGTCGTGCAGGCGCACCACGCTGCACTCCGCGCCGCCCCACACCGCGACCGGCGGCGTGGGGAGGGGTTTCGCGGGTTCGGGGGCGTCGGGCGGCATGGCTCAGTCCGCCGCCTGGCTCGCCAGCACGGTGTCGTTCGCGTCCAGGCCGTCCGCGCCGCGCGGCAGGGCGGCGTCGAGGCGGGCGAAGGTGGCGAGCGACTGGCCCACGACCTGGTCCATGTTGAGGTAGCGGTAGGTGGCGAGGCGGCCGACGAAGAAGGTGTCGGGGGTGGCGTCGGCCAGCGCCTCGTAGCGCTTGTAGAGCGCCTGGTTCTCCGGGCGCGGGATCGGGTAGTACGGGTCGCCGTCGGCGGTCGGGTACTCGTAGGTCACGCTGGTCCGCGGGTGGACCTGGCCGGTGAGGTGCTTGTACTCGCTGACGCGGGTGAAGTCCTCGGTCTGCGGGAAGTTCACCGTGCCGACGGGCTGGAACCGCTCCTGGTCCAGGGTCTCGTGGCGGAAGCGCAGGCTGCGGTACGGCAGGCGGCCGTAGCGGTGGCCGAAGAACTCGTCGACCGGGCCGGTCCACACGAGGCGGCGGAACTCCACGCGGCCGAGCACGTCGGCGTAGTCGGTGGAGGTGCGCACGGTGATGTTGGGGTGGTCGAGCATGCGCTCGAACATCGCGGTGTAGCCGTGCAGCGGCATCGCCTGGTGCGTGTCGGTGAAGTAGCGGTCGTCACGGTTGGAGCGCACCGGCACGCGCGCGGTCACGGCGCGGTCCAGCTCGGAGGGGTCGAGCGCCCACTGCTTGCGCGTGTAGCCCTGGAAGAACTTCTCGTAGAGCTCTCGGCCGACGCGGCTGACCACGACGTCCTCGCTGGTGCGGATCTCCGCCACAGGCTCGGCGCGGGCGGCGAACCAGCCCTCAAGCTCGTCGGAGGTGAGAGACAGGCCGTAGAGGGTGTTGATGGTGTCGAGGTTGATCGGGATCGGCACGCGCATGCCGTCGACCTCGCCGAGCACGCGGTGCTCGTAGGGGCGCCACTCGGTGAAGCGCGAGAGGTGGGCGAACACGGCGTCGGAGTTGGTGTGGAAGATGTGCGGGCCGTAGCGGTGCACGAGCACGCCGGCCTCGTCGAGGTGGTCGAAGGCGTTGCCCGCGACGTGGGGGCGGCGATCGATCACCAGCACGCGCTCGTCGCGTTGGGAGGCCAGGCGCTCGGCGAGCACCGCGCCCGCGAAGCCTGCGCCGACGACGAGCCAGTCATACATGGGCGATATCCTTTGAAGGGCTGGGAGAGTCGCCCGCGGGCGACGGGGCACGGGCGGCGGCGATCTCGGCGCGCATCGCCGCCCAGGTCATGTCCCACGACATCAGGGCGAGGCGGGCGTCGACGCGCGCCAGCCAGGGCGCGCGGGGCTCGGCCAGGGTCGCGTCCAGCGCGGCCGCGACACCGGCGGCGTCGGCGGCGATGCGCACCAGCGCGGGCTCGGCCCCGGGGCCCTGGCCGCCCCAGTCGCGCACGACGTCGGCGACCGGGGTGGAGACCACGGGCACGCCGGCGGCGAGGAACTCCGGCGTCTTGGTGGGGCTGATGAAGCGCGTCGCCTCGTTGAGCGCGAACGGCATCAGGCCGGCGTCCCAGTGCGCGAGGTGGGCGGGCAGCTCGGCGTAGCGGCGTCCGCTGAGCCAGTGGAGGTTGGGCGCCTGCGGCAGGGCCTCGGGCTCGAGCTTGGCCAGCGGGCCGAGCATCACGAACGACCAGTCGGGGCGCAGCCGGGCCACGGCCTCGACCAGCGCCAGGTCGATGCGCTCGTCGATCACGCCGAAGTAGCCGATGCGCGGGTGGCGCAGCGCAGCCTGGCCGGCGGGGTCGGGCAGCGCCGCCTCGCCGGTGGCGCGGGCGGGGGCGAAGTGCGCGGCGTCGATGCTGGACGGGAACAGGTGGACGCTGGGATGGCGGCCGCGCTTGGCCTCGTGGAGGCTGCGGCCGCCGCAGAACACCAGGCCGGCGCGGTCGAACAGGTCGGACTCCAGCCGCTGCAGGCGGGACGGCGCGCCGCGGAACAGCGACAGCTCGTCCATGCAGTCGTAGACGACCACGGGGGCGTCGAGGTGCCCGGCCACGGCCATGAACATCGGCGAATAGAACCACAGGACGTCGGGCGCGCGACCCAGCCCGGCCAGCAACGCGTCCAGCAGCGCGCGCTGCGCCGGCTCCGAGGCCGCCTCGTCCATCCCGTCGGGCAGGTGCGGCGTGGCGACGGTGACGCCCTGCGCGGTGTCGCGCACGGACATCGCCGGGGGCTGCGCGCCGCCGCGCACGGGTTCCTCCACGAACACCACGCGGTACTGCCCGGCGGCGCGGGTCAGGAGGTGCTGCGGGCGCTGGAACACGAAGTCCCATCGCAGGTGCGACAGGCAGAGCAGGAGCGGCAGCGTGTCCGGCCCGCGCGGAGCCGTCTCGTGGAGTGGTGGCATGGACTTCCCTGGTGGCCTCGACTGGGGCGCGGGGTGGTCAACGGCCTCGCGCGGCCTTGGTTCGTAACAGATCGGACACCATTGCGCGACCCTATCGGCGGCGCGGCACGCAGCAGCCGCACCGCGGCCGCATGGGCGACGCCCGAAGCGACCCGACGCGTCAGGGGGCTGCCACAGAAGTGTGCGCCCCATCGGCGTGCCAGCAGCAGTTGTGGAAGGCGCCTTTCCGCACGCTTCCGTGTCCGGGTTCTCAGTGGCATGGCGACGATGCACGGGGATAGTGGCGGGAACGAGGCCATCACCCAGTGTTGTACTGTCCAGCGGTATGCGGACGGGGATTGCCTTGGTTCGCGGCGCGGTGCTGCCGCGTTGTGGGCACGCAAGGCAGGCGCGGGGCGAACGGGGGCGGAGCAGGCGTCGCCGGCCCGCGGCCGCCCGGCCGGAACGGAGGATGCGATGCCCCATCACCAGGGACACGACGCGGGGCGGTCCGGCGCGGGGCTGCTGCTGCAGGCCGTGCCGACGCGCTGCCCCACGGCGCTGCGCGACCTGTACTGGCGTGCCGAACGCGACGCGCCCGGGCCGGGCGGCGTCGAGGCGGAGGCGCATCCCGACGGGCGGATCTGCTTCGGGGAAGGCACGCGGCTGCGCTTCGACACGTATTTCGGGGCGCTGTTCGAGACGCAGTGGCGCCTGCACACGCGGCTCGGCGCGGTGGAGCTGCGGGTGCGCGTCGAGGGGCGGGTGCGGCTGCGCGTGCTGCGGCGCGGACCCGGCCGCGTCACGCTGCTGCACGAGGCGGCGTCGACGGGGCCGGAGCTGCGCGTGACGCTCGGCGACGGGGCGGCCAGCTTCCGCCAGCACGGGGCGCTCTACTTCGAGGTCGTGGCGCTGGACGGGCCGGCGGTGCTGCACCGCGCCGAGTGGGTGGCCCCTGAGGAGCGCGGCGAGCCGGTGCGCCTGGCGGCCGTGTTCTGCACCTTCAACCGCGAGGCCGACATCGCGCGCGTGCTGGGAACCCTGGCCGACGCGCCGGCGGTGATGGCGCGGCTCGCCCGGGTCATCGTGGTGAGCCAGGGGCGGCCGGGGCTGGCCGCGCACCCGCTGGTGGCGCCAGTGGCAGCGCGTCTCGGCGCGAAGCTCACGCTGGTCGAGCAGGGCAACCACGGCGGCGCCGGCGGCTTCGGGCGCGGGCTGCTGGAGGCCATCGACGACCCGGCGGTGGACCACGTGGCGTTCCTCGACGACGACGTGGTGCTGGAGGCCGACAGCCTGCTGCGCATGTCCTCCTTCCTCACGCTGGCGCGCGGCGACCTCGCGGTGGGCGGCCACATGCTCGACGGCGCCCAGCCCACGCGCCTGTTCGAGGCCGGCGCCACCATCGGCGAGCGCCACTGGGACCTGCACCCCGAGCACGGCGACCTCGACGTGGCCGCGCCTGAGGCGCTGGGCGTGCTGTGCGACCCGCGGCCGGTGCACTACAACGGCTGGTGGTGCTTCGGCTTCCCGCTGCGTCTGGTCGAGCGCGTCGGCATGCCGCTGCCGTGCTTCATCCGCGGCGACGACACCGAGTTCGGGCTGCGTCTGTACGAGGCGGGCATCCGCACCGTGCCGGTGCCGGGCATCGCGGTGTGGCACGAGCCGTTCTACCTGCGGCTCGGCGGCTGGCAGCTCTACTACGAGACGCGCAACATGCTGGTCGCCATGGCGCTGCACCGGCCGGACCGGCCCCGCGCGGTGACGCGGCGCATGGCGCGACAGGTGCTGCTGCACCTGATGACCTACCGCTACTACTCCACGGCGCTCGTGGTGCGCGGCATCGAGGACTTCCTGGCCGGGCCCGACGTGTTCCGCGGCAGCCCCGCCGCGCGCCACGCCGGGCTCGGCGCGCTGCGCCAAGCCTACCCGCAGGAGGCGGTGCCGCGCTCGGCGGTGCTGCAGCCGCACGCCGTGCCCCCGCTGCCGCGCGGGCGGGCGGGATACCTGTGGGCGCTGGGGCGGGCGCTCGTGCGCAACGCGCTGGCGCCGACGCGCGGCGGGCCGGCGCGGCGCCTCGCGGTGGGCGACTTCGCGTGGGTCACGCTCGCCGGCTCGGACCGCGTGGCGCTGGAGACCTGGTGGGACACCGAGCTGCCCGACCTGCACCGCTCGCGCGAGCGTTTCCGCGACCTCGCGCGGCAGGCGGCGCGCGCGCTGTGGGCGCTGCAGCGGCACGGGCCGGCAGCCGCGGCGCGCTGGCGGGAGGCGGCGCCGGAGCTGCGGTCCGTGGGGTTCTGGCGCGACACGCTGGACGTGCCGGAACGGGTGGTGGCGCCGCTGCTCGCGGTCGCGGAGTAGGAAGCAGGGCCGGGCCCTCCCTCCGCGGCCATTCCAACGATCCAGGCGGATCGTTGGAACCCTTGGCCGCCACGCCCGGACCCGCGAAGGGTCCGGGGACCCTTCGATCCCATGACGCAGGGAAGAGGCGGCGGGTCTTTCAACCGTCGGGGGGGTCTCCCTATATCCCGGAGGCAGACGACGCGGGTTTCTGCCCCGGGAGACGCATCCTTGACCGATACCATGCCCCTGCAGTGCTCCGATCTGTCGCCCGCAGCCACCGGCTGCAAGGCGCGCGACGTGTCGGCGCCGCGCCGGGCGCGGGTGGAGTGCGGCGACCTGCCGTTCGTGATCCGGCGCGACGGCGCCTGGCTCTACCGCGGCAGCGTCGTGCAGCGGAAGGAGCTGGTGTGCCTGTTCGCCAGCGTGCTCCGGCGCGACCGCGACGGCGCGTTCTGGCTCGAGACGCCGGCCGAGCGCGGGCGGATCGAGGTCGAGGACGCGCCCTTTGTGGCGGTGGAGCTGGACTGGCGCGGCTGCGACTGCGCCCAGACCCTGTCGTTCCGCACCAACGTCGACCAGTGCGTCACGCTGGACGAGGAGCACCCCCTGCGCGTGCACCGCGACCCCGCGACGGGCGAGCCCACGCCCTACGTCCTCGTGCGCCCCGGCGAGGGCGCCGCCGGCGTCGAGGCCAGGGTGAACCGCGCCACCTACTACGAGCTGGTGGCGCTCGCGGTGCCGGAGACGGTGGGCGGCCGGCGCCTGCTCGGGGTCTGGAGCTGCCAGCGCTTCTTCCCGCTCGGCGACATGCCCGACGAGACGGCCGGGGACGGCGACGACGACTTCGAGGACGGGGCCGGGGCGGACTGAGCGGCGTGGCCCTCGATGCCGACGAGATCCGGCGCCGGCTCGCGCGGCCGGTGACGGAGGTCGACCTCGCGCCTGCGATGTCCGCGCGCGAGGGCGGGCGGCACGGGGCGGCGGACACGCTGGTGGTGCCGGAGCTGACGACCACGGTGGGCGAGGCGGCGCCGGGCGACCTGGTGGCGGCGTCGGTGCTGGTGGCGATCGTGCTCGGCGCGGAGCCGGGCGTGCTGCTGACGCGCCGGCACGCGGGGCTGCGGCGCCACGCGGGCCAGGTGAGCTTCCCCGGCGGCCGGCGCGACCCGGGCGACGCCGACGCCGAGGCCGCCGCGCTGCGCGAGGCGTGGGAGGAGGTCGCGTTGCCGCCGGGCGCCGTGGAGCTGCTCGGGCGGCTGCCGGACCAGGCGACGGGGACGGGGTTCCTCATCACGCCGGTGCTGGGGCTGGTGGAGGCGCTGCCGCCGCTGCGGGCCTCGCCGCACGAGGTCGACGCGATCTTCCAGCTCCCGCTGTCGGTGCTGCTGGACCCCGCCGCGCCGCAGCGGCGCGAGGCCGTGCTCGGGGAGCGCACGCGCGAGGTCTGGGTGTGGCCGCACGCCGAGCACCACGTCTTCGGGGCGACGGCGTCGATCCTGGTGCAGCTGGCGCGGCGGCTGCGGTGAGGCAGGCAAGCATGAGGCTCCGCCTCAAACTCCGCCAAGGGAAGCCCCTTGGATGGCTTCCCTTAAGTAGATGGGATCAAAGGGTCCTCGGACCCTTTGCGGGTTTGGGCAGAGCCCGTGCTTGCCTGCTTCGGGCCCCCGCATGATCCCCGCGCTTCTGGCGTTGCTCGACACGCCCGGCCTTGCGCCCGTGCTGGCCGCGCTGCCGGGCGCGCGCCTGGTGGGCGGCTGCGTGCGCGACGCGATCGCGGGGCGGGCGGTGGCGGACGTGGACCTGGCGGGTCCGGACGCGCCGGGTGAGGCGTCGGCGGCGCTGCGGGCGGCGGGGCTGCGGGTGATCCCGACGGGGCTGGCGCACGGCACGCTGACGGTGCTGAGCGGGCCATCGCGGTTCGAGGTGACGACGCTGCGGCGCGACGTGGCGACGGACGGGCGGCACGCGGTGGTGGCGTGGACGCAGGACTGGGGCGAGGACGCGGCGCGCCGGGACTTCACGATCAACGCGATGTCGCTGGAGCGCTCTGGCGCGGTGTTCGACCCGTTCGGCGGGCGGGCGGACCTGGCCGCGGGGCGGGTGCGGTTCGTGGGGGAGGCGGCGGCACGGATCGCGGAGGACGCGCTGCGGGTGCTGCGGTTCTTCCGGTTCCAGGCGCGCTACGGGCGGGGCGAGCCGGACGCGGACGCGGTGGCGGCGATCGCGGCGGCGACGGGGGACCTGGCGCGGCTGTCGGGCGAGCGGGTGTGGGGGGAGCTGCGGCGGATCCTCGCGGCGCCGGACCCGGCGGGAGCGCTGGCGCTGATGGAGGAACTCGGCGTGCTGGCGGCGGTGCTGCCGGGGGCGGGGGCGGCGGGGCTCGCGCGGCTGGTGGCGGCGGGCGGGCCGGCGGACGAGGTGCTGCGGCTCGCGGCGCTGCTCGCGGAGGGGGGGGCGGACGTCGACACGGTGGCGGCGCGGCTGCGTCTGTCGGGGGCGGAGCGGGAGCGGCTGGCGCTGCTGCTCGCGCCCGGCGTGCCGGGGCCGGGCGAGGACGACGCGGCGCTGCGGCGCTGGCTCGCTGCGGTGCCGGCCGAGGTGCTCGCCGGGCGTGCGTGGCTGCGCGGCGGGGACGGCGAGGGCTGGGCGGGCCTGCGGGCGCGGCTGGCGGCGGCGGGGCGGCCGGCGTTCGCGCTGGAGGGGCGCGACGTCGTGGCCTGCGGCGTCGCGCCGGGGCCGGAGGTCGGGCGGCTGCTGCGCGAGGTCAGGGCGTGGTGGGTCGAGGGCGGGTGCGCGGCGGGGCGCGAGGCGTGCCTGGACAGGCTGCGTGAGCTGGTGGGGCAAGAGTAAGCAAGGCCTTCTTTTTCTGAAGAAAAAGAAGCAAAAAGACTTTGCCACATGGGGTTCATGGCCGCCGGGACTGGCGGGGGTCTTGTGGGCAGAAGTTCTTTGGTTTTTTGTTTCGAGGAAGAACTCGCTTGCCTTGCTGGAGGCTCGCGTGTGTCGCGGGGCGGGTGCTACAGGCGTTGCCATGGATGCCCTGATCGACATCGTCCCTGCCATTGCCAAGGAGGACGGGACGCGCGCCCTGATGCGCCGGCTGTGGCGCGACCAGCTGCGCAGGCACCGCGGGCGGCTGCTGCTGGTGCTCGGGCTGACCGCGGTGATGGCGGGGCTCACGGCGCTCTACCCCGTGGTGATCCAGCGCGCCCTGACGATGTTCGAGGCGCGCGACCCGCGCATCCTCTACCAGGTCCCGCTGCTCGTGGTCGCGGTCGTCACGGCCAAGTCGGCGGCGCAGTACGGACAGACGGTGCTGCTGCAGCAGCTCGTGCTGCTCGTCGTGCGCGACCTGCAGGGCCGGATGTTCGCGCACCTCGTGGGCGCCGACCTGGCGCGCGTCGAGCGCGAGGCGCCGGCCCAGCTCGCGGCGCGCTTCACCACGGACGCCGCGACCATACGCGAGGCCCTGATCCGCGCGATCAACTCGGTCGGCAACGTCGCGATGGTCGCGGGGCTCGTCGTCTCGATGGTCTACCTGGACTGGGAGCTGAGCGTGCTGGCGGGGCTGCTCTACCCGCTGGCCGCGGTGCCGATCGGGCGCATCGGCAAGCGCGTGCGACGCGCCTCTGGCGGCATGCAGGAGCGCATGGGCGAGACCGCCACGCTGCTCACCGAGAGCTTCGCGCAGGCGCGCACGGTGCGCGCGTTCCGGCTGGAGTCGGTGGAGCAGGCGCGGGCGGAGGCGTCGTTCGCCAGGCTGTACTCGGCGCTGCTGCGCATGACGCGGGGGCGGGCGCGGGTGGAGCCGGTGCTGGAGGTGCTCGGCGGCACGGCGGTCGCCGCGGTGCTGGGCTTCGCGGGGTGGCGGGCGGCGATGGGCGGGTCGTCGCTGGGCGACTTCACCGGGTTCGTCACCGCGCTGCTGCTGGCGTCGCAGCCGCTGCGCGCGCTCGGCTCGCTGAACGCGGCGCTGCAGGAGGGGCTCGCGGGGCTGTCGCGCGTGTTCGCGGTGATCGACGAGGCGCCGTCGATCGTGGACGCGCTGGAGGCCGTGGCACTGCCGCCAGGGCGCGGGCACCTGCGGTTCGAGGCGGTGGGGTTCGTCTACCCCGACGGGCGCGCCGGGCTGCGCGGGCTGGACTTCGAGGCGCGGCCGGGGCTGACGGTGGCGCTGGTCGGGCCGTCGGGCGGGGGCAAGTCCACGGCGCTGTCGCTGATCCCGCGCCTGCACGAGGTGTCGTCGGGGCGGATCACGCTGGACGGGGCGGACATACGCGGCGTGCGGCTCGCGAGCCTGCGCGACGCGATCGCCTACGTGGGCCAGGACGCGCTGCTGTTCGACGACACGGTCGCGGCCAACATCGGGCACGGCCGGCCGGGCGCGTCGGAGGCCGCGATCGAGGCGGCGGCGGAGGCGGCCGCGGCGCACGGCTTCGTGGCGGCGCTGCCGGAGGGGTACGCGACGCGGGTCGGGCCGGGGGGGCAGCGGCTGTCGGGCGGGCAGCGGCAGCGTGTGGCGCTGGCGCGCGCGCTGCTGCGCGACCCGCGGGTGCTGCTGCTCGACGAGGCGACCAGCGCGCTGGACGCGGAGAGCGAGGCGGCGGTGCAGGAGGCGCTGGCGCGGCTGCGGGCGGGGCGCACGACGATCGTGGTCGCGCACCGGCTGTCCACGGTGCGCGACGCGGACCTGGTGGTGGCGATGGCGGACGGGGCGGCGGTGGAGTGGGGCACGCACGCCGAGCTGCTGGAGCGCGACGGGCTCTACGCGCGGCTGGTGCGGACGCAGGCGCTGGCGCAGTAAGGCAAGGTCGGGCGCTGCCCGAACCCGCAAAGGGCCCGGGGCCCTTTGATCCCTTTACTGAAGGGAGGCGTTCCAAGGGCGCAGCCTTTGGCGGAGTTTGAGGCGGAGCCTCAACCTTTCCTGCCTGCCGCTCAGAGCATGGTGTCGCCGTTGCTGATGTCGTTGGAGTTGCCCTCCGGCGCCTGCTTCTGCAGGAACGCGCGGACCCCGAGGATCACGCCCAGGAAAACCAGGACGGCGACCCCCGCCTCGGCCACGCCGATCACGAAACCCATGCCGCGCACCCCTGCTGTTCGAGGGCCAGCGTAGCAGGTCGGGATCTCGCGCCGGCATTCTTTCGCCGCCGTGGCGCGGGGCCTTGCCGACGACGGGGTTCAGGGCTTGGCGTCGTCGTCATCGCCGGGCCCGGGCCAGGGCGGCTGGCGCAGCGTCACCCAGAGGCCCACGGCGATGCCGAGCAGGATCAGCCCGGCGATGGCGGCCTCCGCCTCTCCCATCGTGACGGCCATCCCAAGCATCCCCCTGCCTCGCGCCTGTCTAGCAGGGGGGGCGTCACGCCGGCAGGGTCTCGGCGGCGCGCGGCTCAGAACAGGGCGACGAGGACCAGCCCCGCGACCATCAGGCCGCTGCCGCACAGGCGGAGCAGGGTCGCGGGGTGCTCCTTGAAGCCGACCCAGCCCATGTGGTCGAGCAGCACGGACGCCAGCAGCGCCGCGGTGACGGTCATGCCGGTGAACAGCGCCGAGCCGAGGCTCTCGGCGAACATCAGCATCGACACCGCGTAGCCGGCCGCGATGAAGCCGGCGATCCAGGCCCACCACGGGGCGGCGGCGGCGTCGTGCAGCGTGGGCAGCTTCGCGCCGGCGAGGAAGGACGCGCCGGCGAGGCAGGCCAGCAGCCCGATCGCCGAGGCCAGGCCGAACACCAGGCCGGCCCACCACGGGCTGCGCAGGCTGCGGCTGAGCTGGGCGGTGGAGCCCGCCTCCACCGTGGTCAGCGCGCCCATCACGACGACGAACAGGATGCCAAGCAGGCGCATGGAGCAGTCTCCGGCGCCGGGTGCGGCACAGCCGTCATCTGGGGCGGGCAGCGGAGGCGCAAGCGGCAAGCAAGAAAGGTTGAGGCGCTGCCTCAAACTCCGCCAAAGGCTGCGCCCTTGGAACGCATCCCTTAGGTCAAGGGATCAAAGGGTCCTCGGACCCTTTGCGGGTTCGGGCAGGGCCCGACCTTTCTTCCTGCGCACAAGCGGCGGTGAACGGGCGCGCGGCGAACCGGGCGGCGGCGGCGGGGTTCGGGTGTGGACGTCACACAAGGAGGCACGCCATGGCCCAGGACCCGCGCACCAAGTACCCGCAGCCCCCGTTCGCGCAGCAGGCGCAGGACGCGCCAGGCTTGTCCGCGCGGATGCAGCCGGAGCCGGACTGCGGCGAGCTGAGCTACAAGGGGTCGGGCCGGCTGGAGGGGCGCGTCGCGGTGATCACCGGGGCGGACAGCGGCATCGGGCGCGCCGTGGCGATCGCGTACGCGCGCGAGGGCGCGGACGTGGTGGTCGCGTACCTGGACGAGCACGAGGACGCGGAGAAGACCGGGCGCTGGGTGCGCGAGGCCGGGCGGCGGGTGCTGCTCGTGCCGGGCGACCTGTCGCAGCGCGAGCCGTGCCGGGCGCTGATCGAGCGCGCTGTGGCGGAGTTCGGGCGCGTCGACGTGCTGGTGAACAACGCGGCCTACCAGCACACGCGGGCGTCGATCGAGGACGTCAGCGACGAGGAGTGGGAGTACACCTTCGCGGCCAACGTGCACTCGATGTTCCGGGTGACGAAGGCGGCGATGGCGCACATGGCGCCGGGGTCCTCGATCGTGAACACGTCGTCGGTCAACTTCAAGCACCCCATGCCGAGCCTGCTGGCGTATTCCGCGACCAAGGCGGCGATCGCGAACTTCACCGCCGGGCTGGCGCAGGGCGCGATCGAGAAGGGCATCCGGGTGAACGCCGTGCTGCCCGGGCCGATCTGGACGCCGTTCATCCCGACGGGGATGGAGGCCGAGCAGGTCAAGACGTTCGGCAGCCAGTCGCCGTACGGGCGGCCCGGGCAGCCGGCGGAGCTCGCGTCGGCCTACGTCATGCTGGCCGAGGAGAACGGCAGCTTCACGTCGGGCGCGATGGTCACCGTGGGCGGGGCGATGCCGATCCTCTGACGCGAGGCGCGTCAGGGCCGTGCCCGGGATCGCGGCATCCCGGGTCGTGCCCCGGCGTGGCGGAACCGATTGGCGCAGGTGTGGCGGTCCCGGCGGGCGGCAAGGGCACACTTTCCTGACCGGGTGAGGCTGCATCCCGGCCTCCGTGGTCGCGTTCTGTTCCGCGAAAAGGGAGTGGATCATGAGCGACACGAACATTGCGATGGACGTCTACCTGACCGGCCTGCGCAACCAGCACGCGGTCGAGACGCAGGCGATCGGCACGATCAAGAACCAGCTCGGCCGCATGGAGGCCTACCCCGAGCTGCACGCGAAGATGGAGCAGGAGCGGGCGCGCTCGACGGAGCAGGCGGCGCGCCTGGACGGGCTGCTGGAGAAGCACGGCACCCGCGCCTCGGCGGTGAAGGAGGCCGTGACCGGCTCGGTCGCGACGGTGGCGGGTTTTGCTCATGCGCTGTCGCCGGACGAGGTGCTCAAGGACGTGCTCGCGGCCGTCGGGTTCAAGGCGTACGAGATCGGCTCCTACAAGGTGCTCGTGACGCTGGCCGAGGCGGCCGGCGCCCCGGGCGACATCGCGGTGCTGGAGCACTCGATGAAGGAGGAGCAGGAGATGGGCGACTGGCTCGGCGAGCACCTGCCGGGCCTGGTGCACGCCTATCTCGGGCAGAAGAAGGCCGCCTAGGCGGTTCGTCGCGGCGGGTCTTTGCGGGACAGCGGCTGTTCCGCGGGCCCGGCGTGCGCGTTCGCGTGTGGTCCGGGGATACCGGAACGGTGGCGCGGGGGACGCGTTGGCTTTCCACGGCGGCAGGCGCGGGTCGTTCGTTCCGCGCCGCATCCATTCACCAGGGAGATTCCGATGAGCGGCGACGCGCACGGCGACACGACACACGAGGTCTACCACACCGGCCTGCGGAACATGCACGCGCTGGAGATGACGGCGATCGAGCTGACCGAGCGCCAGGTCGAGCGCATGGAGAACTACCCGGAGATGGCGGCGCGGCTGCGGTCGCACAGCGAGGAGTCCAAGGTGCAGGCGCAGCGCCTGGAGGCGATCCTCACGCGGCACGGCACGACGCCGTCGACGGTGAAGAACGCGGCGATGGGCGTGATGGGCAACGTGGCGGCGGCGCTGCACGCGCCGGCGCCGGACGAGATCCTGAAGAACACGTTCGCCAACTTCGCGTTCGAGCACCAGGAGATCGCGGCCTACACGAGCCTGATCGCGATGGCCGAGCAGATCGGCGACACGGAGTCGGTGGCGCCGCTGCGCCAGTCGCTCGCCGAGGAGCAGTCGATGGCGCAGTTCATCGAGGGCCAGATCGTGCCGACCACGCAGAAGTTCATGTCGCTGACGGCACAGGGCGCCAAGGCGGGCATCTGAACGCACCGAGGCCGGGGCATTCGCCCCGGCCTCCTCGTCGAGGTTTCCAAAGGCGAGCCTTTGGCGGAGTCCAGAGGCAGAGCCTCTGGCCTTCCTTGCCTATGGTGCCGGCGGCGCGGTGCGCGACAGGGCCGGCAGCTCCGAGATCTTCGCGAACCAGGCGGCCAGCTTCGGATGCACGTCGCGCCAGGCGTCCTCGGCGAAGCGAAGGTCGAGGTAGCCGAGCGCGCAGGCGATCGTGAGCGTGCCGAGGTCCGGGTGGGCCGAGGGCACGTCGGCTTCCAGGTGGTCGAGGCAGCGGGCGACGATGCCCTTCTGCCGGGCGATGTAGGTCTCGCGGGCGGCGTCGGAGGGCTTGCGGCTCTCGAGCAGGCGGCCGACGGCCGCGTCCATCATGCCGTCGCCCAGCGCCTGGAGCTTGAGGGCGCGCCAACGGAGCGCGCCTTTGGGCGGCAGCATCGGGATGTCCTGGCTGACCTCGTCGAGGTACTCGCAGATCACCGGGCTGTCGTAGAGCGCGAAGCCGTCGTCGGTGACCAGGCAGGGCACGCGCGACAGCGGGTTGTCGGCGGTCAGCGCGTCGGGCGAGGCGTGGGCGTTGGTGGGCACCAGCGTGATCTGCGTGTCGAGGCCGTGCATGATCGCGCAGGCCATGACCTTGCGG
>JBPBQS010000210.1:0-14193 GCA_050920955.1 Janthinobacterium lividum | reverse complement strand
CAGGGCGTGGAGAACAGCATCGGCCTGGTGACGGCGCTCGGCCCGGCCCTGGGCTACGAGGCCTGCTCGCACGTCGCGAAGCGGGCCCTGGCGGAGAAGCGTCGCGTCGCGGACATCGTGCTGGAGGAGGGTCTGCTCGACGCCGGGCAGATCGACCGGCTGCTGCAGCTGGAGGCGATGACGCGGCCGTCGCGCCCCGCCCGCTACTCCGCCCTCGCCGGCGCCGCGGCCGCCGGCACGACACCCGACAGGCCCCTCGGGGACGCCGCACCCGAATGAGCATCGCGCGTCCCTGTCGTGCGAACCGTGCAGCAATTCCCGGAACCGAAGCCCTCCGGATACCGTTTCGATAAAGCATCGGTTTCGCATGTCGTATCGGCTTTACATCGGACGGCCCACTGTCTAGCACTGGAACGGTCGGCAGGATGCTGCCTGCCGTGCGCGTGTCCGCCCGGAGCTGAACTGCCAGAACCCGTCTGGCGCGATGGAGATGCACCATGATCGACCCGTCGGCCTCCTCCACGGCCGCTTCGTCCACCGGCTCCTCGTCGAGCACGTCCGACGCGGATCTCGCGACCGCCTTCAGCAAGGTGGTCGCCTCGATGGCGCTGGGCCTCGTCGAGAACAACAAGCCGCAGATCCACGACACCAACGACGACTGACACGCGGTCCGCAGGCTTTCGACGGCCACGCCGGCACATCGCGTCGGCGTGGCCGCTCCTCCCGGCGCACAGCCAGCGCTTCCGCACGATGACGGAACGCGTAACCGGCACGTCGCCTGGCGCCGATGATAAGTGACGGAGATGGCGGCCCGCAGGTGGCCGGTCCGCTCAGGCTGCGGCGGTCCTTTCACCTTCGCCGACAAGCTCCGGCCGTGGCGCCGTCATGGTCCCCGACATGCGCAGCGTCCCGATCAGCTGCACCGTGAATTCCGGCGCGATCTCGTCGTAGGTCATCACCGGCGCGTCGAGACCGTGCTGTCGCAGCAGCTTGCGCAGGTGCCGGCGCAGGTCGGGTGCGACCAGAACCACGGCGGACCGGCCGCGCCTGTGGCAGGAGGCGAGCTGCATCCGTGCGCTGTCCACCAGCCGCTTCGCGGCGGGACCGTCCAGCAGGTCGCCCTGGATCGTCGCCGGGATCCTCGGCCGTAGCGCCAGCTCCAGCGCGCCTTCCACGACGAGCGCGTTCAGCGTCTTGCCGCCCGCCGACCACGAGTGGCAGATCTGGCGGCGCAGGGCTACGCGGATGTGGCCGGCCAGCATCGCGCTGCCCGGCTCGCGCGAACCCCATTCCAGGATCGTATCGAGAATCTGGCGCATGTTGCCGAGCGGCACCTGGTCCTCGACCAGCTGGCGCAGCACGTCGGTCAGCACCGGCAGCGGACAGGCGCGCGTCGCCTCGCGCACCAGCTCCGGGTAGTGCGCCTCGGCCGCGCGCAGCAGGAGCTGGGTCTCCTGGATGCCCACGAAGCGGCGCGCGTAGCCGAGCAGGGCGCGCTCCGCCTCGCGGCAGACCTGCTGCACGGCGTCGACCACCGTCAGTCCCGCCTCGCGCACGCCGCGCGCGTCGCCGGCCGCGACGACCAGGCTGTCGGTGCCGAACGGCCCGGGCCCGCGCCGCCATGCGACGGCCAGCTCGTCGAGGGCGTCCGGGGCATCCTCCACGAACACGCTGAGCGGGTCGACCTCGCCGGCGAGCGAGGGAACGCCGTCCACGTCGACGCGATAGGCCATGTCGGCCACGCCTGCGGCCGACGGCGACAGGCGCAGCGGCGGCACGGGAATGCCGAGGCGCGCGGCGAGGCTCTCCTGCGCCGCCTCCAGGGCCGCCGTCACCTCCGGCCGCAGACCCTGCAGCCCGGCGCCGAGATGGACGAGCAGCCCGACGGAGACCGGGCGCCCGGCCGTGCGCGCGACTTCCGCCTGGAAGCGGGTGTCCTCCTCCCGGCCCTGCCGCGTCGCCACCAGCCAGGCGACGCCGGACAGCACCGCGGCGAAGGACAGGAACACCGCCACGGGAAATCCCGGCACCAGCGCCAGCGCCCCCAGCACGGCGGCGGCCACGTACAGCGTGCGCGGCTCGGCGCCGATCTGGCCCACGATGTCGTGGCCGAGGCTGCCGCCCTTCTCGCTGGTCACGCGCGTCACCACGACGCCGGCGGTCAGCGAGATCAGCAGCGCGGGGATCTGCGCGATCAGCCCGTCGCCCACCGCGAGCAGCGAGTAGGTGTGCACCGCCTCGCCGAACCCCATCCCGCGCTGCAGGCAGCCGATGGTGATGCCGCCGATCAGGTTCACGACGATGATGATCAGGCTGGCGATCGCGTCGCCCTTGACGAACTTCATGGCGCCGTCCATCGCGCCGTAGAGCTGGCTCTCTTTCTGCAGCCGCTCGCGGCGGCGGCGCGCCTCGCCCTGGTCGATGTCGCCGTTCTTCAGGTCGGTGTCGATGCTCATCTGCCGGCCCGGCAGCGCGTCCAGGCTGAAGCGGGCCGCGACCTCGGCGACGCGCTCCGAACCCTTGGTGATGACGACGAACTGCACGATCGTGATGATGAGGTAGACCACGAGGCCGACCACCACGTTGCCGGCGATCACGAAGTCGCCGAACGTCCTGATGATGTCGCCGGCGTCGGCCTGCACCAGCACCATGCGCGAGGTGGTGATCGACAGCGACAGCCGGAACGCCGTGGTGATCAGGATGATCGACGGCAGCGTCGACAGCTCCACCGACTCTCGTATGTAGACGGCGACCATCATCAGCACGATGGCGATGCCGATGTTGAGCGCGATCAGCAGGTCCGCCAGCACGGTGGGCAGCGGCAGGATCATCATCGCGATCGTGGCGACGAGCAGTGCCACGAGCAGCAGGTCCTGCTGCGCGGTCAGGCGGGCCAGGAGCCGCCGGGCTGACGAGGGCATGGTCGGCGGCCTCCCTGCAGGCCGGCCCGCCGGGCGCGCGGCCGCCTGAACCGTGTCCGGGGCCGCCGGGCCGTCCCGGAGCCCGCGTATCCTGCTAGAAGCGCACCGCCAGCGTCTCGGCGTGGCGGCGCACGGTCACGCGCGTCGGCTCGATCGCGGCCACCACCCAGCCGTCGGCAACCGCGGAGCCGACGAACAGTCGCCGGCCCGCCTGGTCGATGACGAAGGGCGCGTCCCCGCCCGGCCGCACCGCGGCAATGCTCAGCGGCGCCATGGCGACGGTCGCGCCCACGTGGTCGACCAGCACGACGCCACCGCCGTAGCGGCCGTCGAACCAGCGCCTGACCTCGGCCCAGCCGGCCTTCTGTTCCGGCGAGAGGCTGCCCGACACGGTCACGGTGCCGTCGCCGCCCGTGGCGGGCTGCAGCCCGCCGAGGCCCGCGAGCACCAGGCGGTCGCCGAGGGCGGCGGCGACTTCCGTCGTATCGGGAGCGGCCGCGACGCGTCGCTCGGCGACACGGGGCGCACGCCCGAGCGCCGCGTTGGACTCGGCACCGGGTGCTGACACCACGAGCACGGCGGCGACGCACGCCGCGAGCGCTGCCACCGGCGCGGCCAGCCGCCGTGTGGTGCGGGAACGGGCCGGCGCGGCCGCGACGAGGCGGAACCCGGTGTCGCCCGCGTGGAAGTGCAGCGTGCCCGCGACCGCGACCGAACCGCCGGCGACCAGCGCCGTGCCGTCCGCAAGCCTCAGGCTCGCGCCGCACGTGCGCAGCATCGTGGTGGCGCCATGCTCGATCTCGAAATGACATGCGGCCAGCGCCGCCTCGGACACCACCACGTCGTTGTCGAGGCTGCCGCCGACGCGGTGCACGCCGGCGCGCAACGGGACACGGGCGCCGGCGTGGACGCCGTCCGCGATCGCCAGCACGCACGCCGCCGTCTCCGGATACCCTGCAGCCGCGATGTCCGGCCTGCTCGGGGAGAAATTCTTCATTGGCGCGGCACATCCTTCGTCGTGGCAGCGCGCGGACGGCGCCGTGCCTGCGGCCGAGACCGCCGGCAGCATCGAGGTTGCCTATGGGACAACGGCGCAGCCGCCGTCCGGACGCCGTGACTGCCATCCGCGGGATGCGCGGCGGTCCGGGCAGAAAGGGCGCCCCAGCCTTGTGGCCGGAACGCCCAGCCGCATCACTGGATGTGGTAGGCCTTGCCTTCCGAGCTCTGCAGCGAGTCCTTGGTCTGCTCCTCGCCGAGTGCGATCTGGTTCGCCATGTTCTGCTTCGAGAACGTGGACAGCGAGGCGATCGAGGCGCTGGTGTCCGAGTCGGCTGCCGGTACGTCTGCCACTGGTTTTTCTCCTGGAACATCGGATGAAGGAATGTCATGCGGCCGGTGGGCCGCGCACCAGGCCGGATCTTCCGGCCTGATTTCATGGCCGTCACGCCCTGCGCAACCCTGGGTGGTGCGCGGGGGCGGGCACGGCGATCTCTCCCGGACCGGACAGTCCGGATCGTCCCCGAACGGCCTGCCGATCGGTGCTCCACGATCGTGACGGTGCATCGCATCCTCGCAGCGGACGGCGTGCATCATCAGAATGTCACCACGACGGGCCGCTGCGAGCCGTGGAAGATCGTGAGCCGTTCTGCCGGCGACGCCGTCGGCGGGGTTTCTCCCGAAGGGCGCGGGGCGGCGAAGGCGTCGACCGACTGCTGCACGATCGCAACGAAATGCGGCGGCCCGGTGACCATCGCCGTGTCGGGCACCGGCCCTTCGCGCAGGCCGAAACGTTCGTCCAGCAGCCCAGAGGCGACCAGCCCCGAACGCAGCGTGTCGACCCGCATCCCGTGCAGCGGCATCAGCCTTGTCGTCGTCTCCGAGGATGCGCTCACCGACAGGAGCGAGCCATCGTAGTACCAGTCCAGCCCGTAGTCATGGGCGAAACGGCTGAGGAACTCGCCCGCGCCCATCTCCGACCACCGGCCATGCGCCTGGCCGCGCACGGCGTCCGACAGCTCGATCGGGACCGAGGCGGCCACCGACAGCTCGTGCAGGACGTCGCGCACGTCCTGCTCCACCGCAACATACTGGAACGGCTTCTGCGACCACGCCTGCGCCTCGGCGTCGGACCAAACGCCGAGCCAGAGAACGGACGCGACTGCGCAGGCAAACACTTTCCGACCGGTCGATCCTTCTCGCATGAGCATTGGGCATGCCTTCGGACATTACAGGATGCGATCAGGAATATTGTTCCGGTAGCAGGAACAGATTGGCTGGCGGCACCCTATACCTCAGACCCTGGCAAGGAAATCCGGGGGGCGCAACCCTGCGAATGGCGTGTCGGGAAAGTTTTCCGAATTGTCGCACGGCGCCGGCCCGGAGCTGCTTGACATGCGACGGACGCGAATACGCCGCGGTTCCACACGTATCGCCCTCGCCACCATTGCCCGCGAAAAGCCCGGTTCGAGGCTTGCGTTCGGCGAAAAGCCTCTGCTCTATGCCGTGCATCCCGCGTCGCCGCGAGACGGCGCACGACGGGAGCGAAGGAGATCGCGACGATGTCTGGTCCCCTGGAAGCGCTGCATGCCGTGAGTGGTCTCTCCCCCCTCCAGCCCGGTGCCGACGTCGTGGCCTCGGGCGCGCCCCCGCCGGCCGCGGGTCCCGATGCCGCCGCCGGCTTCGCCCGCGAGGTGGCCGCCGCGCCCGAGGTGCCGGCCGCGCAGCTGTCGCTCGGCCAGCATGTCTCCATCGACATGTCGGAACGTTTTCGCACCGTATCGGAGCACATGAGCAACCTCGACCAGTCCGCCCACGCCCTGCAGGCCGGAAGCGACGGCGCGGCCGCGATGTCGCCCGCGGCGCTGATGCAGGAGCTGGGTCGCTACTCGTCGCTGGTGTTCATGGCGACCGTGACCAGCAACGGCGCCTCGGAAGGCAGCAAGATGTTCAACACCCTGCTGAAGGGCCAGTAGTGCGCCGCGGGGCCCGCGTCGCGCTCCCGCTGCTCGCGCTGCTTCTGCTCGCCGGCTGCAAGACGGAGCTCTTCACCAGCCTGGCCGAGGGCGATGCGAACGAGATCCTCGCCCTGCTGCAGACCAACGGCCTCTCCGCCACGAAGATGCGCCAGAAGGACGGCCTCGACACGCTCGCCGTGGAGCAGGGCCAGTTCGCGCGTGCCGTGGCGCTGCTGCGCGACGCGGGCCTGCCGCGCAAGTCGTTCCAGAGCATGGGCGACGTGTTCCAGTCCACCGGACTCGTTGCCTCGCCGATGCAGGAGCGGGCGCGCTTCATCTGGGCGCTCGGCCAGGAACTCTCGCGCACCATCTCCGACATCGACGGCGTCATCACGGCGCGCGTCCAGGTCGTGCTGCCGAACAACGACCTTCTCAACCGCGACCCGACGCCGTCCTCGGCCTCGGTGTTCGTGCGCTACGACAGCACGAGCGCGGTCGACAGGCTGGTGCCGCAGATCAAGCAGCTCGTCGCCAACAGCGTCGAGGGCCTGAGCTACGACAAGGTGTCCGTGGTGCTGGTGCCCGCGGCCGCGGCCCGGTCCGTGACGGAGCCGGCGCCGCCGGTGGACGCATACGCGGGCCTGGACGCCAGGATCGGCGTGTTCGCGGTGCTGGCCGCCCTGGCGGCCTGTGCCTGGGCGGCCGCGACCCGCCTGTCGCGCCCCCTGCGCTGGCCGGCGATGCTGCGGCCGGGGTCGCGCCGCCCCGCCCCGCCCGAGGCTGCGGAATGAGCGGCGCCCCCGTGCGCGAAACCGGCGGTTCGGGCGACGTCGCACCGGGCGCGCTCCTGGGCCGTGCGTCCGGCGACGCGCTCGCATCGCTGCTGGACCTGCCCGTGCCGCTCGTGGAGGCGTTGCGCCGGTGCCCGCGCACCGCGACGGGGCTGGAGGATGTCGTGCGGCACCGGCTCGGCGCACTGCCGCTTGAGCCGGACACGGTGGCGCGAAGGATCCTGCGCCTGGACGGCGACGGCCTGCGACGGCTGTCGCTGTGCGCGGGCGCGGCGTGGCATGCGCGTGCGGTGCTGCACCTGCTGGACGGCGCGGCGTTGCGCGCGTTCGTGGCCGAGGTGGGCGAGGCGCCGCGTGCCGCCGCGCTGCGCTGGCACGATCTCGCCGGCGCGGCTGCCCTGCCTGCGGACGAGCCGCTCGCGGCCGCGGTGGCGCGCGACGGCTGGCGGTGCCTGCACGCCTGGTGCACGGCGCAGCCGCCGTCCGTCGCCCGCCGCGTCCTGCTGTCGCTTCCCGCGGGGATCGTGCCGATGCACGCGGATGCATCCCGTGGCGTGCGGATCGTCGTCGCGCTGGCCGGCGACGGGAATGACTGAGGACGCCGTGGCGGACTCGCCGTTCGTGGTGCGTGCGTCGGTGATGCGCGCGCGCGAGGACGCGGGCACGATCCGTGCGGCCGCCGTGCGCGAGGCGACGCAGCTCCGGGTGCAGGCCGGCGCCGATGCCGAGGCGATCCGCCGCGCCGCCCGCGTCGGCGCCGCGCGCGAGGCCGCGGCACTGCTCGCCCAGGCGGCCTCGGCGGCCGACGGATTCCTGCGCGCCCGGGAGGACGAGCTGGCCGACCTCGCGTTCGCCCTGGCGCACCGCCTGGTCGACGACATCGCGCGCACCACGCGCACCGTGGCCCTGGTGCGCACCGCGCTGGCCGAGCATCGCGACCTGTCGCGCCTGACGCTGCGCGCGCCGCCCGCCATCGCCGCGGAACTGCGCACGGCGCTCGCCGCGACGCTCGGCGCGGCGGGCAGGGTGGAGGTGCAGGGCGACCCCGCGCTGCGGCCCGACGAGTGCCTGCTGGTCGGGCCGCAGGGCCGCACCGCGCTCGGCCCGCTGCAGCAGTTCCGCGCCCTGATGGACGGCCTCGACCCGGGTGCCGCGGGCGCATGAGCCCGGCCACATGAGCCCGGCCGCGACTGCGCCGGCGCGCAGCCTGGCGGCGCTGCGCGAGGCCCTGCCGGCCGCGACGTCGCGCCCGGTGCACGGCCGCGTGGTGCGCGCGGTCGGCAGCCTGGTGCGCGCGCTGCTGCCCGACGCCAGGATCGGCGAGCTGTGCCGGCTGGAGGAGCCCGGGCGCCCCGTGCTGCTCGCCGAGGTGGTGGGGCTGGACGGCGACCAGGCGCTGCTGTCGCCGATCGGCGACCTGCGCGGACTGGGGGCGAACTGCGCGGTGGTGCCGACCGGGCGCGCGCTCGACGTGCCGGTGGGCGAGGCGCTGCTGGGCCGCGTGCTGGACGGGCTGGGACGCCCGCTCGATGCCGCGGAGCACGGCGCGCTGCCGCACGGGCTGGAGCGGCGCCCCTGCCATGCCGAGCCGCCGCACGCGCTGCACCGCGCCAGGGTGTCGCGGCCGATCGCGGCCGGCGTGCGTGCGATCGACGGCCTGCTCACCTGCGGCGAGGGCCAGCGCGTCGGCATCTACGGCGAGCCGGGCGCGGGCAAGTCGACGCTGCTCGGCCAGCTGGTGCGCAACGCCGACGCCGACGTCGTGGTGGTGGCGCTGGTGGGCGAGCGCGGGCGCGAGGTGCGCGAGTTCATCGAGCACCAGATCGACGGCGCGATCCGCCGTCGCTGCGTGCTCGTGGTGGCCACCTCGGACCGCCCGGCGATCGAGCGCATCAAGGCCGCGATGACCGCGACCACGGTGGCGGAATGGTTCCGCGACCAGGGACGGCGCGTGCTGCTGGTGGTGGACAGCGTGACGCGCTACTGCCGCGCGCTGCGCGAGATCGGGCTGGCCGCCGGCGAGCCGCCCACCCGGCGCGGCTTCCCGCCCTCCGTGCTGAGCGAGCTGCCGCGGCTGCTGGAGCGCGCCGGCCCCGGCGAGCGCGGCTCGATCACCGCGTTCTACACCGTGCTGGTGGAGGGCGACGGCTCGGGCGACCCGGTCGCGGAGGAGACGCGCGGCATCCTGGACGGCCACATCGTGCTCTCGCCCACGCTCGCGGCGGCCGGGCACTACCCCGCGATCGACGTGCTGGCGAGCCACAGCCGGCTGATGGACATCGTGGCCACGCCGGAGCATCGCGCGCAGGCGCTGCTGGTCCGCCAGCTGCTGCACCGCCATTCCGAGATCGAGTTCCTGGTGCAGGTCGGCGAGTACCGCGCCGGCGCAGACGAACGCAGCGACCGGGCGCTCGCGCGCATCGACGACATGCGCGGCTTCCTGCGCCAGGGCGCGCGCGAGACCGGCGCGTTCACCGACAGCGTGGCATGGCTGTCGCGGCTGCCCTAGCCGCCGTGCAGTCCGCGCGCCTGCTCCGCCTCCAGCGGCTGCGCGAGCAGCGTCTGCGCTCCGAGGCGGCGCAGGCGGTCGCGGCGCGCGGGACCGCCGAAGCCGTGCTGTGCGCGGCGACGCTGCACGGGCGGAAGGCCGCCGCCGTGGCCGAGGCGTCGGCACGCCGCCGCTGGGACGACGCGCAGGGCAGGGCGCTGCCACCCGCCGCGCTGCACGCCCTGCGCGACCGCGAGCGCGACGGCCACGAGGAGGTCCGGCGGCGGCAGGAGCAGGTCGCCGCGGCGACCCGCGAGCACGCGGCGGCGACGCTGCGCGCGCAGGCCGCACAGGCCGCGCTCGCCGCCTGCACGACGCTGACGGCGCGGCGCGAACGCCTCGCCGGCGACTGCGACGCACGCCTGCAGCGCCACCTGGGGCTCCGGGCCGAGGCGGCGGCCGAGGACGACCTGCCGCCGCAGCGCGACGCATGAGCGTGGCCGTCGTGCGCCGCGCGCTCCCCGTCCTCGACCGCGAGACGGCGGCGCGCCTGACCCGGCTCGCCCGGCCGCGCGCGCCCCTGTCGCTGCCCTCCGGCTGGTCGCTGGAGGACGCGGCCTGCGCCTGGCCGGGCGGCTCCGGATGGTGCAGGGCCGGCCTGCTGCTGTCGGGCGCGCCGGCGGCGCTGTGGTGCCCCCGCGCGCTGGCCGCCGCCATCCTGGACACGCTGCCGGCACCCGCCGACGCGGCCGAAGACCTGCTGCCGCTGCTGCTCGCGCTGGCGCTCGACCCGCTGCTGTGCGCGCTCGAGGCCGCGGGCGCGACGTCGGCGGCCGTGCTGGCGGTGTCGCGCCACGCCGACGCGCCGTCCCTCGGCACGCGCGCCCTGACGCTGCACGCGTTCGGACGCCGCTGGCCGCTGCTGCTCGCGGCCGACGACGCGACGCTCGACGCCGTGCTGCGTCCCTGGCCGGCGGTGGCGCAGCCGGCGGACGACGTGGTGCTCGGTGCCACGCTGCGCCTGGGCTCGACCGGGCTCGCGCTGGGCGTGCTGCGCGGCCTGGGCGCGGGCGACGTGGTGCTGATGCAGACGCGGCGCGGCGCGGGCGCCACGGGCTGCCTGGTGGTCGCCGGGCACCTGATCGCGCCGGCGGCCTGGGGCGCACGGGGCTGGACGCTGGATGGACCGCCCGCGACGGGGCATGCGAACCGGAAGGAATGGCTGGGAATGAGCGAGCCCGCACAGGACGGCGACGCGGACACGGCCGGGCACGAGGACGACATCCCGGTGCGGCTGTGCTTCGACCTCGGGCGGCTCGACATGACGCTGGGCGAGCTGCGGCGCCTCGGCCCCGGCGCGGTGCTCGCGCTGCCCGGACCGGCGGACGCCGCGATCAGCCTCACCGTGGGCGGGCGCTGCTTGGGGCAGGGCGAGCTGGTCGAGGTGGCGGGCCACGCCGGCGTGCGCATCGTGCGGATCCTCGGCCGTGGGTAGCGTCGCCACGCCGAGCACCGCCTCGATCCTCGCCTCGATCGCGGGGCTCGGGCTTGCGACCTTCGTGGTGATCACGATGACCAGCTTCATCAAGATCTCGGTGATCCTGTTCCTGCTGCGCAACGCTCTCGGCATCCAGCAGACGCCGCCCAACATGGTGCTCTACGGCATCGCCCTGCTGCTCAGCTTCTACGTGATGGCGCCGGTCGCGGCGCACACCTACGCCGCCGCCATGGACCAGAGCCGCAGCTACACGACGCTGAGCGACTACCTCGAGCTGGTCGGGCGCGCGGAGGGGCCGATCAGGGCGTTCATGCTGCGCTTCACCAGCCCGGGCGAGCGCGAGTTCTTCACCTCCGCCACCGCGCGCGTCTGGGGTCCGGAGTCAGGGCTGGAGGCCACGCCCGAGGACATGCTCGTCGTGGTGCCGGCCTTCGTGCTGTCGGAGCTGCAGCGCGCGTTCGAGGCGGGCTTCCTGCTCTACCTGCCGTTCGTGACGCTCGACCTCGTGGTGACCGCGGTGCTGCTGGCGATGGGGATGTCCTCGGTGTCGCCCACCACGATCTCCGTGCCGCTGAAGCTGTTCCTGTTCGTGGCGATCTCCGGCTGGACCAGGCTGATGCACGGGCTCGTGCTCGGCTACGCGAGCTGAGGCGGCGTGACGCACGACGCCCTGCTGTCGCAGCTGCAGGCCACGCTGGAGCTGGTGCTCTGGATGGCGCTGCCGCCGCTGCTCGCGGCCATGGTGATCGGCCTCGGCGTGGGGATCCTGCAGGCCGTGACGCAGGTGCAGGACCAGTCGCTGCCCATGACGTTCAAGCTGCTCGCCGTGATGCTGGTGCTGGCGCTGGGCGGGCCGCTGCTCGCCGCCCCCCTGGTGCGCCAGGCGACGATGCTCTTCGACAACTTCTCCACCCTGGCCCGCTGAGCCCGCCGCCTTGACCCCTCCCGGCCTCGCGCTGCCGGACGCGCCCTCGGCACGCATGCTGCTCGACCTGGTGCCAGGCGTGATGCAGTGGCTGCTGGCGTTCGCCTTCGCGCTGGCGCGCCCGCTGGCGCTGGTGTCGCTGCTGCCGGTGTTCAGCCGCGTCGGCGTCGCCGGGCCGGTGCGCGGCGCGATCGCCGCGGTGCTCTGCCTGCCGGCGCTGCCCGCGCTGAACCAGGCGATCGCCTCCTCCGGCGCCTCGGCGATCGTGCTGCTGCTGCTCTCGCTCAAGGAGGCGGCGCTCGGCACCGCGCTCGGCCTGCTGCTCGGCGTGCCGTTCTGGGCGCTCGAGATCGGCGGCGACCTGCTCGACCTGCAGCGCGGCGCGACCCAGGGCCGCGTCG
This sequence comes from Janthinobacterium lividum, assembly GCA_050920955.1. GTDB lineage: Bacteria > Pseudomonadota > Alphaproteobacteria > Acetobacterales > Acetobacteraceae > CAXSEF01. Next base: position 2,215 of record JBPBQS010000210.1, on the reverse strand, counting down.
ACGACCCGGCCGGCTTCGGCGACGCCTCGATCAGCGGCACCTTCCTGCTCGTGCTCGGCATCACGCTGTTCGCCAGCTCGGGCGGGCTGGAGGTGGTGGCGGACTGCCTCTACCGGAGCTGGCGCATCTGGCCGCCGCTCGCGCCCCTGCCGGCGATGGGCGCCGCCACGCCCGCGCTGCTCCTCGGGCTGCTCGACCAGATGCTGCGCCAGGCGGTGCGGCTGGTGGCACCCGTGATGCTGGCGATGCTGCTTGCCGACGTGAGCCTGATCCTCGTGGGCCGCGTGGCGCCGGGCCTGCGCATCGACAACCAGGCGCTGGCGGTGCGCAACCTGGCGTTCTACCTGTTCCTGCCGCTCTACGCCGCGTTCCTGCTGTTCTACATGCGCCAGGACATGTCGCAGCTGCGCCTCGGCCTCGACGCGCTGTCGGACGTGCTGCCCGGCGCAGCACCTTGAGCGGCAAGACCAGCGAGGAGAAGACCCTCCCGCCGTCGCGCAAGAAGCTGGCCGACGCGCGCCGCAAGGGGCAGGTCGCCGGCTGCCGCGAGCTGGTCACGGCGGTCGGCTCGACCGTGGTGCTGGCCTACGTGTCGCTGCGCGGCGGCGCCCTGCTGGCGGACATGGAACGCGTGCTCGACGATGCCGGGCGGCTCGACGCGGGTGCCTGGGACGAGGCGTACCCCGCGCTGCTGGACCACGCCGCGCGCGCCGGCGCGCGCTTCGTGCTGCCGCTGCTCGCGCTGCTGGTCGCGGCGGTGGCGACGAGCGCGGTGGTCGGCCATGGCGGCCTCGTGTTCTCGACCGACCCGCTCCAGCCGAAGATGGAACGGATCAGCCCCACGGCGGGCTTCGGCCGCATCCTCGCGCTGCGCAACGCCACCGAGGCCGCCAAGACCGTCCTCAAGTTCGCCGTGCTCGCGCTGACCGCGGCGATCCTGCTCCGTGCCGCGCTCAACCCGCTGGCCGAGCTTCCCGCCTGCGGCCTGCAATGCGTGCCCGGCCTGGTGCGCGCCGTGTTCGGCCCGCTGGTGGTGGCGGCGGTGCTGCTGTTCCTGGTGCTCGGCGCGGCGGACCTGGGGCTGCAGCGCTTCCTGTTCCGACGCGACCAGCGCATGACCCGCACGGAGCAGAAGCGCGAGCGCAAGGACACCCAGGGCAATCCCCTGATCCGCAGCGCCCACAGGCGCGAGCGCCACGAGGCGATGCGCAGCCACGTCCGCATCGGGGTGCGCAACGCGACCTTCGTGGTGCACGGCGACACGGTCGCGGTGGCGCTGTGCTACGCGCCGCCGGACGTGCTGGTGCCGGCGCTGGTCGCGCGTGCGGGCAACGACGCCGTGCAGGCCCTGCTGGACGAGGCCCACGCCTGCGGCCTGCCCTGCGTGCACGATCCCGAAACGGCTGCGGCCGTCTCGTCGCGCGTGCAGACCGGGGGGCTGATCCCCGACGTCCTGTTCGCGCCGGTGATCCGCTGCATGCGGCAGGCTGGCGTGCTCTAGCGCGCCGCGTGCGCGCGAAATGCGAAGTGCGGCCGGAAAGTGGTTGCCACGCGAAGGTGAAATGTTACCGTCACAGAAGAGCAGCGGATCGTTGTTCGCACAGCGGGAGATCCTGGTTTGGAAATGCAGCCGGCCGATGCGAACCGGGCCTCCCCGGACTCCGTGCCCGACGGGGTCGAGGGATTCTTCCGCTCCCTCACGACGGTGCTTGCGAACAGCGGCAGGGACCAGGGCGCGATCGGCTCGGCACGCAAGGACGGCTACGTCCTCGCGACCAAGGACGGCCCCGCGCCGGGTTTCTCCGGCCTGGTGGTCGGGCCACCGGATCATCCCTGCCCCGGAATGATCGAGTACGAGGACCCGAGCGGCAAGCACCTGGCGATGCAGGACCGGACGCCGGAACTGTACGCGTCGCTGAAGGAGGCCTACAGCACGATGAGCGGCGGCAACGCCACGGTGAAGCAGGCGCAGGCGGACGGCTACAGCCTCGCCGACGGCAGCACCCAGGCGCCATCGCCGATGGACCTCACGAAGTGGCAGGGCGGAAACCTCGCCAACACGCCGAACGGCACCATCGAGTACGAGACCGGCGCGGGCAAGGTGATCGTCGACAGGACGCTGACGCCCGAGCTGTACAGGCAGATGCAGCAGGAGCTGGCGCAGCGCAACACGGTCAACGACCTGGGCGCGCAGGGCTACGGCGTGACGACGCAG
>JBPBQS010000172.1:0-14209 GCA_050920955.1 Janthinobacterium lividum | reverse complement strand
GAAGAACAGGATCCTGGCGTGGTGGTTGAGCCAGCGCGCGAGCACGACCTTCTGCTGGTTGCCGCCCGACAGCGTCTCCACCACCGTGCCCATGCCCGGCGCCTTGACGCCCACGCTCGCGATCACCGCGGCGGTGGCGCGCCGCTCCGCCGCGCCGTCGACGAACACGCCGAGCGCGGGGTACTTGGCGAGGTTGTTGACCGAGACGTTGTCCATGATGGGGAACGCGGTGATCAGCCCCTCCACCTTGCGGCTCTCCGGCAGCAGCCCGAGGCCGAGCGCCAGCGCCTCCGCCGGGCTGCGCAGCGCCGCCGCCTCGCCGCGGACCCGCACGGACTTGCGGTGCGCGGGGTCGGCGCCCAGCACCGCGAGCACCGTCTCCGTGCGCCCCGAGCCGACCAGGCCCGCGAAGCCCAGGATCTCGCCCTCGCGCAGCTCGAACGCGTTCACCGGGCCGTCGCGCTCGATCTGCAGCTCGGCGACCTCGAGCACGGCGACCTCCGTGGCCGGGCGCGGCGGCCTGGGCGGGAAGGCGCGCTCGATGCGCCGGCCGACCATCATCTGCACCAGCGCGTCGTGGTCGGTGGCGGCCACCGTGGTGTCGCCGACGTACTGGCCGTCGCGCAGCACGGTGATGCGGTCGCAGATCTCGAAGATCTCCTCCATGTGGTGGGAGATGAACACCATCGCGACACCCTGGCCGCGCAGCGCGCGCATGATGGCGAACAGGTGCTCGGCGTCGGTGGGCGTCAGCGTCGCGGTCGGCTCGTCGAGCACGAGGATGCGCGCGTCCAGCGCCAGCGCCTTGGCGATCTCGACGAACTGCTGCTGCGCCACGCTCAGCCGTCGCACCTCGACGGAGGTGTCGAGCCGCACGCCGAGGCGCTCGAACAGCACGGCCGCCTCGCGCCGCATGCGGGCGCGGTCGAGCAGGCCGAAGCGCACCAGCTCGCGGCCGAGGAAGATGTTCTCCACGGCGTCGAGGTAGGGGATCAAGCTGAATTCCTGGAACACGGTGCCGATGCCGGCGGCGATGGCGTCGTGGTAGCTGGCGAGCACGCGCGGCTCGCCGTCCAGGGTGATGCTGCCCTCGTCGGGCTGGTAGATGCCGGAGAGGATCTTCATCAGCGTGGACTTGCCCGCGCCGTTCTCGCCGAGGAGCGCGTGGATCTCGCCCGCGCGTATGTCGAGGTCCACGCCGTTCAGCGCGCGCACGCCGGGGAAGCTCTTGCCGATGCCGCGCAGGGTCAGCAGCGGCGTGCCCGCCGCCGCCGGCTCCGCGGCCTCCCCGGCGCGCGTCGCGCTCACGGGTCTCGTCCTACCAGTGGAACGTCTTCGCGCCGGACGCGTCGACCAGCTTCACGTCGACCGGGACGGAGGAGGGCACGTTCGCGCCCCACTTCTTGGCCAGCGCGATGCCGAGCGCGATGCGCACCTGGTCGGCCGGGTACTGCGCCGAGGTCTCGATGAACTTCGAGCCGGGCTTCTGCATCGCCTCCATCGCCTCGGGCGCGCCGTCGACGGAGGTGAGCTTGATGTCCTTGCCGCTGGCCTCGATGGCCGACAGCGCGCCGAGCGCCCCGCCGTCGTTGACGCTGAACACGCCCTTCAGCGCGGGGTGCGCCTGGATCATGTTCTCGGTCACGCTGAGCGCGGTGTCGCGCTCCTGCTTGCCGTTCTGCGTGTCGACGACCTTGACGCCGGGGAACTTCTCCAGCGCCGCGCGGCAGCCCTTCACCCGTTCCAGGATCGGCACGACCGGGATGCCGTCGAGGATCGCGACCTCGCCCGAGCCGCCGATCGACTTGGCCAGGTACTCGCAGGCCATCTGCCCGGCGTCGACGTTCTTCGAGCCCACGAAGCTGTCCACCGGGCCGGCCGCGTTGGCGTCGACCGCGACCACCACGACGCCCGCGTTGTGCGCCGAGGTGACGGCGGACTGGATGCCGGCGGTGTCGGTGGGGTTGACCAGCAGGATGTCGATCTTCTGCTGGATCATGTCCTCCACGTCGGAGATCTGCTTGGACACGTCGTGGTGGGCGTCGGTGACGATGACGGTGGCGCCGATGGTGGCGGCCGCGTCGCGCAGCGCCTTCTGCATCGTCACGAAATACGGGTTGTTGAGCTCCTGGAACGTCATGCCGATCTTCAGCGACGCGGCACTTGCACCGGAGGCGCCCAGCGCCAGCGTGGCCGCGCCCGCCATCGCAAGGGTCCTGAAGTTCGTCATCGCGTGGTTCTCCCGCTGGTGTCCATGGTGCCGTCCTCCCCCGTCGGCGGGGGCACGCGGCTGCAATGCACGGGCTTTGCCACGGCATTCCTCTCCCTGTGGAGCGGGCCGTCGATCCCGGCCGCCCCGGCGGGACTTGCGCCCGCTTGACTGCCGTGGTTGTGCGTTACCACCCCCGCGATGTCAATTACGCGAGCGGGTGCGTGCGGGGCGTGCCGGCAGGGCGGGGCCGCGCGTGTCGACCCGGCCGCGCAACGTCACGACCCGCGGTTTCCTCGTCCTGCCGCGAAGCCTTCGGCCCCTGGGAGTTCGGCGATGCAAGCAGTGATCGGCGTGGACATCGGCACGCAGAGCACCAAGGCGGTGCTGGTGGCGCGCGACGGCGCCATCCTCGCGCAGGCGCAGCACGGCTACGCGCCCGACACGCCGCGGCCGAACTGGGCCGAGCAGCACGCCGACGTCTGGCTCGACGCCGTCGAGCGCTGCGTCGCCGAGGTGGTGCGCGCCGGCGCGGGCGTGGCCGTCGGCGCGCTGTGCGTGTCCAGCCTGTACGGCGGCTCCGGCATCCCCGTCGACGCGGCCATGCGGCCGCTGCACCCGTGCCTGATCTGGATGGACCGTCGCGCCGAGGCGCAGGTCGCGTGGGTGCGCGCGCACGTCGACCTGGACCGGCTCGGCGCCGTCACCGGCAACGGCGTGGACAGCTACCACGGCTTCACCAAGATGATGTGGCTGCGCGACGAGCGCCCCGAGGTCTGGGCCGAGACCGCGCTGCTGCTGCCCCCCAACGCCTACGTCATCCACCGCCTGACCGGCGAGGTCGCCGTCGACCACTCCTCGGCCGGCAACATCGGCGGCGTCTACGACCTGGCCGCCCGCGGCTGGTCGGCCGGGATGCTCGACGCGCTCGGCATCCCCGCGCGCATGATGCCGCAGCGCCTGGTCGACCCGAGCGACGTGGTCGGCGGGCTGCTCGGCGAGGTGGCCGCGCGGCTCGGGCTGCCCGAGGGCACGCCGGTGGTCGCGGGCGGTGTGGACGCCGCCGTCGCGACCTTCGCCGCCGGCGTGGTGGCGCCGGGCAGCCACGTGGCGATGATCGGCACCTCGATGTGCTGGGGCACCGTCGCGCCGCGCGCCGACGCGAGCCGCGGGCTCATCGCCTTCCCGCACGTCGTCAACACCGCGACCGACCTCTACGTGTTCGGCGGCGCCGCCACCGCGGGCGCTGCCGTGTCGTGGTTCCGCGAGCAGTTCTGCCAGGCCGACGCCGACGCCGCCCGCGCGCAGGGCCGCGACCCGCACGCGATCCTGGACGAGGCGGCGGCCCGCCTGGCGCCCGGGTCGGAGGGCATCGTGTTCCTGCCCTACCTGATGGGCGAGCGCTCGCCCGTCTGGGACAGCCGGGCGTCCGGCGCCTTCGTGGGGCTCAACCTGTTCCACACCCGCGCGCACCTGTACCGCGCGGTGCTGGAGGGCGTCACCTTCGCGCTGCGCCACAACATGGAGGCCGGCGGCACGGAGGCGCTCGACCGCCGCCTGATCGTGGTCGGCGGCGCCGCGAAGTCCGACCTGTGGATGCGCATCATCGCCGACGCCACCGGCTTCCCCGTGTGGACCATCCGCGAGGACGTCGAGGCGGCGATGGGGGCCGCGCGGCTGGCCGCGATCGGCTGCGGCATGATCCGCCCCGACGATCCCGACCGGTGGATCACCCTGGTCGAGCGCGCGCTGCCCGACGCAGGCCGGTCCGCGCGCTACGACGCGCTGTTCGCCGTGTTCACCGCGCTCTACCCCGCGCTGAAGGACTCGATGCACGTGCTCGCGGAGATGCGGCAGCCGGCGGCGTAGGCCCGGGAGGCTGTCGGGAGCTTCCTCAAAGAGTCAGGAAAGCAAGGCTTTCTTTTTCTTCAGAAAAAGAAGGCCTTGCCTGGCTTGCCTGCCCTGTCAGCCCAGGCGCGCGACGAGGACGGAGATGGTGGCGACGGACAGCACGGTGGACAGGAGGATGGCGCGCGAGGTGACGGCGGCCTCGCGGTCGTAGAGCTTGGCGAGCATGAACGGGCCGGTGCCGATCGGCAGGGCGGCCAGCAGCACGGCGGCGTGCGACCAGGGCGTAGGCATCGGGAACACCGCGAAGGCGAGGAACGCGGTCAGCGCGGGCTGCAGCAGCAGCTTGAGCGCGACGAGGCGGGCCACGGTGCCGCGCGTGGCGGCGCGGTGGGGCGCGGTGTCGGTGGCGGGGTCGGGGCGGGCGCCGGACGGGGCCCCGGACTGGGCGAGGAACAGGCCGATGGTGACGAGGGCGCAGGGGCTGGCGGCGGCGCCGAGCAGGGTGGTGAAGCGCAGCGCCGGGGCGGGCAGGTCGGCGCCGGTGGCGGCGAAGGCCAGGCCGAGCACGGGGGCGGCGAGGAGCGGGTTGCGGGCCAGGGACGCGGCGACCTTGCGCAGCACCGGGAGCAGGCCGGGGCGCGCGCCGCCGTCGGGGCGCTGCAGGTCGGCCTCGATCAGGACGATGGCGGCGGCGAACAGGACGCAGGCGGTGAGCAGGGTCGCGATGATCGCGGGCGGCAGGGACGCGGGGCCCAGGGCCGCGAGGCAGAGCGGGATGCCCATGAAGCCGGTGTTGGCGTAGGCGGCGTCAAGGCCCTCGATCGCGCGGTCGGCCAGGCGGCGGCCGCGGCGGCGGTCCAAGGCGAAGGAGCACGCGAAGGTGACCGCCATGCCGCCGCCGTAGGCCGCGAGGAAGGCGGGGTGGTCGATCTCGGGGCGGGTGATCTGCGCCATCGCCTGGAACAGCAGCGCGGGCAGGGCGAGCCAGACCACGAAACTGTTCAGGCTGTCTGTCGCATGGGGGCCGAGGATGCCGCGGCGCGCGCACAGGAAGCCGGCGAGGATCAGCGCGAAGATCGGCAGCGCGGCGTTCAGGACTGCGCTCAACGGGGAGGGCTCCGGGGCGCTGGAAGGAAGGTCGAGGCTCTGCCTCGAGCTCCGCCAGGGCGAGCCGCCCTGGACTGGCCTTACTTAAGAGATGGGGATCCAAGGACCCCTGGTCCTTGGCGGGTCCGGGCAGAGCCCGGCCTTGCTTGCTTCTAGCTCCCGCCGAGGATGAAGCGCTCGGTGCGGTCCTGCGCCTCGTGGTCGGTCATCTGCGCGGGCGGGCTCTTCATGAACCAGGCGCAGGGCCCTGCGAGCGGCCCGCCGGTGTTGCGGTCCAGCGCCAGACGGGCGCAGCGGATGGCGTCGATGACGACGCCCGCGGAGTTGGGGCTGTCCCAGACCTCCAGCTTGAGCTCGCAGGACAGGGGGACGTCGCCGAAGGTCGTGCCTTCGACGCGGATGAAGGCGAGCTTGCGGTCGGTGAGCCAGGGCACGTGGTCGGACGGCCCGACGTGGACGTCGGCGTCGGGCAGCTCGGTGGCGAGCTGGCTGGTCACGGCGCGGGTCTTGGACAGCTTCTTGGAGGCGAGGCGGTCGCGGTCGAGCATGTTCATGAAGTCGGCGTTGCCGCCGACGTTGAGCTGGTAGGTGCGGTCGACGCGCACGCCGCGGTCGCGGAACAGGTTGACGAGCGCGCGGTGGACGATGGTGGCGCCGACCTGGCTCTTGATGTCGTCGCCGACGATGGGCAGGCGGGCGGCCTCGAAGCGGGCGGCCCAGGCGGGGTCGGAGGCCACGAAGGAGGGGATGCAGTTGACGAAGCCGCAGCCCGCGTCGAGCGCGGCCTGGGCGTAGGCGCGGGTGGCCTCGTCCGAGCCGACGGGGAGGTAGGAGACCAGGACCTCGGCGCGGGCGTCGCGCAGCGCCTGGGCCAGGTCGACCGGGGGCTCGGGGCTCTCGTCGACGACGCCGCGCAGCGACGGGCCGAGGCCGTCCAGCGTGGGGCCGCGCTGCACCGTGATGCCGGCGGGCGGCAGCTCGGCGAAGCTGATGGTGTTGTTGGGCGCGGCCTTGAGGGCCGTGGCGAGGTCCTCGCCGACCTTGCCCGCGGCGACGTCGAAGGCCGCGACGATGGTGATGTCGCGGACGTGGTAGCCGCCCAGGCGGACGTGCATCAGGCCGGGCACCAGCTCGTTGTCGGCGGCGTCGGCGTAGAAGCGCACGCCCTGGGCCAGCGAGGATGCGCAGTTGCCGATGCCGGCGATGGCGACGCGTATCTCGGACAAGCGGAGGCTCCGTTCAGGTCTGGGCGTCGTTCCTGCGGCCGTTCCTAGCGGCGCGAGGGGGGGAAGGAAAGGGCACGGGCGGCAGGGGCCCGGCCGCGCCCGCCAGGACGCCCGGGAGCAGGACTCAGGAAGTATGCGATTTCGGACACAACAAGACTCCATGTATGACAAAAGCGCGTGTTAATGATTGCCACAATCTCATTAATAGGACATTAAGGGATCGTTAAGAACCACGCCGCGGACGTCGCGTCGTGACAGCCAGGACGGCTCTCCCCGCCACCGGACGTCGCCGCGCGCGCCGTCCCATGCCGAGAGTTCCAGCCATGCGAGCAGCTGCCCCTTCGTGGCGCGCCGGCCTGCTGCACGCCCCGTGCACCGCGCGATGCCGGTGCGGCGCGAGGAACCCGCGGGCGCCGGGCATGTTCGCGGCCCCGGACCGCGTCGCTGCCCTGCGCTGACACGGCGCCCGGACACGCCGGCCCGAAACGCCGGCGCGACGCGGACCCCCGTCCCCTCCGGGCGTGCGTCCGGGCCCGCAGCGGCCACTGCCCGACCTCGCCGCGCCGCCCGGCGACGGCCCGACCGCACACCACAGGACAAGCCCGACATGGCCCGATCAGCGTCCCTGTTCGCCTGCGTCCCCTTGCGCCGCCGTGCCCCGGCAATCCCGCCCCTGCCGCGTCCGGCAGGGGCGCTGGCCCTGGCCGCGGCGGTGCTGGCGCCAGGCGCCGCGCAGGCGCACGTCAAGTGGTTCTGCGCCTACGACGTGGCCTCGCAGCCGCTCGCGCTGGACAGCGTCGTCACCCGGGCGTTCGTCGTGCTCGTGCTGGTCTCGGTGGCGGGGCTGTGGGCCGGCACGCTGCTGTCGCGCTCGGGCGTGGGCGCGTCGATGGCGCGGATGCTCGACCTCGCCGGCCTCGCGGTGCGCGACAGGACCGAGGCGATGATGCGGGCTGCGTACGCGACGTTCTTCGTCTGCCTGTCCACGCTGGGCGGGCTGATCCTGACGCCGGAGCTGTTCACCGCGGCGCCGTGGGTGCCCTGGCTGCAGGGCGCCATCGCCGCCTGCCTGCTGTTCCGCGCGACGCTGGTGCCGGCCGCGCTGGGCATGGTCGTGCTGTTCGCCACCGGCCTCCGCGACTACGGGCTGTTCCACATGATGGACTACCCGATCTTCCTCGGCGCCGCGCTCTACTTCGCCCTGCTCGGGCTGCGGGACCGCCGCGGCGCGCCGGGGCACCTGGTGAGCCCCTCCGGCCGCACCCTGCCGCCGCAGGGCCTGGCCGCGTGGCCGGCGCGCGCCGGGGCCGCGTGGGACGCCCTGGGGCTGCGGCCGGTGGACGTGCTGCGCTGGGCGGCGGCGATCACCCTGATGTGGGCCTCGGTCGAGAAGTGGGCGTACCCCGAGTGGACCTACCCGCTGCTGCTGACCCACACGCGCATGACCATGGGGCTGGCGCCGGACTTCTACATGACGGCAGCCGGGCTGGTGGAGTTCGGCCTCGCCTTCGCCCTGGTGTGCGCGCCGCTGGTCAGCCGCCTGTCCGCGGTCGTGCTCACCGCGCTGTTCACCAGCGCGATCCTCGAGTTCGGGCGCATCGACGCGATCGGGCACCTGCCGATCATCGTGATCCTCGTCGCCGTGGCCGCCGACAGCCGCACCGCACGGGCGCCGCGCGCGGGGCTGGTGCCGGTGGGCTACGCCGCGGCGCTCGTGGGCGTGGTCGGGCTCTACTACGGGGTCCACCTCGCGCTGTTCGGGGCGGGGGCGGCCTGAAGGAAGCAAGGTCGAGGCTCTGCCTCGAGCTCCGCCAAAGGCTCGCCTTTGGAAACCGCGACGAAGGCGACGTGCCTTCCCTTTCAAGTGGATTCTCAAGGCGAGCCTTGAGCGGAGTCCAGAGGCGGAGCCTCTGGCCTTGCTTCCTCCGGCTCAGGCCGCAGCAGCCCGGAGGTGGGCGATACGCGCCGGCACCGGCGGGTGGCTGTAGTTCACCAGCGCGTAGAGCGGGTCCGGCGTGAGCGTGCCCGCGTTGTCGCGCGAGAGCTTCGTCAGCGCGGAGATCATGGGCGCCGCGCCCACCTGGCGGCGGGCGTAGTCGTCGGCCTGGAACTCGTGGCGGCGCGACAGGGCGTTGGACGCCAGGCCGAGGACCGGCGACGCGAGCCCGAGCAGCAGGTTGGCCGCGACCAGGGCGGTGGCCTCGCTGTGGTGTGCGAAGCCGAAGCCCGCCGTGAGCCAGGGCTGGCGGCACAGCCAGCCGACGGCCGCGAACCCCGCGAGCAGGGTCAGCGCGCCGCGCGCCATGCCGTACAGGATGTGGCGGTGGCGGAAGTGGCCCAGCTCGTGGGCGACGACGGCCTCGACCTCCTCGGGCGTCTGGCGGGCGAGCAGGGTGTCGAACAGGACGATGCGCTTCGTGCGCCCGAAGCCGGTGAAGAACGCGTTGCCGTGGCTGGTGCGGCGCGAGGCGTCCATGGTGAACAGCCCGGAGCTGGCGAAGCCGCAGCGGGCGAGCAGGGCCTCGATGCGCGCGGCCAGCGCCGGGTCCGACAGCGGCTCGAACCGGTTGAACAGCGGCATCACGACCCGCGTCGCGATCGCCGGGCCGCACAGCATCAGCGCCACGGCGCCGGCCCACGCCCACAGCCACCACGCGCCGCTGGCATGGCGCATCACCCAGAACAGCGCCGCGAGCAGCGGCAGCCCGAACGCCGCGGCCAGCACCGCCCCGCGCAGGACGTCGAGGCAGAGCAGGCGCGGCGTGGTGCGGTTGAAGCCGAACCGCGCCTCGACGACGAGCGTCGCGTACGCCCGCAGCGGCAGCGACAGCACCGCCCCCACCGCGGTCAGCGCGGCGACCAGGGCCACGTCCTGCCACAGCGGCGAGGCGACGCGGCGGTCGATCGCGGACGCGAGCAGGTCCAGCCCGCCCAGCACCCAGGCCGCCGTGACCGCGAGGTCGAGCAGCCCGCCGGCCGCCGCGGTGCCGGCGCGCGCGACCGTGTAGTCGGCGGCGGTCGCGTGCTCGCGCGCGGTCACGGTCGCGGCGAAGTCGGGCGGCACCGCGCCACGGTGGCGCAGCGCCGAGGCGGCCTGGCGGCGCAGGAGCCAGAGCGAGGCGGCCTCGCGCAGGCAGGCGGCGAGGAGGAAGGCGGCGAGGAGCAGGGGCATCGGGCGGCGTCCGGGACTGGGATCGCCCAGACATGGGGTGGGGCGGGCGAAGCGGGAAGGAGCAGGCAAGGCCTTCTTTTTCTGGAGAAAAAGAAGCAAAAAGACTTTGCACATAAGAAGAAGCGCCAGACGTGGGGCACGAACCCAGTGGGCGGAGTTCTTTGGTTCTTTCTTTCAGGGAGGAACTCGCTTGCCTGCTTCGGCGCGTGGCCGCCTAGGACTGGGCGAGCGCCAGGGCCGGCGCGTCCTCGGCGGCGGGGTCGGCGGCGAAGACGGCGCGGTTCCGGCCGCCGTGCTTGGCCTGGTAGAGCGCGCCGTCGGCCAGCGCGACCAGGCCCTCGGGCGAGATGTCCGCGTGCTTGGGCCACACGACGGCGACGCCGATGCTGATGGTCGCGAGGCCGCCCGGGTTGCCGGCGTGCGCGATGGCGAGCGAGCGCACGGCGCAGCGCACGCGCTCGGCCATGACGACGGCGCCGGCCTTGTCCGTGTCGGGCAGGATCACGCCGAACTCCTCGCCGCCGAAGCGGGCCACGAGATCGGCCGGGCGCTGCATCTGCCCCGCCATGGTGCCGGCGATAGCGCGCAGGCAGTTGTCGCCGGCGGCGTGGCCGTAGGCGTCGTTGAACAGCTTGAAATGGTCGACGTCGATCATCAGCAGGGCCAGCGGCAGGTCGGCGCGCGCCTGGCGCCGGAGCTCCTTCTGCAGGGTCAGGTCGAAGCAGCGGCGGTTGGCGATGCAGGTCAGGCCGTCCTGCATGACCAGGCGCTGCAGCCGGTTGTTGGCGACGTGCAGGGCCGTCTCGCTCGCCTTGCGCCGCGTCACGTCGCGCAGCGCCAGCACGTGGCCGCCGTCCTCCATGCGCCGCCCCGTCGCCTCCAGCCAGACCTCGGCGCCCTTGTCGCGCGCCAGCCGGAAGCTGACCGGGAAGGCGTCGGCGCGCGCCTCGCCGGGCGCCAGGCTCTCCGCCAGGGTCGGCCAGTCGCGGGGATGGACGAGGTCGCCGACGTGGCCGCCCAGCAGCGCGTGCGGCGCGTGGCCGGTCAGGGCCTCGCTGGACGGCGAGACGTAGGTCGCCCGCCCGGAGGCGTCGAGGCAGACGATGAGGTCGGTGCCGTTCTCCGCGATCAGGCGGTAGTGGCTCTCGCTGCGCGCCAGGGCGGCCTCCACCCGCTCGCCGCGCCTGACCTGGCGGACGAGGCGCACGCCGAGGAGCAGCACGACGAGCGACGCCGCCAGGCAGACGGCGATGCTGGCGCGCATGTCCGCACGCCAGCGCGACAGGGCCTCGTCGTAGCCGTGCGACACCACGACGAGGAACGGGAAGTCGTCCACGCGACGGTAGCTGCCGAGGCGGCGGACGCCGTCGATGGAGGACACGTAGTCCACGCCCGGCAGGGACGGCGTGGCCAGCGCCCTGTGGAACAGGGTGCCGCCGGCGGCGTCGCGGCCGGGGGCCTCCGACGCGAGCCGGGTGTGCGCGACGATCGTGCCCTCGGTGGACAGCAGGGCGATCGTGCCCTGGGCGCCGACGTCGAACGGGGCGTAGAAGTCCTGGAACATCGCGGCGGGCAGCATCGCCAGCATGACCCCGGCGAACGCGCCGCCGGGCCCGTCGATGCGCCGGCTGACGGGCAGGATCCACTCGCCGTTCGCCCTGCTGCGGACCGGCTCGCCGACGTGGACGCCGCGGTCGGCGTGCAGGCGGTGGAACTCGAAATACGTGCGGTCGACGATGTTGTAGGGCCTGGCGGGCCGCGAGTTGGCGGTCCAGTTCCCCTCCGCGTCGAAGGCGGCGAGGGCGCCGATCAGCGGCGAGCTCGCGAGCTGGGCCGCCATCAGGACGCGGAGCTGGCCGAGGGTCCGCGGCGTCGCGCCCTCGATCTCGACGAGGGTGCGCAGGTCGAGGACGGCGGTGTCGGCGGTCTGGATCGCGTCGTGGGCGTGCTGGGCGAGCGAGCGGGCGAGGTTGGCGGTGTCGGCGTTGTCGCGCTCGATCCACGCGGCGCGGTCCTGCCAGGAGCGCCAGGCCGCGATGCCGACCAGCATGACCCAGACCAGGACCATGGCGCCGACCACCGCCGCGGTGAGCGAGCGTTGCCTGCGTGGGGAGGACGCGCCGCTCCTGATCATGCCACTACCGCCGTGCCGGGCTGCCGAATGGAGCCCGTTATAGGCAGACAGGCGTTAAGCAGTGCTTACGGCGACCCGGGGCTTCCTTTGGTCGTGGTTTCCAAAGGCGAGCCTTTGGCGGAGTCCAGAGGCAGCGCCTCTGGCCTTGTTTGTCGCTGTCCTAGAACGTCACGCGCACCCCGCCGAAGCCCGCGACGGGCGCCGCGATGCTGTAGGAGCGCGGGTTGGTGGCGCCCGGCGCCTGGGACAGGAACACCGCCGAGGTCGGGGAGAACGTCCCGAAGGTGTAGTAGCGCCGGTCGGCGATGTTGCGCACGAGGCCGAAGAGCTGGACGCGCGGGGTGAGCTGGAAGGTGGTGTTGAGGTTCAGCGTGAAGGAGGCGGGCAGGTGCGGCGTGAGGTTGGCCTCGTCGCCGAACAGCACCTGGCCGCTGGTCGAGATCGCGGTGCCGCCGACGTTCCAGCGCGGGGTGACCTGGAAGTTGGCGCCGAACTTGACGAGGTGGGCGGGCACGCCGGGCAGGCGGCTGCCGGGGCGCACGGTGATGTTGCCGTCCGCGTCGGCGCCGGGGTTGGAGCCGGAGCCCTCGGTGAAGCCCGAGCGGTAGGTGGCGTCGGTGTAGCTGTAGCTCGCGTAGGCGAACCAGCGGCGGTCGGTGTAGCTCACGCTCGCGTCCACGCCCTGGCGCCGCGTCTGGCCGACGTTGCTGAAGTAGGCGCGGCCCAGTGTGTCGGCGTTGATGAACGCGATGTCGTCGTCCAGATCGGTGCGGAACAGGCCGAGGTTGTAGCCGATCGTGGCGTCGGGGCGCAGCCTGACGCGGCCGCGCAGGCCGGCCTCGACCGTGTGGGAGACGACCTGCTTGAGGTCGGGGTCGCCCACGAAGAAGTTGGCGAGCGAGCAGGGCGCCTCGGGGCTGGCGCAGCTCAGCTCGGCCGGGGTGGGCGCGCGGTTGGCCTCGAAGTACCCCGCGTAGGCGCTCAGCCAGGGCGCGATGCGGTAGGTGGCGCCGACGCCGGGGTTGACGCGGTTGTAGCTGTGCTGGCCGCTCAGCGCGCCGCCCTCGCCCTGGTCGTTGGGGTTGCCGAGGTCGTTGAGGTCGATCTCGGCGTTGTTGAAACGCGCCGAGGCGGTGAACGCGAGGCGCGGCGTCAGCTCGATCGTGTCGGAGGCGAACACGCCGAAGTAGCTGCTGGTGGTGGCCACGCGCACCGGGGAGTTGACGCCGGGCTCGTCGATCACGATGCCCGGGCCGGCGAAGGCGCGGTCCGCGGTGAGGCCGCCGATGGTGGAGGTGGCGCTGAAGGCGGTCTGCGCGCCGTCGAAGGAGCCGCCGGCGACGAGGTGGTTGGGCAGGCCGAACAGCGCGCTGGTGTTGGTGGCCTGGATCGAGGCGCCGTAGCCGCTGGTGTTGGTGGTCTGCGTGTCCAGCACGGAGTACGGGCCGCCGCCGAGGAAGTCGGGGATGGGCGCGCCGCCGCGCGTGGTGCTGCGGGCGTCGTCGTTGCACAGGAGGCCCGCGTTACCCGCGTCGTCGCAGGGGCCGTCGTCGGCGGTGTTGCCGTTGACCACGCGCTGCTGGAAGTAGTCGTAGTAGCCCACGGCCTGCAGCGAGGTGTCGTCGGAAAGGCTGTAGGTGCCGGACAGGTTGACGTTGACGTACTTGTTGGCGACCAGGTTCGGCGCGGTGAACTGCGCGGCGGGGGCTGCGCGGATCAGCTCGACCGGCGCGGTGCCCGGGCCGTTGAGCACGTTGTTGGCGCCGGTGACCTTGAGGTGGACCTCCGCCCTGCCGGTGCGCACGCCGTAGTCGCCGAAGACGTTGTAGATGTCGCTGGACTGCAGGTCGCGCCAGCCGTCCTGGTGCAGCGCGGTGCCGGCGACGTAGAGCGACTGGTGGCCGTCCGCGCTCTGCCGCCCGTACTGGGCCTGCGCCTCGACCTGGCCGAACGAGCCGCCGAGGAGATCGACCTCGCCGCCGTGGTAGCGGAAGCCGTTCTTGGTCTGCACGCCGAGCGAGCCGCCGATGGCGTTCAGGCCGAACACCGGGTTCGAGCCCTCCAGGTTGAGGCGGTCGATGGCGACGTCGGGGATCAGGTCGAAGTTGGTGGTGTCGCCGAACGCCTGGTTGAAGCGCTCGCCGTCGAGGTAGACCGCGATGCCCTGGGCGTTGCCCTGCAGCGGCGAGGCGTTGAAGCCGTGGTACAGCAGGCTCGGCTGGAACTCGTTGCCCGACGCGCTGTCGAGGGTGACGCCGCCGACGTTCTCCTCCAGGGCGCGCAGGGCGTTCGGGTAGCCGTCGCGCGAGAGGTCGCGCCCGGTGAGCACGTTGGTCTCCTGCGGCACCTTGTCGCGGTCCAGGCCGGAGCCGAGCAGCGGCGTGGAGCTGATGATGCGCACGTCGGGCACGTCCACGACGCCGGACGCGGGCTGGGCGGCCGGCGACGGCGGGACGGCGGCGGGGGCCTGCGTCTGGGCGTGGGCGGCGCGGGGGGGCCGCCAGCGCGAG
>JBPBQS010000141.1:0-14496 GCA_050920955.1 Janthinobacterium lividum | reverse complement strand
GGCCCGGAGGCGCCGCCTCCGGGCCCCGCGAGAAGTCCGCTTCCCGGAACCATCACCCAGGGCGGGCCGGCCCCGCCCCGAACCCGTTTCGCACCCGGTCGGAACGCACCGGGGCTGACGGCCGCCCGGGCGCCCGCGGACGCGACCGCACGCCCCCCAGCACACAGGCCCGCCCCCATGCCCACGCCCACGACGACGGACGCCGGCTCTCCCGAGCCCGCGGTCCGCCACCCCCGCGCGCTGGACGCGCTGAACTTCCTGCTAGCCGACGTGCGCGGTGCGCTCGGCCCGTTCCTCAACGTCTTCCTCGTCACCGAGCGCGGCTGGACGCAGTCCGCCGTCGGCCTGATGACCACCATCGCCGGCCTGCTCGGCCTGCTCGTGCAGACCCCGATCGGCGCCGCCATCGACTCCACCCCCGCCAAGCGCGGCGCCGTCGTGGCCGCCCTCGTCGTCCTGGCGCTTGGCGCCGCCACCCTGTTCGCCGCCCCGTTCTTCTGGCCCGTCACGGTCGCCAACGCCGCGATGGCCGTGGCCGGCGACGTGTTCGGCCCCGCCGTGGCCGCGCTGACCCTGGGCCTGACCACGCGCGCGGCCCTCGCCAGGCGCCTCGGCCGCTCCTCCGCCTTCGACCACGCCGGCAACGTCGCCATCGCGCTCGCCGTGGGCGGCGTCGGCTACGCCCTCTCGCAGCGCGCGGTGTTCCTGCTCGTCCCCGCCTTCGCCATCGCCGCCATCGTCACGACCCTGTCGATCCCCCACGCCTCCATCGACCAGCGCCGCGCCCGCGGCCTCGACGACCCCGACGCCGCCCCCGGCACCGGCGACGCCGCGCAGCCCACCGCCGCCGCGTCCGGCTTCCGGGCCCTGCTGCGCTCGCGCCCGCTGATGGTGTTCTGCCTGTGCGCGGCGCTGTTCCACTTCGCCAACGCGCCGCTCCTGCCCCTCGTCGGCCAGAAGCTCGCAGCCGCCCACCCCCGACTGGCCGACGCGATGATGGCGTCGTGCATCATCGCCGCCCAGCTCGTGATGCTGCCCGTCGCCCTGCTGGTGGGCCGCACCGCCGACCGCCTCGGCCGCAAGCCGATCTTCCTCGCCGCCTTCGCGATCCTGCCCCTGCGCGCGGTGCTCTACACCCTGTCCGACAACAGCGCCTGGCTGATCGGCGTCCAGCTCCTCGACGGCGTCGGCGCCGGCATCTTCGGAGCCCTGGCCCCCCTGATCATCGCCGACGTGACCCGCGGCACCGGCCGCTTCAACCTCGCCCAGGGCTTCGCCGCCACCTGCCAGGGCGCCGGCGCCTCGCTCAGCGGCCTCGCCGCCGGCCTCCTCGTCGACCACGCCGGCTACGGCACCGCCTTCCTCTCCCTCGGCGCCGCCGCCCTCGTCGCGCTGGTCGTCTTCGCCCTCGCCATGCCGGAAACCCGCAACGCCGAGCCGGGAACCTCCCCGGGCCGCCCTTCGAGGCCCTGAGCCAGGCGGCGCCGGTGCCCCACGACGGTCAGGTCATGCCCTGGGCCGCGCGAACACCTGCAACGAAGCTGCTCACCTCCGCGGCAAGCTGCTGCGAGCGCTGCGAAAGCCCGCTGGCGGTTCCGAGCACCTGGCTGACGGCGGCGCCCGTGTCCTCCGCCGCCTGGCTCACGCCGCCGATGTTCACCGTCACGCCCTGCGCCGCCTGCGCCGTCTGCTGCACGCTGCGCGCGATCTCCCCCGTGGCCGCCCCCTGCTCCTCGACGGCCGCGGCGATGCTCGTCGCGATGGTGCTCACCTCGGTGATAGTGCCCACGATCGCGCGGATCGCCTCCACCGCCTCCCTGGTCGCCGACTGGATCTGCGCGATCTGGCCGCCGATCTCCTCGGTCGCCTTCGCCGTCTGCTGGGCCAGGCCCTTCACCTCGGACGCCACCACGGCGAAGCCCTTGCCGGCGTCCCCCGCACGCGCCGCCTCGATCGTCGCGTTCAGCGCCAGCAGGTTCGTCTGCCCCGCGATGTTGGTGATCAGCCCGACGATGTGCCCGATCCTCTCGGCGCCCTCCAGGAGGGCCTGCACGATGTCGTTGGTCCGCCGGGCCCCCACGACGGCCTGCTCGGTGATCAGCGACGAGTGCGCCACCTGGCGGCTGATCTCGCCGATCGAGGCGGTCAGCTCGTCCGCCGCGGCCGCCACGGTCTGCACGCCGACGCTCGCCTCCTCCGCGGCCGCGGCGACCATGGTCGCCCGCTGGCTGGTCTCGCCCGCGTTCGAGGACATCGACCGCGCGGTCGACTGCAGCTCCGTCGCCCCCCCGGACAGGGTGGAGACGAGGCCGCCGATCTTCCCCTCGAAGTCGCGCACGAGGGCCTCGACCATCCCCGCGCGGCTCTCCTTCGCCCGCTGCTCCGCCGTCGCCGCGGCGGCGGCCCCGTTGCCCCGGATCATGTTGTCCTTGAACACCTGCACGGCACGGGCCATGCCGCCGATCTCGTCGCCTCGATCCGTGTCGTCGACCGCCACGGCAAGGTCCTGGTCCGCCAGCCTCACCATGGTGGCCGTGAGACCGCGAAGCGGACGGATGGCGCCGCGCTGCACGACCACGAGCACGTAGGCCACCGCAACCAGGAACAGGAACACGGCGACGCCGACGCTCGTCATCTCGGCCGCGCGCAGGCCCGCGATGCGCGCCCCGAGGAGGTGCTCGACCTCCCCCGCGTCGGCGGCGCCGGCCGCCTGCAGCGCGTCGAGCAGCGGCCGCGCCGCCGCCCGCGCCCCGGCCGCCCTGGCATGGTTGTCGAGGGCGGCCAGCATGGCCTTGGCCGCCTTGCTGACCTCCCTCACCGGAGCGGTCACGGCGCCGTCGACCGTTGCGTCGCGGTTGCCGGCGACCGCGCTCTCGATGTCGGAGGTCAGGCCGTCCAGGATCGGCTGCAGCGCACCGGTCAGGACGCCCACGCTCACCTGCTCGGCGACCGACTCGTCGTGCCCCGCCGTGCCGGCCACGGTCTCCGCCAGCGAGGCGACCCCCGCGACGGCGGCGGGCACTTTGATCGTCGCCGCGTCCTGCGTGTAGAAGCTGTCGAGGTCCGGATCGAGCGTCAGGTTCGAGCTGTCGGCGGCCTTGCCGATGAGGTCCGCCGCGGCCTGCGTCGCCGCACCGCGGTCGGTGCCGGCAAGCGCCGTGAGCAGGAGGTCCGCGGGCCTGGCGGTCTTCAGCACGGCCCCGCGCGCACGCTCGTTTGCGGTGATCGAAGCGGCCAGGGCCGCCATGTCGCCGCCACGGGCGACGGCGTCCTGCACCCGCTGGACCTCGCCGATGTAGTGCAGGCCCAGCGTCTCCTTCCGGGCGAACGCGATGGTCGCTTCCTTGTCGGACACCATCGTGTAGCCGAGGTAGCAGATCGGTGCCAGGAACAGCGCGTAGGCAACGATCAGCTTGTTCGCGATGGTGACGTTGAGCAGCATGATGACACCCGGAAGTGGAAATCCTGGTCGCCCCGTCGTGAGTACGGCGCGACAACAGGCCTCCCTGCGACAGGGAACTCCGAATCATACGGCATTCGTGTTTCTCGCAGGTTAATGAACGGATCGTATCGGTTCACGGCGATCGCTGCCTCATGCGGTTCCCGTGCGGCGAGGGCCGCAAGAGCGGGATCGTTCGTGCCGCTTCGGCCGCCTCGCACAGCCCGGTCCCGCTCTCCTGCAGGCGTGCGTTGCGGGGCCTTTCCATTCCGATATTGCACCGTTTTACAGGCGTCCTGCATCGTTGCACGGGTGAAGCGTGACCTGGCCGGCGTGAAGCACCGTTACGCTCCCGGCAGGGGGCCGGCATGCATCGGCAAGCCGCTCCCGGTGCATCCTCGGTCTCGGCACCCTGCCCGGACCCGATCGCACCCTGCTCCGGCAAGCACGGGCTCTGCCCGAACCCGCAAAGGGTCCAAGGACCCTTTGATCCCCTTACTTAGGGAAGGCGATCCAAGGGCCCAGCCCTTGGCGGAGTTTGAGGCAGAGCCTCAACCTTGCTCCCTGACGAAGTCCACGAACGCCCGCAGCGGCGCCGGCAGCAGCCTGCGCCCCGGGTAGTACAGGAACGGCCCGGGGAACGCCTGCCACCACCCCTCCAGCACCGGCTCCAGCGCCCCGCTGTCCAGGTGCGGCCTGAGCCACCCCTCGAACAGGTGCACGATCCCCACGCCCGCCACCGCCGCGTCCACCGCCAGGTCCACCGCCCCGCCGACGCTGACCAGCAGCGGCCCGCCGGGATCGACGCGCACGACCTCGCCGTCGCGCTCGAACTCCCACGCCGGCATCGCCCCGCTCGCGAACCGCCCCCGCAGGCACGCGTGCCCCAGCAGGTCGCGCGGATGCCCCGGCCGCCCCCGCCGCGCCAGGTACCCCGGCGACGCCGCCGTCGCGAACCGCTGCACCCGCGGCCCGATCGGCACCGCGACCATGTCCTGCTCCAGCCGCTCGTCGTAGCGTATGCCCGCGTCGCACCCCGCCGCCAGCACGTCCACGAACGACTCGTCCGCGACCACCTCCACCCGGATGTCCGGATACGCCAGCAGGAACGCCGGCACGATCCCCGGCAGCACCAGCCGCGCCGCACTCACCGGCACGTTGAGCCGCAGCGTCCCCGCCGGCCGCCCCCGGAACCCGTCGAGCACGCCCAGCGCCCCCTCGACCTCCCCCAGCGCCGGCCCCAGCCGCTCCAGCAGCCGCCGCCCCGCCTCCGTCGGCGCCACGCTGCGCGTCGTCCGGTTGAGCAGCCGCACGCCCAGCCCCGCCTCCACCCGCCGCACCGCCTCGCTCAGCCCCGACGCGCTCCCCCCGCCGGCCCGCGCCCCCTCGCGGAACCCCCCCGCCCGCGCCACCGCCACGAACGCCTCCAGATCCGCCAGCGCCACCTTCACTGTCCGCCCCCGCGCACGGCCCGTGCCGACCTCGCCCCATTATCGCGCACCCCGCCCCGGCCTAGATAGGGGCCTCGCCAACCCGGGAAGCGAGGCAGGCAAGCAGTTCTTTTTTGAAAAAAAGAACCAAAAAACTCTGCCCATCAGCTCCTGCGCCGCCGAGAAGCCTGAAGCCCAAGTCACAAAGTCTTTTTGCTTCTTTTTCTTCAGAAAAAGAAGACTTCCTGCCTTCCCCTTCCCCCGCAAGGACCTCCCCATGCCCGACACCTTCCGCCTCGGCCACCGCGACGTCCGCCGCCTCGGCTACGGCGCGATGCAGCTCGCCGGCCCCGGCGTCTACGGCCCGCCCCGCGACCCCGACGCGGCCCGCACGGTCCTGCGCGACGCCGTCGCCGCCGGCGTGAACCACATCGACACCAGCGACTTCTACGGCCCCCACGTCACCAACACCCTGATCCGCGAGGCCCTCTCGCCCTACCCCGACGACCTCGTCATCGTCACCAAGCTCGGCGCGCGGCGCACCCCCGACCGCGCCTGGCTCCCCGCCTTCTCCCCCGCCGAGCTGACGAGCGCCGTCCACGACAACCTGCGCAACCTCGGCGTCGACGTGCTCGAGGTCGCCAACCTGCGCGCCATGTTCTCCGCCCACGGCCCCGCCGAGGGCTCCATCGAGGCCCCCCTCACGGTCCTCGCCGACCTCCAGCGCCAGGGCCTGATCCGCCACATCGGCCTGAGCAACGTCACCCCCGCGCAACTCGCCGAGGCCCGCCGCATCTGCCCGGTCGCCTGCGTCCAGAACAACTACAACCTCGCCCACCGCGACGACGACGCCCTCATCGACGACCTCGCCCGCGACGGCATCCCCTACGTCCCCTTCTTCCCGCTGGGCGGCTTCACCCCGCTCCAGTCCGCGACGCTCTCCGACGTCGCCGCCCGCATCGGCGCCACCCCCCTGCAGACCGCCCTCGCCTGGCTCCTCCGCCGCTCCCCCAACATCCTCCTGATCCCCGGCACCTCCTCGCCCGCCCACCTCCGCGAGAACCTCGCCGCCGGCCAGCTCCACCTCCCCGACGACGCCATGGTCGCCCTCGACGCGGCCTGAGACAGGAAGCAAGGCCAGAGGCTCTGCCTCTGGACTCCGCCAAAGGCTCGCCTTTGGAAACCCCGACGAGGGCCGGAGGCCCCGCCGCGGCTGCGGCGTCTCCTGGCGGTTCGCGCGTCCAGCCGGGCGTGCGAACGTCGCCGTCAGGGGCCAGGGGCCCCGCACGATGCGCCTTGCTGCCCTTCCGCGGCCCCTGCATCCTGCCGGACCACCGGCGCTGGGCGGCCGCACGGCCGCTGCCTCGGCCCGCGTGCGGATCCCAGGAAGCAGCATGCACCCTTCCCCGCCCATGCCGGACGAGATCAGGCAAGGCTTCTACCCCCGCTTCGAGAACGGCTGGCGCCGCGCCGAGCTCGTGGGCCGCGCCGCCATGCTGGTGGTCGTCGTGGCCGACCTCGGCGGCCTGCTCGGCGGCGGCCCGGCAACGCTGTGGACCTGGCAGGCGGCCGGCGGCGCGCTCACGGTCGACTACCCCCCGGTGGTGCGCTTCGGCACGCCCACCGGCCTGACGCTCCACGCCGCCGTCCGCCCCGGGCAGGAGGAGGTCGTGCTCACGCTGCCCGCCGACATCGCCCGCACCTTCGCCCTGCAGGACACCGTGCCCCGGCCCGTGCGCACCGCGGCCGGCGCGCACGACATCGCCATGGCCTTCCCCGTCTCGCCCGGCGCCGGCAGCGTCGAGGTGCAGGTCGCAGGCCAGCCCGCCTCCACCGGCCGGATGCGCCTGTGGGCCAGGCTCGGCGACGACGCCCCGGTCGCCTGGACGCAGGTGGTCCTGCCGTGAGCACCGTCCTGAAGGCCGCCGCCGCCTACCTGGTCGTGCTGTTCGCCATGCGCCTGATCGGCCGCCGCACGGCGAGCCAGCAGGCCCCGTTCGACATGGTCGTGCTCTTCCTGTTCGGCGGCATGACGACGACCGCGATCCTGGGCGAGGACCGCTCGTTCACGGCGGCGATGACGGCGATCTTCACGGTCGGCCTGATGCACGTGCTGGTGTCGTGGCTGAAGCTGAAGTCGCAACTGTTCGAGCGCATCGTCGACGGCACGCCGATCGTGGTGTTCGAGGAGGGCCGCTGGTCCGAAACCCACATGACTCGCCTGCGCATGCAGGAGGCCGACATCCGCACCGCCATGCGCCAGCAGGGGATGATCGAGATGGAGGACATGCGCTACGCGATCATCGAGCGCGACGGCACGATCTCCATCATCCCGAAGAAGAAGCAGTAGCCCCCTAGGCACGGCAAAGAACCCTGACGGGCAAAGTCTTTTTGCTTCTTTTTCTTCAGAAAAAGAAGGCCTTGCTTCCCCTTGCCCTGCCTCCCTCAATGCCCCGACAGCGGCCAGAACAGCATCAGCAGCGGCACCCCTGCCATGACGACGATCAGCGACAACGGCGCGCCGAGCCTGGCGTAGTCCCCGAAGCGGTACCCCCCCGGCCCCATGACGAGCGTGTTGCACTGGTGCCCGATCGGCGTGAGGAAGTCGCACCCCGCCCCCAGCGCGACGGCCATGAGGAACGTGTCCACGCTGAACCCGAGCCCGGTGGCCAGGCTTGCCGCGATCGGCCCCATGATCAGCACGGTGGGCGCGTTGTGCAGGAACGGCGTGACCACGAGCGTGATCACGAGCACGGCGGCGAGCGCGCCCCACCCCGGCATGGCGTGCATCGCGACGAGCAGCCACCCCGCGATCAGCTTCGTCCCCCCGCTGTCCTGCACGGCGTGGCTGATCGGGATCAGCGCGCCGATCAGCACGATCACGTGCCACTCCACCGCCCCGTACGCCTCGTGCATCGTGAGCACGCGCAGCAGCAGCAGCACCACCGCCGCCCCGAAGAACGCGATCGCCACCGGCAGCACGTGCACCGCGACCAGCACCATCGCCACCGCGAGCACGAGCGCGGGCACCGCACTCCTGTCGTTGCGCCCGAGCGTGATGGCGCGCTCGGCCAGCGGCAGCACGTGCAGCTCGCCCAGCCGCTCCGGCATCTGCGGCGACGCCGAGCGCAGCACCATGACGTCGCCGACCCGCAGCCTGACGCTGGCCAGGCGCTGCCCGATCCTCTGCCCGCTCCGGCTGACCGCGAGCACCCCGATGGCGAAGCGCTCCTCCAGCCGCGCGTGCGCCAGGCTCTGCCCCACCAGCGGGCTCTCCGCGGTGACCACGCCCTCGACCAGCATCGCCTCGCCCCGCCCGCCGCCCGCGAGCGTGAGCCTGGCGCGCGTCACCAGCCGCTCCAGGTCCGCGGGCTCGCCGCGCAGCAGCAGCACGTCCTCCTCGCGCACCACGAGCCCCGGGTGCGGCGGCAGCCTGCGGAACCGCTCGCGCACCACGAGCGCCACGCCCACGTCGCCCTCCGCCATCGCCTCCAGCGCCGCGACGGTGCGCCCCACGGCCGCCGACCCCGCGCCCACCCTGGCCTCGGCGGTGTAGTCCTCCATGTTGAACGCCGCCTCCACCGAGGACGCCGCCCTGCGCCCGCCCGGCAGCAGCCGCCACCCCACCGACAGGAACGCCGCCCCCAGCACCGCGATCGACAGCCCCACCGGCGTGAAGTCGAACATGCCGAACGGATGGCCCAGCACGTCCGCGCGCACCTTGGCGATCAGGATGTTGGGCGACGTCCCCACCAGCGTGACGATCCCCCCCAGCATCGACGCCGACGCCATCGGCATCAGCAGCGAGGACGGCGACGTCCCCGTGCGCCGCGCGAGCTGGAGCGCCACCGGCATGAAGATCGCGAGCGCGCCGACGTTCTTGCTCACCATCGACAGCGCCATCACCAGCCCGACCAGCACCGGCACCTGCACGCCCACGCTGCGCAGCCTCGGCGTGATCGGCCGCATCGCCGCCTCCACGATCCCCGAGCGCGCGATCCCCGCGCTGATCACCAGGGCTGCGGCGATGATGATCACCACCTCGTCCGAGAACCCCTCGAACGCCTTTCGCGCCGGCACCACGCCGAGCAGCACGCCCGCCAGCAGCGCGCCCACCGCCACCAGGTCGTACGGCAGCCGCCCCCACACGAAGCACCCCACCGTCGCCGCGACGAGCGCGAACGACAGCTCCTGGTCAAGCGTCATCGAGCGAACCCCAGCCCCGTGCCGCGACGTTGACCCCGCGCCGGAGCACGATGTAGCCAGGACCGCCCCGGCAGCGCCGCAGGCGCCACACTAGGCCAGCCCCGCGCGGCCGACGATCCCGCGGGCACGCCCGCCCCGACGGCGCCCGGGAGGCCCGCATGCCCCCCACGCGCCACGCCGCCCGGACCTGAGCCCCATGGACCTGCTCGCCCGCCTGCTCGGCGCCCGCCGCCCCGCCGCGCGCGACGGCGCCGCCCCCGCGCCGGAGGCCGCCACCCCCCTCGCCACGGCCCTGGCCGCCCCCCCGCCCCCCGGCGGCCAGGCCATGCTGCGCGAGGCCGTGCTGTCCAAGGTCCTGCACGGCTGGCTGCAGAACCGCCACCAGGTCCTCTTCCCCCTCGCGGTGAACCTCGCCACCCTCGACCCCGGGCGCCGCGCCACGCTGGCCCGCATCACCGCCATCGCCCTGCTCGCCGACGACGACCAGACCCCCGCCCACGACGAGCGCGAGGCCCGCGCCCGCCGCTGGCTCGCGAGCGCCGGCGCGGACCCGGCCACCCTCACAGCCCTCGACGACGCCCTCGCCGACCCGCCCGCCACCAGCCGCACCCTCGACGCCGTCGCAGCCCAGGACCTCGCGCCCTACGCCTACGTCGCCGCCCTCGTGGCCCTCGACACCCGCGACGCCGCCGGCCTGCACTTCACGGAATACCTCGCCGCCCGCCTCGCCCTGCCCGCAACCCTCGTGCGCAGCGCCAACCGGCGATACCGGCGCTAGGACAAGCAAGCATGGGCTCTGCCCAAACCCGCCAGGGCGAGCCGCCCTGGACTGGCCTCACTTAAGGGGCGCGTTCCAAGGGCGCAGCCTTTGGCGGAGTTTGAGGCGGAGCCTCAACCTTCCTCCGTGAGCGCCCGCAGCGCCGCCTGCACGCCGGCGTCCTCCACCAGCAGCCGCCGCGCCAGGTCCGCCATCGTGACCCACCCCACGACGGCGCCCCCCTGCCCCGTCACCGGCAGCCTGCGGATATGGTTCGCCGCCATGAGGTCCATCGCCGCGGGCAGCGTGTCGTCCTCGCGGCACGACACCACGGGGCGCGAGGCCACGGCGCGCACGCTGGTCGCCGCCGGGTCGAGCCCGCGCGCCACCACGCGGAACAGGATGTCGCGGTCCGTCACCACCCCGTCGAGGTGCGCCGCGTCGCCCACCGGCAGCGCGCCCACGTCGATCTCGCCCATCAGCTCGGCGGCCTGCTGCACGCTCGCGTCGGCGTCGGCGAACTCGACGCCCCGGCTCATGATCTCGGCAACCCTCACGGCGCATGGCTCCTCGGCTGGGAGCGCAAAGGTGTAGCAAACCCGGCCCGCGCCCGCACCGCCCGCCCCTTTTCACCGCGGCTTAACCATTCCCCGATACCTTCGAAGGGACGCGACCGCCTCCCTCACCGAAAACCGCGGATGGACCCTGGATGGCAGCCCTGCTGACCGCGCGCCGCCTCGCGCAGCGCCTCGCGCAGGACCGCGGCGGCGTCACGGCGGTCGAGTTCGCGATGATCTGCCCCGTCTTCCTCCTCCTGCTGTTCGCGATCCTCGCCGTCGGCATCACCGGGCTGATCCAGCTCGCCCTCGACGACTCCGTGCGCGACGCCGCCCGCCAGCTCCAGATCGACACCCCCGCCTCGGCCAGCGCCGCCGGCCTCGTCGCCGCGGTGTGCGGCGAGTTCGCCATGGTCTCGCCGAACTGCGCCACCACCCTGACCTACAACGTGCAGTCCGCCACCCAGGCGGCCGGCTTCGCGAGCCTCACGCCGGCGACGCTCAGCCCGTCGGGCGCGCTCGCCAACAGCTTCCTCGCCTCGGGCCCCGGCTTCGCGCCCAACGCGGACGTGCTGGTGCAGGTCGCCTACCCGCTGCCGTTCCGCTTCCCCTTCATCGGCAAGCTCGCGACCATGACCGGCACGAACTCCGTGCTCGCCACCGCCGCCGTGCGCGTCGAGCCCTACCCCCAGTGACACGCCCAGTGACACGCCCAGTGACGCCACGCCCCCGCCGCAGCCTGCGCTCGGACCGCGCGGGCGTGGCCGCCGTCGAGTTCGCCATCGTCACCCCCGTCATGGTCACCCTGCTGTTCGGCGCCATCGAGCTCGGCAACGCCTTCCGCATCCAGACCAAGGTGAACACCGCCACGGGCCAGCTCGCCGAGCTGATCGCCGGCCAGCAGGCGGTCACCGCGCCCGCCGGCAACCTCAAGGACATGTGCACCGGCGCCGCCATGAACCTGCTGCCCTACCCCACCGGAACCTTCAGCGCCGACATCGTGTCCGGCACCAACGACCACCCGAGCAACCGCTCCAGCTCCACGGACTCCACGACGATCATGCCCTACCTGGACTGGGAGAACATCTCCTCCTGCCCCAGGGCGGACGCCTCGCCGATGGGCCAGTACGGCGCCTACGCGCTCGCCAACACCCCGTCCTCCATGCTGACCCTGTCCGGCGCCCCCGGCTACAACAGCGGCGACTTCGGCATGGGCTACTCCGTGATCGTGGTGCAGACGACCTACACCTACGCCAACGTCCTGCCGCTCTTCCTCGGCCGCTCCATCACCTTCAGCGCGGTCGCCGTCGCCCGCCCCCGCCAGAACAGCACGATCAATTGCACGAACACCGCAGGCACCGCCGCATGCCCCGCCCTCCAGTAGCCGCCGCGCTGCGCCGCCTTCTCGCCCGGGGCCGCCTGCTCGCCCCCCTGGTGGCCGGATGCCGCAGCGGTGCGCGGCGCGGCCGGCGCGGCTCGATCGCGATCCTGACCGCGGTGTCGTTCCTGCCGCTCTCCATCGCGGCCGGCGTCGCCGTCGACATGTCGCGCATGGCCGACGCCCGCTCGGCGCTGCAGCGCGCGACCGACAACGCCGCCCTGTCCGGCGCCGCCGCCTACATCGTCTACACCCCCAAGGACACCTTCAACGCCACCGCGCGCACCATGGCGAAGAGCGCCTTCTGCAACGCCGTGACCGCGCTGCCCGCGGGCTTCACCCTGGTCGCCACCAGCGGCAGCACGGCCTGCGCCTCCGGCCAGGGCCCGGCCGTCTCCGCCGCGATCGCCGGCTACACCGTGGGAACCCGCGGCACCACCCCCAACAGCGGCTGCACCGCGACCAACACCGTGGTGGGCAACGGCATCACCTGCGGCTTCATCGTCACCGTCGCCACCAGCGCCACGGTGCGCTCCATCTTCCCGTTCATCTCCGGCGGCCTGCTCACGGTCTCGACCACCTCCTCGGCGATCAACCCGTTCATCAACCTCGCCAAGGCCATCACGCCCAACTTCCAGGGCTCCGCGGCCAACGCCAACAGCCTGTGGATCTACCCGCTGCTCCTGGACTCCAACGGCGCCCCCGACTTCACCACCAACAACGGCGCCCTGCCGGACGCGAGCAGCTGCACCGGCAACCCGACGCAGACCTCGTGCGGCAGCTACACGATGCTGGCGAGCACGCTGTTCTACTCGAACTGCCCTGCACCCGCGGGATGCAACGTCAACGGAACGGTCTTCGTCAACGGAGTCGTGCAGAACCCCGTCGTCGGCACCGCGGTGATCACCGCCACGACCCCGCTGGGCGTGGCCTTCCAGAGCGCCGCCGGGGCCGGCACCGGAAGCCCCAACTACTACTTCACGGTCCAGCCCAACCGCACGATCGCCGACACGGCCTGCGACTGGCCGTCCCCCGCGGCGTACAACACCGTCACCCAGGCGATGGACGCCAACGGCTATCCCCTGGTGACCGACGGCAAGGGCAACTGGCCGCTCGTCACCCACTGGTTCTACTCGTCCTTCCTCGCCAACAACCAGCCGCCCGACTACAACGAGATCGCCCGGCAGCTGGACACCACGCCGAACTACTACACCGGCTTCAGAGCCAACGTGCAGATCATCCCCGCCGTCCGGCAGGACCGCAACGTCAATACGGGCAAGGACTTCGACTACAAGGCCGTCGCAGCCACGCCGGTCGACTGCGCCGACGCCTCCTCGACCTACTGGACGGTGCCCCCCGGGGCGAAATACAACGCCGAGGCGCTGGTGACCAGCTACCCCACGACCGGCGCCACGAACTGCGCGCTCTACATCGCCAAGGACCCGACCTCGCTCTATCCCAACGGCAGCTACGCCGGAAACAACGTCTGCTTCACGCCCGGCGGCACCCCCGGCTACCAGTATTCCGCCCTGAGCTGCCAGAACTACGCCGGCCACAACTACGCGTTCTTCTGGAACGACATGAGCGGCCGATACGGGGACGATACGGACTACGGCAACGGCACCCTGCAGATCTCCTGCGCCGGAGCGTCCTACGTCCTGCTGATCAACTGACGCCCCGCGGACGGCCCGCACCCGCGATCCCGGCCCGCGGCGCCCCGCCGCCCGCGACGCTTGCCCAAATGCCCCCGCGCCAAGGAAAAACCCACCCCCAGCCAACAGTCACGGCCCGCCGCCAGGCCGGCCCCGGGGGCCACGCCCATGCACGGAAACACCCGCACCCGCCGCGCCAACCGCGAGCGCATCCTCGCCACCGCCACCCGCAACATCGCCAGCCACGGCTACGCCCACACCACCCGCAACCGCCTCATGGCCGGCTCCGGCCTCGGCAACGGCTCGCTGCACGCCCACTTCCCCGTCAACGACCTCCTCCTCGCCGCCATCTGCGAGCGCCACGCCACGGCGCTCCTCGAGGCCACCGCCTGCCCCGACGCCTGCGCCGCCGACACCCCGCGCGCCGGCCTGGTCGCGGCCGCTGCCCGCATCCTCGCCTGCATCGACGCCCGCCCCGACGCCCACACGATCCTGATGCGCGACCGCCCCTGCCTGCCCGAGCCCGCCCGCGCGGCGCTCGCCCACCTCGACGAGGTCGCCGCCTTCCAGCTCGACCGCGCCTGGAGCGCCGTCCGCCCCGACCTCGACACCGCCGAACGCCTCGCCACCCTGACGCGCCCGCTGCGCACCCTCCTCCTCCACTGGCCCGACTGGCGCGAGCCCGGCCCCTTCGGCCACCCCTGCGCCGCCGCCGACCGCGCCGTCGCCATGGTCGAGGCCGCGATCGACCGCCCCCTGCCGCCGCTGCCGCCCGCGCCCCCCGCGCCCGCCGTCGCCGCCCCCAACCCCCACGCCCACTGGCTCTCCGACGAGGCCGCCGCCCGCCACACGATCGTCGGCCCCCCCGCCCCGCGTCCTGCGCCGCAGGACGACGACCCTTCCGCACCCCCCGCCCGTCCTGCGCGGCAGGACACGCCGCGTCCTGCCGCGCAGGACGAAACCCCCTTTCCCGCCACGCAGGACACGCCCCGTCCTGCCGCGCAGGACGCGCCCGCCGCCACCCACCCCGGCTTCACCCTGCGCGACACCCTCGCCCGCCACGGCCTCGGCCACGCC
>JBPBQS010000054.1:0-14544 GCA_050920955.1 Janthinobacterium lividum | reverse complement strand
TCGGGGAACTCGCCGACCATCCCCGTCGTGAGGTCCGCCTTGCACAGCAGCGCCGCCCGCTCCGCCCGCTTTCGCGCCACCAGCCGCACGCTCGCCGCCGCCTCCCCCGCGAGCGCGTCCGACACCGCCCCCGCCAGCGCCACGATCCGCGCGACCCGCGCCCCCTGGCTCCCCAGCCTGGCGTGGAACGTCACCCCGTCCAGCGCCGCGACCCGGTCCTCCAGCCGCACCCGCCGGTCCGCGTCCCAGAAGTGCCGCGCGTCCGAGAACCTGGCCCGCAGCACCCGCTCGTTGCCCGCGACGATCGCCGCCCCGCCGTCCTGCGCCACGATGTTGGCCGCGAACGCGAAGAACGGCGCCGGCCGCCCCTCCGCGTCGCGCAGCGCGAAGTAGCGCTGGTTCACCCGCATCGAGACCTGCATCACCTCGGCCGGCAGGTCCATGAACTCCGCCCCGATCCGCCCGAGCAGCGCCACCGGCCACTCCACCAGCCCCGCCACCTCGTCGAGCAGCCCCGCGTCCTCCACGACGACGAGCCCCCGCGCCCCCGCCGCCTCCGCCACGCCCCGCGCCACGAGCCCCCGCCGCACCGCCGCGTCCGGCTCCACGAACCGCGCCCGCAGCGCCGCCAGCCACGACTCCGCCCCGCCGACCTCCACCGCGCCCGGCGCCATGAACCGGTGCCCCTCCGTCAGCGCCCCGCTCCGCAGCCCGTGCCCGTCGTCCTCCCCCGTCGCCAGGCCGAACGGCACCACCACGCCGTCCAGCAGGCACACGATCCGCCGCAGCGGCCTGACCCACGCGAACTGGCTCCCCACCCCCCACCGCATCGACTTCGGCCACGCGAAGCGCCGCAGCAGCCCCGGCATCGCCGCCGCCACCATCTCCGCCGCCGTCGCCCCCGCGACCTGGCGCTCCAGCACCCAGTGCCCGCCCTCCTCGCGCACCGCCTCGCGCCCCACGCCGTGCTTGCGCAGGAACCCCGCCAGCGCCTGCTCCGGCGCCGAAGCCCGCGGCCCCCGCTCGACGCTGCCCTGCGCCTCCACCCCCGCCCGCACGCCCGCGCGCAACGCGATCCGCCGTGGCCCGTGGAACGTCGCCACGCCCTCCGGCGACAGCGGCGCCAGCGCCTCGCCCACGAGACGCGCCAGCTCGGCGGCCCCGCGCGCCTGCATCCGCGCCGGGATCTCCTCCCCGAACAGCTCGATCAGCAGCTCCGGCATCGCTCAGTCCCGCACAGGAATAAGAAAGGCCAGAGGCTCTGCCTCTGGACTCCGCCAAAGGCTCGCCTTTGGAATCCACTTATTAAGCGCCGGTCCAGGGGCGGCTCGCCCCTGGCGGGTTTGGGCAGAGCCCAAGCTTGCCTGCTTCCTCATGCCCCCGCCCCCAGCCACGCCTCGCAGCACTGCTTCGCCAGCCCCCGCACCCGCGCGATGAAGCTGGCGCGCTCCGTGACGCTGATCACGCCGCGCGCGTCGAGCAGGTTGAACAGGTGCGACGCCTTGATGCACTGGTCGTACGCCGGCAGCGCCAACCCCTGCCCGACCAGCGCCGCGCACTCCCGCTCCGCGTCGTCGAAGTGCCGCGACAGCATCGCCGTGTCCGCGTGCTCGAAGTTGTGGGCGCTGTACTCGCGCTCCGCCCGCAGGAACACGTCGCCGTAGGTCACGCCGGCGCCGTTGAAGTCGAGGTCGTAGACGCGCTCGACGTCCTGCACGTACATCGCGATGCGCTCCAGCCCGTACGTCATCTCGAAGCTCGGGTGTACGACCGCGATGCCGCCGACCTGCTGGAAGTAGGTGAACTGCCCCACCTCCATGCCGTCGCACCACACCTCCCAGCCCAGCCCCCAGGCGCCGAGCGTCGGGCTCTCCCAGTCGTCCTCCACGAACCGGATGTCGTGCACCAGCGGGTCGAGCCCGATCGCGGCGTAGGACGCGAGCAGCAGCTCCTGCGCCTCTGCCGGGCTCGGCTTCATGATCACCTGGTACTGGTAGTAGTGCTGCAGCCGGTTCGGGTTCTCGCCATACCTCCCGTCCGACGGCCGCCGGCACGGCTGCACGTACGCCGCCCGCCACGGCTTGGGCCCGAGCGAGCGCAGCGTCGTCGCCGGATGGAACGTCCCCGCGCCCATCTCCAGGTCGTAGGGCTGCAGGATCACGCACCCCTGCGCCGCCCAGAACGCGTGCAGCCGCAGGATCAGCTCCTGGAAGCTCGGCGCCCGCGCCCCGGCCGCCGCGGCCCCGCCGCCCGCCGTCCCCAGCGCCGCGCTCACGCCGCCCGCCCGCCGGAACGCGCGGCGCGGGAAGCGGCGAGGCCGCCGCGAGGGCGGGGCATGGGCAGGGCAGGCTGCATTGACAGGGTCTCCGTCGCTCGCGCGTGATCGCGGCCGAACCCTAGTTGCGTGGGCCATCCCACGGCAAGGAGAGCCCCCGCCATGAGCTACCCCGAACTCATCGCCACCCCCGGCCCGACGCCCCCCGCCCCCGCCAACGCCGCCCCCGACGCCGAGCGCCTCGTGCGCGCCTACTACGACGCCTTCAACCGCCACGACGCCGAGGCCTTCCTCGCGCTGCTCACCCCCGACGTCGCCCACGGCGTCAGCCAGGGCGGCTTCGAGCGCGGCCTCGACGCCTTCCGCGCCTTCGTCGCCCACATGGACCACTGCTACCTTGAGCGCATCGAGGACCTCGTCGTGATGACCGACCCCACCGGCACCCGCGCCGCCGCCGAGTTCGTCGTCCACGGCCGCTACATCGCCACCGACCCCGGCGTCCCCGCCGGCACCGCCCCGGCGCGCAACCAGCCCTACGTGCTCCCCGCGGGCGCCTTCTTCACGCTCGAAGGCGGCCGCGTCGCGCGCATCACCAACCACTACAACCTCGGCGACTGGGTCCGCCAGGTGAATGAGGCCTGAGCCATGGACGACGCCGCCCTGCGCGACCTGCTCACCCGCACCAGGCGCATCGCCCTGGTCGGCGCGTCGGCGAACCCCGCGCGCCCGTCGCACGGCGTGATGCGCTTCCTCCTCGCCCGCGGCTACGCGGTCACCCCGGTCAACCCCGGCCTCGCCGGCCAGACCCTCCTCGGCCAGACCGTCGCCGCCAGCCTCGATGACGCCGGCCCGCTGGACATGGTCGACATCTTCCGCGCCTCCGACCAGGCCGGCGCCGCCGTGGACGACGCCATCCGCCTCGGCGCCCGCTCGGTCTGGCTCCAGCTCGGCGTCATCGACCCGGCCGCCATCGGGCGGGCCCGCGCCGCCGGCCTCGACGCCGTGATGGACCGCTGCCCCGCGATCGAGTGGCCGCGGCTGATGGCAAGCCAAGGTTGAGGCTCCGCCTCAAATTCCGCCAAAGGCTGCGCCCTTGGAACGCATCCCTTAAGGAAGGCCAGTCCAGGGCGGCTCGCCCTGGCGGGTTTGAGCAGAGCCCATGCTTGCTTCCGCTCCCGGGAACTTGAACCCCCCCGACGCATTTGGGATCATGCAAGCGCCCCACGTCCGGGCCGAACCTTATGGATCATCAGGCATGACCAACGAGGAACGTGACCTCATCAGCCGTTTCGTCGCCCGCGTGGGCGGCTCGCCGCAGCAGGGCTTCGGCACGCCGCCCTCGGGCAGCCAGCTCCCGGCGCTCCCCCCCGTGGACGCCGAGGCGGACCGCTTCATCAACGACCAGTTCGCCCAGCACCCCGAGGCGCGCTACCGCGTCACGCAGATGGCGTTTGTGCAAGAAGCCGCGCTGGCCGAGGCGCAGAACCGCATCCGCCGCCTGGAGTGGGAGCTGCAGCAGGCCCGCTCCCAGCAGCAGCAGGACCCGAACCAGGGCCAGCAGCAGGGCGCGCCCCAGCAGTCGCGCGGCTTCTTCGGCAACCTGTTCGGCGGCGGCCAGCAGGGCCAGAACCCCGGCGGCTACGGCGCCCAGCCCCAGGGCTACGGCCGCCCGCCCGGCTACGGCCAGCAGCAGCAGTTCCAGGCCCCGCCGCAGCCGCAGTACCCCCCCGGCTACCAGCCCGGCATGCTCCAGCAGCAGGCCGGCCGCGGCTCCGGCTTCCTCGGCTCCGCGCTGACCACGGCGGCGGGCGTCGCCGGCGGCATGGTCGCGGGCAACGCGCTGATGGGCCTGTTCTCCGGCCACGAGGGCGGCGGCTTCGGCGGCGGCCACGAGACGGTCAACGAGACCATCAACAACTACGGCACCGACCCCAACGCGGGCGCGGCCGGCGGCGCCGACCCGTGGGCCGGCGCCGGCACGTCCGACCCCAACGCCGGCTACCCGCAGGACCAGGGCGCCGTCGACCAGGGCAGCGGCTTCGACCAGGGCGGCGTCGACCCCGGCACCTTCGACCAGGGCGGCGGGGACTCCGGCGGCGGCTGGGGCGACTTCGGCGGTGGTGGCGGCGGCGGCGACGACCCCTTCAGCTGAGCCGCCACCCCGGGCCGGGCACCACCCCGGCCCGGACCGTCTCACCCCACCCGCAGCATCCTGTGCTGCTTGCGCCCCGCCGACAGCTTGGCCGCCCCGTCGCGCAGGTCCGCCACCGTCACGAGATACGCCTCGTCCGTCATCGCCACGTCGTTGAGTCGCGCCCCGCCCCCGCGCACCAGGCGCCGCGCCTCGCCGTTGCTCGCCGCGAGCCCCGACTCCACTAGCACCCGGAACAGCGGCATTCCCGCCGCCATCTCCGCCGCCGCAACCCGGTGCTCCGGCAGGTCCGCCGCCTCGCCCGTCTCGAACGCCCGACGCGCGACCTCCGCCGCCTCGCCCGCCGCCGCCTCGCCGTGCAGCAGCCGCGTCGCCTCGGTCGCGAGCACCTTCTTCGCCTCGTTCACCTCCGCCCCGCCCAGCGCCTCGAGACGCGCGATCTCTCCCAGCGCCACGTCGGTGAACAGCCGCAGGAACCGCCCGACATCCCCGTCCTCGGTGTTGCGCCAGAACTGCCAGTACTCGTACGCCGACCGCCGGTCCGCGCGCAGCCACACCGCACCTCCCACGCTCTTGCCCATCTTCACGCCCGAGGCGGTGGTGATCAGCGGCGTTGTGAGCCCGAACACCTGCCGCTGGTCCGTGCGCCTGACCAGCTCCACGCCCGAGACGATGTTGCCCCACTGGTCCGACCCGCCGATCTGCAGCGTCACATCATGAATGCGGCTCAACTCCCTGAAATCATAGCTTTGCAGGATCGAGTAGTTGAACTCCAGGAACGTCAGCCCCTGCTCGCGCTCCAGCCTGGTCCGCACGCTGTCGAACGACAGCATCCGGTTCACGCTGACATGCGTCCCCACCTCGCGCAGCAGCTCGATGTAGCCCAGCCGGTCCAGCCAGTCCGCGTTGTTCACCAGCAGCGCGTCGCCCTGCGGCCCCGCCGCCGCTGAACCTTCCTGCGAGGAAAACCCCACAAACGGCTCGAAACACTGCTTTATCCCGGCCATATTCTTCGCGATCTGCGCGTCGTCGAGCAGCCGCCTGGCCTCCTCGCGGAACGATGGGTCGCCGATGCGCGTCGTCCCCCCGCCCAGCACCACCACCGGCCGGTGCCCCGTGCGCTGCATCAGCCGCAGCAGCATGATCTGCACCAGGCTGCCGACGTGCAGGCTGTCCGCCGTGCAGTCGAAGCCCGCATACCCGCTGACCCGCCCCGACACGAGCGCGTCGTCGAGCGCCGCCTCGTCGGTGCACTGGAACACGAAGCCGCGGCTGCGGGCCTCCTGCAGGAATTCGCTTCTGGCCATGATGATCCCGGACACCGGACGGAGAACCGCCCGCCCTGTCGCCGGCGGGCGGAAAGCCGCGCAGGATGCCCCACAACCCCGCCCCCGACAACGCCACGGCCAACGCCGACCGCCTTAAGGAGACCCCGCCATGCTGCGCGCCATCGGCCTGATGAGCGGCACGTCCCTGGACGGCGTCGACGCCGCCGTGATCGACACCGACGGCGAGCGTGTCGCCGACCTCGGCCCGCGCCTGACCCTGCCCTACCCGCCCGCCCTGCGCACGACCCTGCGCACCCTGATCGACCGCGCCGCGCACGACGCCCTGCCCGCCGACGACCCCGACCTCCTCGCCGCCACCGAGGCCCTGACCCTGCGCCACGCCGAGGCCGTCGCCGCCCTCGCCACCCCCTGCGACCTCCTCGGCTTCCACGGCCAGACCATCCTGCACCGCCCCGAACGCCGCCTGACCTGGCAGATCGGCGACGCCGCACTCCTGGCCCGCACGACCGCCACCCCCGTCGCCTGGAACTTCCGCACCGCCGACGTCGCCGCCGGCGGCCAGGGCGCCCCCCTCGTCCCGCTGTTCCACGCCGCCCTGGCCCGCGACCTCCCCGGCCCGCTTGCCGTGCTCAACCTCGGCGGCGTCGCCAACCTCACCTATCTCGGCCCTGCGACCGACGGCGAGCGCGAGATCCTCGCCTGCGACACCGGCCCCGGCAACGCCGCCCTCGACGACTGGGCGCTGCGCCACACCGGCCGCCCCATCGACCACGACGGCGCCCTCGCCCGCGCCGGCACCGTGGACGAGCGCACGCTCGCCACCCTCCTCAACCACCAGTTCTTCTCAAGAAAACCGCCCAAGTCCCTGGATCGGCAGGATTTCGCGAATCCCCTGCACGACACGACCCTGTCCGCCGCCGACGGCGCCGCGACCCTGACCGCCTTCACCGCCCACGCCGTCGCCGCCACCCTCCTCCCCGCCGAACCCACACGCTGGCTCGTGTGCGGCGGCGGCCGCCACAACCCGGCGCTGATGGCCGCGTTGCGCCATGCGCTGCGCGGCCCTGTGGAGCCTGTGGAAGTGCTGGGATGGGACGGCGACGCGCTGGAGGCGCAGTGCTTCGGCTTCCTCGCCGCCCGCGTCCTGCGCGGGCTGCCGCTCAGCCTGCCCGGAACCACGGGCGTGCCGGAACCGTGGCTGGGCGGGCGGATCGAAGGAAGCAAGCCTGGGCTCTGCCCAGACCCGCCAGGGGCGAGCCGCCCCTGGACCGGCTCTACTTAAGAGAAGCCATCCAAGGGGCTTCCCTTGGCGGAGTCCAGAGGCAGAGCCTCTGGCCTTGCTTGCTCAGTCCGCCGCGAACGCCATCGTGCGCCGCGCGACGACCTTGCTGACGTGGTCCTCGAGGTCCGACGCCACCTGGTCCGCGTGCTCGGCGAACACGTGGTCCGCACCCACGGCGATGCGGTAGTCGACCTGCACGCCCTTCTGGGTGTTGAGCTTGTCGACGAGCTTGCGCACCGCCGGCTCCGGCACGAGCTCGTCGCTGTCGCCGTGCAGCATCAGCCCGCCGCACGGACAGGGCGCCAGGAACCCGAAGTCATAGTGGTTGGCCGGGGGTGCCACGCTCACCCAGCCCGAGATCTCCGGCCGGCGCATCAGCAGCTGCATGCCCACGAAGGCGCCGAACGAGTAGCCCGCGATCCACAGCCCGCCCGAGGAGGGGTTGACCATCTGCATCCAGTCCAGCGCCGCCGCCGCGTCGCCGATCTCGCCGATGCCGCCGTCGTAGCGCCCCTGCGACCGCCCGACACCGCGGAAGTTGAAGCGCATCACCGAGAAGCCGAGCTTCTGGAACGACTGGTACATCGTGTAGGTGATGCGGTTGTTCATGGTCCCGCCGTGCATCGGGTGCGGGTGCAGCACGAGGGCCAGCGGCGCGCCGGACTCCTTGGAGTGGTGGTAGCGACCCTCGAGCCGGCCATCGGGACCGGCGAACATCACCTCGGGCATGGATGCGTATTCCTTTGCCCGCGCCTGCGCCGCGCGGGGGTGTAAGACGATGGTCCGGGGCCGGCGGCGACGCCGCCCCGTGGCGTGCAAGGCCCGCCCGGAAGCGCCGGCGGCCTGGCGAGCGCCTGGCAGGGGCGCATCGTGGATCGTGGCGAAATTGCGTCGCGCGGGAGCACACCGGACCGCGATCCGCCCAATATAGGCAGCGGACCCAAGGGTGATACCGGATTCCCCCGCCAACTCCTACATTTTTGCGCACCTTCGCGTGTCGACCCTCTCCACGCGCAACCCTGACCGAGGAGCGCCCGTGCGGCACGCCCCGCCGACCACCTGCCTCGACGCCAACGCGAGCGAGCCGCTGCGCCCCGAGGCCCGCGCCGCGGTGCTGCGCGGCCTCGACCTGGACGGCAACCCGGCCTCGGTCCACGCCGCCGGCCGCGCCGCCCGGCGCGCCCTGGAGGACGCCCGGGCCACGATCGCCCACGCGTTCGGCGTCCGCCCCGACGGCGTCGTCTTCACCTCCGGCGGCACCGAGGCCGACGCCCTGGCCATCGCCGGCCTCGGCGCAGGCCGACGCGTGCTGGCCGGCGCCACGGAGCACGACGCCATCCTCCAGGCCTGCCCCGGCGCCCCCCGCATCCCCGTGCACCCCGACGGCCGCCTCGACCTGGACGCGCTCGACGCCCTGCTGCGCGACGAACCGCCCGCCCT
This sequence comes from Janthinobacterium lividum, assembly GCA_050920955.1. Taxonomy (GTDB): domain Bacteria; phylum Pseudomonadota; class Alphaproteobacteria; order Acetobacterales; family Acetobacteraceae; genus CAXSEF01. Next base: position 6,106 of record JBPBQS010000054.1, on the reverse strand, counting down.
GGTCTGCGCGATGCTGGCCAACAACGAGACCGGCGTGCTCCACCCCGTCGAGGCCATCGCCGCGCTCTGCCGGCGCCACGGCGCCCTGCTCCACGTCGACGCCGTGCAGGCCGCCGGACGCCTCCCGGTGAACCTCGCGACCCTCGGCGCAGACAGCCTGGCCGTCTCCTCGCACAAGCTGGGCGGCCCGAAGGGCGCCGGCGCGCTCCTCCTCGCCCCGGGCATCGCACCGCGCCCCCTGATCGCCGGCGGCGGCCAGGAGCGCGGCCGTCGCGGCGGCACGCCCGCCCTCGCGCCCATCCTCGGCTTCGCCGCCGCCTGCACGCCCGACGCCCCGCGCGACCCCCGCATCGCCGCCGCCCGCGACGCCATCGAGCGCGCCGCCGCCGCCCTGGGCGCCACCGTGTGCGCCGCCGCGGCGCCGCGCCTGGACAACACCGCCTGCCTGGCCTGGCCCGGCCTGCGCGCCGAGATGCAGGTGATCGCCCTCGACCTGGCCGGCGTGCAGGTCTCCGCCGGCGCCGCGTGCTCGTCGGGCAAGGTCGCGCGCTCCCACGTGCTCGACGCCATGGGCCTGGGCGCCCTGTCCGGCGAGGCGATCCGCGTCTCCGTGCCCTGGAACGCCGACGGCACCGAGCCCGCCCGCTTCGCCGACGCCTACGCCGCCATGCTCCGCACCGCCCGCGCCGCCTGACCGCCCGCCGCCGCGTTCACGCCCCGTCAACGATCACGGCCCATGCTGCCCCCGGCAACCAGGACAGGCGCAGGTGCCCCCATGACGACCAGCCTTCTCCGCCGCGCCGCCCTCGCAGCGCTCCTGGCCTGCGCCGCCTCGCCCGCCCTGGCGCAGTCGATCGACGCCGACTCGCAGGACGCCCTCGTCGAGCCCGGCGCGCGCCAGTACGACGCCCCGCGCCCCCCGCCCCGCCCGGTGCCCCGCCGCGGCCAGTTCCGCGACCCCTCCCGCTACGGCGCCGCCTCCGCCGACCTGCCCGCCACCGTGCCGCAGCAGCCCGGCGGCTACGGCGCGTCCTACGGCGGCTACGGCTACCCCAACGGCCCCTCGGGCTACGCCGGCCGCGACGGCTACGGCAGCGCGGACGGCTACGGCGCCGGCTATCCCAACGGCGGCGGCTACGCCCCCGGCGGCGACGGCCCCTACGGCGAGCCCGGCTCCCTCGGCGGCAGCGGCCGCGCCTTCGTGGCGCCCTTCGGCGGCGGCCCGGGCAACCAGACCCCGATCCCGCTCGGCGCCGGCAGCCTCTACAGTGGCTCCGCGGTCAACGGCACCGCCGCAGGCCCGCAGTTCTCCAACCAGCTCCCCGCCGGCCAGGACCGCCAGCGACGCTGAAAGCAAGGCCTTCTTTTTCTGAAGAAAAAGAAGCAAAAAGACTTTGCCCGATAAGAAAGGATCTGAAGTAGCAAAAGTTCTTTGGTTCTTTCTTTCAAGAAAGAACTCTTGCTTGCTTCAGCCTTCCTGCCGCTCGACCGCCACGATCCGGTACAGCATCCGCACCCCGTCCGGGCTCCGCACCGCGACGATCTCGCCGGGCCTGACGACGTCGCTCTCCAGCACCCACAGCGGCTCGTCCTCGCCGTGGGTGCGCCGCACCGCCCAGAACCCGTCCGCCTCGCCGTCGATCAGCGCGACCTCGCCGGCCTGCTCCGGGTGGTCCGGCCGCGAGCGCACCGCGGCCCAGCCCAGCGGCGAGGCGGTCCACGCCGCGCGGTCGAGCTGCCCGACCGCGTTGAGCTGCACCTGCAGCGCGAGCCGGTCCTCGATGTCGCCGTCCGGCTGCCCCGGACCCTGCGCCAGCACCATCGCCACCTTGGCCATCCGCACGCACTCCTTCACCCAACGGTCGCGAACCGTCCGTACAATGCACGCCTAGATGGCGACGCGCACGCCCAGCTCGACCACGCGGTCACTGGGGATGCGGAAGAACTCGGTCGCCGGCACGGCGTTGCGCGCCATGACCAGGAACAGGTAGAGCCGCCAGATCGTCAGCTTCGGCACCATCGCGCGCACGAGCACCTCGCGCGACAGGAAGTAGCTGACCTGCATTGGGTCGTAGCCGATGCCGGTGCCGCGCAGCTCCTCGAGCGAGCGCGGGATGTTCGGGCTCTCCATGAAGCCGTAGCGCAGGATGATGCGGTGGATGCCCGGCGCCAGCTCGCTCACCTCCGAGCGACGCTCCGCCTCCGCCTCGGGCACGTCCAGCGTCTGCACCGTGACGAACAGCACCCGCTCGTGCAGCACCTTGTTGTGCTTGAGGTTGTGCAGCAGCGCGCCCGGCACGTAGTCCGGGTTGCCCGTCAGGAACACGGCCAGCCCGGGCACGCGGATCGTGCGCGACTGCGGCAGGCGCGCGAGGAACGAGGCGAGCGGCAGGCTGTCCTGCTTCCAGCGCGCCAGGATCAGGTTGCGCCCCTGCTTCCACGACGTCATCGCCGCCATCAGCCCGAGCCCGAGCGCCAGCGGCACCCAGCCGCCCTGCAGCACCTTGAGCACGTTGGCCAGGAAGAACACGCCGTCGATCAGGAAGAACCCGCCCCACACGCCCAGCGCCGCCGCCCGCGACCAGCCGAACTGGCGGCGGAACACCACGGCGGCGAGCACGCAGGTGCACAGGAACGTCCCCGTCACCGCGATGCCGTACGCCGACGCCAGCGCGTCCGAGGAGCGGAACGACACCACGAGGAACAGCACGCCGATCAGCAGCGCGGTGTTGACCTGCGGCAGGAAGATCTGCCCCTCCTCGGTGGTCGAGGTGTGCGTGACCGTCATGCGCGGCAGGAAGCCGAGCTGCATGCACTGCCGCGCGATGGAGAAGGCGCCGGAGATCAGCGCCTGGCTGGCGATCACGGTCGCCACCGTCGCCAGGATCACCAGCGGCAGGCGCAGCCAGTCCGGCCCCAGCAGGAAGAACGGGTTCGCGATCGCCGCCGGGTTGGCGATCACCAGCGCGCCCTGCCCGAAGTAGTTCAGCACCAGGCACGGCAGCACCACGACGAGCCAGTCGAAGCGGATCGGCGCCGCGCCGAAATGCCCCATGTCGGCATACAGCGCCTCCGCCCCCGTCACCGAGAGCACGACCGCGCCGAGCGCCACGAAGGCCAGCCAGCCGTGATGCCAGATGAACAGGAAGCCGTGCGTGGGCACGATCGCCTGCAGCACGAACGGGTGGCGTATCACCTCGAGCCCGCCGAGCCCGCCGAGCACCAGGAACCACACCAGCATCACCGGCCCGAACACCCGGCCGATGGTGGCCGTGCCGCGCGACTGCATCGCGAACAGCACCAGGATCACCACGATCGAGATCGGCAGCACCAGGCCGGCGGCGCCGGGGATCGCGATCTCCGAGCCTTCCACCGCCGAGAGCACCGAGATCGCCGGCGTGATCACCCCGTCGCCGAAGAACAGGCAGGCGCCGCCGATGCCGATCAGCCCCAGCGCCGCGCGCACCTTCTCGCCGCCCGCGACCCGTTGCGCCAGCGCCATCAGGGCCAGGATGCCGCCCTCGCCGCGGTTGTCCGCGCGCATCACGAGCAGCACGTACTTCACGGTCACGATCAGGATCAGCGACCAGAAGATCAGAGAGAGGCAGCCGAGCACCTCCCAGTCCGAGATCGGCCGCCCGCCGAACAGCGCGAGCGTCGCCTTGAGCGCGTAGAGGGGGGAGGTGCCGATGTCGCCGTACACGATGCCGAGGACGCCGAGCATGGCGCCCACCCGCATCGGTCGCCGCGCGCCATGCGGCATGGACGAGGCCTGGTCGGACAGGTCGCTCACGCGAGAGGCGTCCGGCTGGCCGGTATCTGGGAAAGCTGCGGGATGGCTGGGTGCCCCATGCCGGACCACGGCACGGTTGTGCCGTGCTGAACGGTGCGCGCCATGAGGTAGGGGACTGTGCGCGCGCCCGCAAGTCCGGCCGCGTCCGCCGCCCGGGCGGCGGTCCGGGCCCGCCGGCTCAGCGGCTCCCGAAGATGGCCGAGCCGACGCGCACGTGCGTCGCCCCGCACGCCACCGCCGCCGCGTAGTCCCCCGACATCCCCATCGACAGCACGCCGAGCCCGTGCGCCGCCGCCCGCCCCGCGAGCCAGGCGAAATGCGGGCCAGGGTCCTCGCCCGCCGGCGGCACGCACATCAGCCCGGCCAGCGCGTCGCCGAACCGCGCCCGGCACGACTCCACGAAGGCGTCCGCCTCCGCCCGCGACACGCCCGACTTCTGCGCCTCGTCGCCCACGTTGACCTGCACCAGCAGCGTGGGCTGGCGCCCCTCGCGCTGCACCGCGTCGGCGATCGCGTCGGCGAGCTTCGGCCTGTCCAGCACCTCGATGACGTCGAACACCCGCACCGCGTCGCGCGCCTTGTTGGTCTGCAGCCCCCCAATCAGGTGCAGGCGCAGCCCGGGCTCGGCCTCGCGCAGCGCCGGGAACTTGCCCTGCGCCTCCTGCACGCGGTTCTCGCCGAAGCGCCGCTGCCCAGCCGCGATCGCCAGCGCCACGCGCTCGGCCGGATGCGTCTTGCTGACCGCGACCAGCGTGACATCCTCCTGCCCCCGTCCGGCCGCGAGCGCCGCGCGCCCGATCGCCGCGCGCACCGTGGCGAGCGCGCGCGCCACCTCGCAGCCGTCGTCGGGCACGCGCGGCGCCACGTCCGCCAGGTCGGAAGGATCATCCATGGACGCGAGACTCCTCGCCTGGGCCCGGGCGGTCAAGGCACGCCGCGCCCGGGCCCGCCTGCCCGGCCACGCGCTGCCGGTGCTGTGGCTGTTCACCGACGCCGAGCGCCTGCCCGACCCGCGCGCCGCCGTGGCCCGCCTGCCGCCCGGCCTGTGCGGCGTGGTCCTGCGCCACGACGCGGCCCTCGACCGCGCCCGCCTCGGCGCCGACCTCGCGCGCACCTGCCGCGCCCGCCGCCTGGTGCTGTGCGTCGCCGGCGACCCCGCGCTCGCCGCCCGGCTCGGCGCGGGCGTCCACCTGCGCAACGGACGCCGCCTCCCCGGCCCCCGCTGTGGCAGATTTGTGACAAGCTCCGCCCACGCCCTGCCCGACCTGCGGCGCGCGGCGCGGTCCGGCGCCGCGCTGGCCTTCCTGTCCCCGGCATGGCCGACCGCGAGCCACCCCGGCGCCCCGGCCCTCGGCCTCCTGCGCTGGAGAATCCTTGCCGCTCAATCGCCTATCCCGGTCTGCGCGCTGGGCGGCGTCGACGCCCGAAGCCTGCGGACGTTGCGGAACACAAACGTATGTGCCGGCGCGGGCGCGATCGGGGCGCTGTCCTGACCGGCCGCTGAGTGGCCGCATTGCCACAGTGTCCCCGAAAGGCCATGGCCGACCGGATCGCGGATTGCGGGCGCGCCCGCTGCACCGCAATACTCCGTGACCGGATCGATCCGGGCGGCAGGCCTGCCACGCAGCGCCTGCCCGCCGTCGCGCAAGCGGGGGATCGGCTCGCCGTTGCTTTCGTCGCCGGCTGTCCGGCAAAACGTGGAGAAACTGATGCGCAAGCTCCTGCTGGCCAGCGCGGCCATGCTGAGTGCCTCCCTGGGGCTGGCGGACCTGGCGCATGCCCAGGCGTTCAACCAGGCGAGCATGGACCAGTCCGGCATGGACGACGGCCAGTCCGCGACGCCCGCGCCCGGCACGATCAGCGTGCGCCTCAACGGCCGCTTCCGCTTCTACGCCGGCTACTTCGACGACAAGGACTACCGCGGCCAGACCGCGACCAACACGACGAAGCAGAACACCTACGGGTTCGCCGAATACGCCCGCCTCTACCCGGGCTTCGACGGCGTCGCCTCGAACGGCCTGAAGTACGGCGCCGCCCTGGAAATCCGCCAGGACAACACGGTCGCGGCCGGCGGCGGCATCAACGGCTCGCCGTCGCAGGCCGACCGCGGCCAGGGCACGCTGTACCTCCGCCGCGCCTTCGGCTACCTCGGCGGCAACAAGTTCGGCACGCTGCGCTTCGGCGCCACCGACAGCCCGTCCTCGCTCTACCTGACCGGCACCGTCGAGAACTTCGACGCCGGCGGCTGGAACGGCGACGTCTACTACCAGCTCGCCGGCAACTCGCAGCTGAACTACCCGTTCGCCGACGTCG
>JBPBQS010000329.1:0-14618 GCA_050920955.1 Janthinobacterium lividum | reverse complement strand
GGGGTGACGATCTGGGCGCCGTCGGTCTGGCTGTGCCAGTTGGCGAACTCGGTGACCCAGATGGGCTTGTTGTACTTGTCCAGGCGGTCGAGCTGGCCGGACAGGCCGTAGTCGTACCAGTGGAAGCCCAGGTAGTCGATCGTGGGCTTGCGGCCGCCGTTGCTCGCGGCGTACGCGGCGTAGAAGGCGTCCATCCAGGCGACGGGGTCGTTGTAGTTGGGCATGTTGCCCCAGGTGATCTGCGGGCCGACGATCTTGACGCCGGCCTGGGCAGCGATGGCCTCGTACTGCGGCCAGATCTTCGCGGCCTGCTGCGGGGTCAGGTAGGACTGGCCGCCGACGTTGGGCTCGTTCATCACCAGCAGGTAGTGGATCGTCGGGTTGGCGTGGAGGAAGGCCTCCACGGTGGCGGCGTTGAAGCTGCCGTTCCACAGCATCGGGTAGTAGTCCATCTGGTACTGCGTCAGGTAGCCGGAAGGGATGCCGGTGTTGGGCGTCGTGGCCCAGTTGTACCACCAGGACACGCCGGGGGAGAGTGCCTTGATGTCGGCGGGCGTCGCGAGGTCGTAGGCGACGCCGCGCTTGGCGCTCTTCGTGGCGGCTGCGGCGGGGGTGGCCTCGGGGGCGAGCGCGCTGGGGGCTGCGGATTCGGCGGCGGCGGCGGGGAGGCCGAGCGCGCAGCAGGCCGCCAGCATGACGGCGAGGGCGGATTTCCTGTTCATGGCGTCGCGTCCTTTCCAGGTGTCTGCAGTCTCGTGAGCCGGGACTGCCACGAGGACTAGACACGAGTGGACGCGCGCGCAAGTCGAGCGACAAGACACGACACGGATTCAGCCGTCTGTCGCGGACGTTTCTTTACCGATGCTTCTATTTTGAGAGGAACAGGCAGGGCGGGGCGGTTTGTTGCACCCGGCGGGCGGCGGCGCGGGGGAAAGGGCCTCCGGCCCGCGACGCCACGGGGGCGGTGCGGGCCGGAGCGTTCGGCTCACTCGGCGGGGCGGGTGGTGCCGTCGGGGGTGGTCACCGGGGTCTGCGCGGCGTCCTGGGCGGCGGACTGGGCGCGCATCGCCTTGCGGTGGCGGTGACGCACGTACATGCCGGTGGCGCAGCCGCCGACGGCGCCGAGCACGCCGTGGTGGGCGACGTGGCCGCCGACAGCGCCGGCCGCGCCGTACTTCAGGCAGCCGCCGGGCTCGGCCTGCGCGGAGCCGGTGGCCAGGCCGGTGGTCAGGACCGCGAGCGCGGCCAGGAAAGCAGTCGTCTTCATCGGGGAGTCTCCGTTGCAGCGTGTCGTCGCCGGGCAAGGATGCCCGGCCTGTCGCACGCATCCATCATGAACGTCGCACCGCGGCATGGCGAGAGCATGGCACGCCTGCGCGCGCCCGGGCGGCATAGGCCGCAGGTGCCGGGGCGGGGGCTGACAGGCGCAGATCGCGCGTGGGAAGCGGGAAAACGCGATGTCCGGCGAGGTTCGGGCGGCCCTGTGCCTTGTCGGCAACGGTCCGCACGGATTTGGCAGAATTCCGGGGCATGCCGGCGCCACGCCACAACCCTGCGTAGAAGTGGAAGTCTCGGGAGCAGCATCACGGATCCGTGTGCGTCTTAAATTCGTTACGTTGCACCCGTTTTGGCATGTGGCCCGTCTGTAGTCCGGGCGTGCTTTGCTTGACAGGAAAGCCGGGGTCCATGACCAGTGAAACTCTGCAAAAAGGAGTTCCCGGTGAGAATACACATCACACTCGGCCTGATGCTGGGCGCAGGCGTGGCGACACATGCCCAATCCGCCCGCGCGCAGTTGACCGGAGAACAATACGTCGCGGCGCAGAACAATGTCGTGGCCCCGTTCGGCTACGGAAATGTGACACAGCTACTGGCCACGTCCAATGACCAGACAGGTAACGGGGTATGCAGGACGCAGGGCGGGGCCGCATCGACCTGCCTGTCGATCTCGGGAAACGGCGACTGCAGCTGGCAGGTGGGTGCAGGCACGGTTGTGGAGTGCAACCAGAACGGGAAATCGGGAGTCGACGAGCGTCGGTTCGCGCCGGTTAACTGCAACGGGCAGTTGCAGGGCGACAACAACGCGAGCGGCCTGATCACCGAGGCGGACTGGTGCGGCTGGGCGAGCTACATGGCGCAGCGCACCAGCGACACGATCTACCAGTACGACGACTACGTGCGCCTGGGCGTGAACCGGCGTTTCGGCGGCGCGGTGTTCGAGCTCTACGGCACCGACAAGCTGGACCGGATCCAGCAGCATCCCGGGGGCGCGCTGCAGATGGCGCTGTACGGCGACGACCTGAACTACGCGCCGGCCAACACGCCGAAGGGCTGGTTCGCGCCCAACCTGGACCAGCAGTTCCTGCCGCCCCACACGGCGGGCTGGGACAACAGGGCGTATCCGACGCAGGCCGCGTGCAACGCCGCCCATCCCGGCGTGAGCTGCAGGCTGGAGATGGCCGCGGACAACGTCAGCGACGACGTCCACGAGGTCGGCTGCGCCAACGACGGCCAGGATGCCGGCGCGGGCTTCAATCCCGTGCAGGCGGTGTCGCTGAACTGCTGGTACGGCGACAGCAACAACTTCGTGGACGACGTGTATTCGCCCGGGTCCGGCCTAGTCACGGTGGACAAGCACGGGCCCAACAACTACTCCAAGAGCAGCAACGTCCCCGGCCTGTTCTGGGCGCAGACCTCGCAGGTGGTCGGGCCGTTCGCGCAGCTCACCTACGACATCGTGGGCGGCAGCAACCTGCGCACCATGACGCCGGACTTCCAGGAGCTGCCGGCGATCTTCCTGCACAAGGGCATCGGCGGGCTCGTCTACTACTACCACGGGCCCAAGGCCTACGCGGACGCGGGCGGGCTCGTGAGCCGCTCGTCGCTGGCCGTGGGTGCCACCGGCATCATCGGCTTCACGCCGCGCACCGGGCAGTACGGCGCGGGCTACGACGTCGGGCTGACCGAGGACTGGGCCAGCATGTGCGACACCACCGGCACGAAGTGCGTCACCATCGCCTCGTTCTCCAACTCGGCGCAGATCATCCAGGCGTCCAACACCGCAGAGAACTCGTACTTCGGCATCCACGGCTTCTTCACCCTGGCGCCGGGGCTGAAGCAGCGCACCACGCTGTTCATCGCGCCCTACCGATACGACGACGTCGTGCAGGGCAAGTCCGTGCGGCAGTGGGTCTACCAGCTCAGGCAGAACCAGATGCTGCCGCCGCCGCCGGCGCACGGACCGAACTACTGAGGCAAGCAAGGCCAGAGGCTCTGCCTCTGGACTCCGCCAAGGGAAGCCCCTTGGATGGCTTACTTAAGTAAAGGGATCAAAGGGCCTCCCGGCCCTTTGCGGGTTTGGGCAGAGCCCGACCTTCCTTGCTACGCTTCGGCGGCCAGGGGCGCGTGGTTGAGCAGGGCCACGAGCGCCACGCCGCCGAGGGTGTTGCCGATCACGGTCGGCAACAGGAAGTGCGTCAGGTAGGCGAGCGGGGCGACGTGGCCCGTGAACACGGCGAAGGCGGCTTCCACGGAGCCGGCGACGGCGTGGGAGAAGTGGCCGATCGCCACGAAGTAGGTCAGGACCAGGATCACGAACATCCTGGCCGAGCCCGAGCCGGGCAGCAGCCAGACCATGAGCGCGATCAGCCAGCCGGCGAGCACGGACTTGACCAGCATGGGCCAGAAGCCGTCGCGCATGGCCTCGGCGGCGACGCCGCCCAGCGCGTCCCAGACCGCGGGCTGGAACAGGCCCTCGTGGCAGATCAGCAGGGCGAAGAGGGCGGTGCCGACCAGGTTGGTGGCGAGCACCACGGCCCAGTAGCGCAGCAGCGTCGGCACGACGGCCCAGTCGCGGCTGGAGAGCACCGGCAGCACGGCGGTCAGCGTGGTCTCGGTGAACAGCTGCTGGCGGCCGAGCACGACGATCAGGAAGCCGAGCGAGTAGCCGAAGCCGCTGAGCAGGATGCGCCACTCGGTGTCGGGCAGGGCGGCGCGGATCAGCGCCATGGCCAGGAACGAGAAGCCCATGGACAGGCCGGCGGCGAAGCCGGAGAGGGCGACGGCGGCGCTGTGGCGCGCGAGGTCGGACTCGCCCTGGCGTCGGATCACCTCGTGGATCTCGGAAGGGGCGGCGCCGGCGCTGGCGGCGCCGGTGGAGACCTCGTCTTCGGGCATCGGGCGGTCGCTCCGGAAGGGGACGGCGGGGGCGCGCGGGGTGGGCGCGGGGGCCGGTCCATTGAACCTAGACGAAACGCGGCGCTAAGAGGTCGGTAACGCCACACCACGTAGACTTGAGGTATGGCTGGGCAGAGGGCGGCCGGGAGCGCGCGATGGGGCTGAGGACCGACATGGTGAGGCTGCGCGCGCGCCTGCTGGCGCTCGCGCTGTTCGTGCCGGTCGTGCTCGCGTGCTGCGCCCTGGTCGGGCTCGACGGCTGGCGCGCCTGGGACGCGCGGGCGGCCGCGGTGGCGGCGGACACCGTCGTGACGGCAAGCCTGGCGCGCTCGCTGGCGCAGCACGCCCACGACACGGTGCAGGCGGTGGACGGCGCGGTGGTCGCGCTGCGCGAGACCGCGGAATTCGGGGGGGAGTCCGGGAGCGAGGCGGCGGCGCGACTCGGGGAGTTGATGCGGCTGCAGGTGGAGGTGCTGCCGTCGATCCACGGCATGGTGGTGTTCGACGCTGCCGGCCGCGACGTGGCGGACTCGCTGCCGGCGCCGCATGCGCTGCCGGACGCCTCGGGGCGGGCGTATTTCCGCTACCACCGCGACCATCCCGACCGCGGCGTGCTGGTCGGCGAGGTGGTGCGCGCGGGGTCGGACGGGGCGTGGGTGCTCACCCTGTCGCGACGCGTGGACGGGCCGGGCGGGCGCTTCGCGGGGGTCGCGATGGGCACGGTCGGGGTGAAGTCGCTGCAGCGGTTCTACGGCAGCCTCGACGCCGGCGGGCGCAGCGCGATCGTGCTCATGACGGCGGAGGGCAGGGTCGTCGCCTCCAAGCCGCGCGATGCGGCGACGGTGGGCACGAGCGTCGCGAACGGCGAGTTCTTCAGCAGGATCCTGCCGCGCGCGCCGTTCGGCCCCGCCGAGTTCACGTCCGTGATCGACGGCGTGGTGCGCATCGGCAGCTACGAGACGGTGGACGGCTTCCCGCTGGTCATCCTGGTGTCGCATCCGAAGGGCGACGTGCTCGCGGCGTGGCGGGCGCGCACCCTCTCGCACCTGCTGGCCACCGCGGGGGTGGCGCTGCTGCTGGCGCTGCTCGGCGGGAGCCTGGCGCTGCAGGTCAGGCGCAGGCTCGCGGCGGAGACGCGGCTGCGCGAGAAGGAGCGCCACTACCGCATGCTGGCGGAGAACGGGACCGACCTGATCACGCAGTTCGACGACGGGATGCGGCGCAGCTACGTGTCGCCGGCGTGCCGCGCGCTGCTCGGCTACGAGCCGCGCGAGCTGCTCGGCCAGGCGCCGCACGCGCTGGTGGTCGAGGAGGACAAGGCGGCGGTCGCGGCGGCAGTGGCGGGGCTGGCGGCGGGCGGCGCGCCGATGCTGCTCAGCTACCGGCTGCGGCGCAGGGACGGCGAGGCGCTGTGGGTGGAGGCGACGGGGCGCAGGATGGAGGGCGGCGGCGGGTTCCTGTTCACCGTGCGCGACATCTCGCGGCGCAAGGCGGTGGAGCAGGACCTGCACGAGGCGAACGCCAGGCTGGAGCGGCTGGTGATGCTCGACGGGCTGACCGGCATCGACAACCGGCGCTCGTTCGACCTGGCGCTGGAGCGCGAGGTGCGGGCAGCGGCGCGCTCGGGGCTGGCGCTGTCGCTGCTGCTGATCGACATCGACCACTTCAAGCGGCTCAACGACAGCCACGGGCATTCCGTCGGCGACGAGTGCCTGCGGCTGATCGCGGCCACGATCGGCGGCTGGATGAAGCGGCCGGCGGACCATCTGGCGCGCTACGGCGGCGAGGAGTTCGCGGTGCTGCTGCCGCAGACGGAGGGCGACGGCGCGGCGCTGCTGGCCGGGCGGCTGTGCGAGGCGGTGCGCGGGCTGGACCTGTCGCACATCGTGGCCGGCGGCGCGCGGCTCAGCATCAGCATCGGCGTGGCCACGCTGCACGGGGTGCAGGACGGGGAAAGCGGTCGCGTGCTGGTCGATGCCGCAGACCGGGCGCTCTACGAGGCCAAGCAGGGCGGGCGCGACCGGGTCGTGGTCGGCGACGTGCGGGCGCCGCACGGGCGGGGCGAGGCGCCGGCGCTCCTCGCCGGGTAGGGCGCGGGCCCGGGGCGGGCGATTTCAGGGCGCGTGGGGCGGGGCCTCGTTGATCGAGGCCGCGGCGTGGATCAGGGCGAGGTGGCTCAGCGCCTGCGGGACGTTGCCGAGCATCGCGCCGTCGTGGGCGTCGACCTGCTCGGTCAGGAGCCCGAGCGTGCCGGAGCAGCGCGCGAGCATGCCGTCCATCTGGCGCACCGCGGCGTCGCGCTCGCCGAGCAGGGCGTGGGCCTCGACCAGCCAGAAGCCGCAGGCGGTGAAGGTGCCCTCCTCCTCGGCCATGCCGGTGTAGCGGTGGACCAGCGGGCCGGTGCACAGCTCGCGGCGGATCGCGTCGCGGGTCAGGGCCAGGCGGTCGAGGCGCTCGAAGCCGAAGCGCACGGCGAGCAGGAGGGAGGCGTCCAGGCGGTCGGTGCCGGGGTGCAGGGTGTAGGACAGCTTGTGCTCCGACCAGCAGTGGGCGTCGATCCAGTCGCGGATGCGGTCGCGCTCGCGGGCCCAGCGTTCGGCGTGGCTGGCGTCGATCTGGCCCTGCTCGGCGAGGCGGTGGGCGCGGTCGAGCGCGGTCCAGCAGCCGATCTTGGTCATGGTGTAGTGCTCCAGCGCGACCAGCTCCCAGATGCCGGAGTCGCGGCCGTGCCAGATGTCGGCGCAGCGGTCGGCGACGTCGGCGAGCAGGCGGCGGGTCACCAGGTCGAGCACGTGGCCGCGCTCGACGAACATCGCGGCGGTCTCCATCAGGTCGCCGAACACGCCGAACTGGTCCTGCGCGCGGGCGCGGTTGCCGCGTCGCACCGGGCGGCTGTCGGCGTAGCCCGGCAGGTCCAGCTCCTCCTCCTCGGGGGCGAGGGCGCCGTCGAGGCGGTACATCGTGCGCAGGCGCGGGCCGTGGCGGATCACGGTCGCGGTGAGCCAGGAGAAGGCGGCGCGGGCCTCCTCGGTGGCGCCGACGCGCAGGAAAGCCTTGATGGTGTAGGCGACGTCGCGCACCCAGGCGTAGCGGTAGTCGTAGTTCTTGTCCCCGCCGAGGCGCTCGGGGAGCGAGGTGGTGGCGGCGGCCGCGATGGCGCCGGTGGGCGAGAACAGCAGGAGCTTGAGGGCGAGCGCGCTGCGTCGGACGGCGTCGGCGTAGGGGCCGTCGACCTTGAGGTTGTCGCTCCACTCGCGCCAGGAGCGGTCGGAGCGGTCGATGCGGGCGTCGATCTCGGTCAGCGGCGGCAGGATCAGCGGCTCGTCGGCAGAGGCGAGCAGGGCGAGGATGGCGCGCGAGCCGGGGGCGGTGGCCAGCCGGGCCTCGATGCCGCCGTCGTGCTCCACGGTGCGCTCCACGCTGTCGTCGGCGCGGAAGGCCGCGACCACGCCGTCGACGTGCAGGACGTCGCCGTGGGGGCTGGGCTCGCGCCACGGGCTCGCGCGGTCCAGGCGGCGGCCGACGGTGAGCACGACCGAGAGGGCGACGGTTCCTTCGAGCCCCTCGACGCGCAGGGCCAGCTCGCTCCACGGCAGGCGGCCGGAGATGCCGCTGTTCAGGGAGGCGGTGACGCGGGCGCGGCCGGAGGCGGTGTGGAACACCTGCTCCATGACGTTGCTGCCGGGGCGGTAGCGGCGCTCCACGGTGAAGGGGGCGTCGGGCGCGAGGAAGAAGCGGCCGCCGTGTTCGGCGTCGACGAGGCGGTCGAACAGGGGCTCGCTGTCGAGGTTGGGGACGCACCACCAGTCGATCGAGCCGTCCGCGCCGAGGAGCGCCACGCTGCGGCCGTCGCCAAGCGCCGCGTACTGCGCGAGCGGCAGGGCGCCGGCGGTGCGGGCCGGGGTTTCGGTCATGGCGGAGGCTCCTGGGGACGGGGGTCAACGTCGCCTCGGGGGACGGGTTTGCCGGGGCGGCGCAAGGCCGGGATCGGGGCGGGTCGCCGGCCCGGGGCGTTGCGCGCGATCCTCCATGGCGTCGGGGCCGAACCGGCCCACATCATGTCCGGTGCGGCGGCCGTGTCCGGTGCGGGCCGCCCTGCCCTTCCCCGCGGCGCGCGTGGCGCCCGCGCACAGGAGTGACGCGATGCCCAGGCACGGTTCGGTTCGGGGGTCCCTGTTGTGGCGCGGCGCGGCGGTGGCGGCGGTGCTGGCCGGCGCCGGCGTGCTCGCGGCGGGGGCACCGGGCGTGGTCGCGGCGGCGCCCGTCGTGCTGCCCGCGCCGGCGGCCGACGTGCCCGCGGGCGCCGGGCTGCAGAGCGTGGTGCTGGCGGGCGGGTGCTTCTGGGGGGTGCAGGGCGTGTTCGAGCACGTGCGCGGCGTCACCCGCGCCGTGTCCGGCTACGCGGGCGGTGCCGCGGAGACGGCGCGCTACGGCATGGTGAGCACGGGCACGACCGGGCACGCAGAGTCCGTGGAGGTGACGTTCGACCCGGCGCAGGTCTCGTTCGCGCAGGTGCTGCGGATCTTCTTCAGCGTGGCGCTCGACCCGACCGAGGTGAACCGGCAGGGGCCGGACAGCGGCACGCAGTACCGCTCGGAGGTGTTCGTGCGCGACGCGGCGCAGGGCACGGCGGCGCGCGCCTACATCGCCCAGCTCGACGCGGCGCACGCGTTCGCGCGGCCGGTGGCGACGCGGGTCGACCCGCTCGGGGGCTTCTTCCCGGCCGAGGCGCACCACCAGGACTTCCTCGCGCGCCACCCGGACTTCCCCTACATCGCGATGTTCGACATGCCCAAGGTTGCTGCGCTGCGGCGGCTGTTCCCGGGGCAGTACGTCGAGACGCCGGTCACGGTGGGGCCGGCCTGACAAGCAAGCATGGGCTCTGCCCAAACCCGCCAAAGGCTGGGCCTTTGGAATGCCTTTACTTAAGTGGCGCGTTCCAAGGGCGCAGCCTTTGGCGGAGTTTGAGGCGGAGCCTCAACCTTGCTGTCTTTGGGCCAGCGCGGCGGGGTTGCGGTAGATCCAGATCTCGGTCGGCAGGCACGGGGCGACGCTGTCGGGTGGGCCGTAGCGGGCGAGGATGCGTTCCGGCGACAGGCCGCGCATGACGATGAAGTCGTAGGCCGGCGGGCGGGACGGGTCGGCGAGGGCGTGGGTGTACCAGTCGCGGTCGTTGCCCCAGATGTAGGGGTGGCCGCTGTCGTCGACCTGGTCGACCTGCAGGGACCAGGCGGTGGCGGCCTGGATGGCGCGGGCGTCCCAGTAGCCGGCGAGGCCGGCGTGGAGGCCGAGGCTGGCGCGCAGCGGGCGCAGGCAGGCGGCGACGTCGTGGTCCCAGCGCAGCACCGCGGGGGGCCGGGTCCCCTGCCCTGCCAGGAACGCCAGGGCGAGGGCGGCGGGGGCGGCGGCGAGGGCGGGGGGCGCCGTGCGCAGGAGGGCGGCGGCGAGGAAGACCGGGGGCCAGGCCCAGAGGGCGACGAGGTAGCGGTAGGAGCCCTCGTCGACGTAGAGCAGCGCGGTGAAGGCGAGGCCGCCGGCCATGCCCGCGCCGGCGAAGAGCCAGAGGAACAGGTCCTGCCAGGGGCGGGCGCGGGGGTCGCTTCGGGCCTGGGCGAAGGCGAGCCAGGGGAAGGCGGCGGTGGCGGCCAGCGGCAGGAGCAGGCCGGCGGCCAGGGCGCCGGGGTGGGCGGCGGCGTAGGCGGGGGCGTGGGCGAGGAAGTCGTGGACGGAGGCGCGCACCAGGGCGGGGGAGAGCGGGGGGGCGGACTCGAAGCGCAGGCCGGACATCCGCAGGGCGCGGAAGCACAGCCAGCCGGCGAGCGTGCCGGCGGCGGCCGTGGCGGCGATGCCAGCGGCGCGGAGGGGGGAGGTGCGGCGGGCGAGGACGAGCACGGCGCAGGCGCAGAGGAGCGGGAGCACCAGCTCGGCGAGCAGCAGCAGGTCGGAGAGGAAGGCGAGGCTGCAGCAGGCGGCCAGGGCGAGGGCGCGCGCGGCGGTGGTGCGGCGGAGCTGGGCGGCGGCGAGCCAGCCCGCGAGGGGGGCGGCGAGGAAGGGGCCGAAGTGGTCGATCGGCAGGAAGGCGTTGAGGACGACGCCGGTGGCGCTGGCGGCCTCCAGGGCGACGAGGGCGGCCAGCGCGGCGGACGTCAGGGCGCAGGCGGCGGCGAAGCGGGGGAAGCGGCGCGGGGCGGTGTCGGGGCCGGCGAGGCGGGTGGCGAGGAAGGCGGCGACGTGGACGAAGGCGAGCGCCTGGGCGATGCCGTAGAGCAGCAGGGTCGGGCGCACGGCGCCGGTGGCGGCGCCGATCGCGGCCAGCGCGGCGAGGTCGGGGACCAGGCTCGGGATGCGCGCCAGCTCGTGGCCGCGCCAGGCGCCGGGCATGTGCGCGAGGTCCCAGGCGAAGGAGAACGGCAGGAGCGTGTCGCTGTTCAGGGCGAGGGAGACCATGCGCGGCTGGTCGAACACCCACAGCGTGCAGAGCACCGTCGCGGCGAGCGCCAGCGCGTAGGTCAGGGCGGGCGCGAGGGCGGGGCGCGAGGGCGTGGTCATGCGGTCAGGGCGGGGGCGTGGCGGGGGGCGGGCTCGCGGGGGCGGCGGCGCATGAGGGGGCGCTCGACCAGGCGGTGGCCGGCCTCGGCGAGCAGGCACGCGGCGAGCGCGGCTGCCAGGGTGGCGGAAGCGGCGAGCCACGGGGACGCGCCCTGCCCCGGCGTGGGGATGCGGGCGAGCACGAGGCTGTTGATCGGGTGCAGCACCGCGGGGTGGAACAGGTACAGGCCGTAGGAGCGGGTGCTGATCCAGCGCACGGGCGCCTGGAGCAGGGCCGGGGCCGCGCGCCAGTGCAGCGCGAGGGGGATCAGGAGCACGGCGGAGGTCGCCATGGTGGAGGGCATGAAGGCGACGAACGGCACGGCCGGCAGCGCCAGGCGGCCGGCGAGCACGGTCCAGCCGCACCACGCGCCGGCCAGCGCCAGGGGGAGCGCGGCGGCGAGGGGGATGCGGCGGAGCGAGTCGATGCGGGCGAGCGCCAGGCCGTAGGCGATGCAGTCGAACCACAGGACGTCGGCGTAGGCGAACCACATGGCGCGCGGCAGGACCCAGCGCAGCGCCGTCGGCACGCCCGCCAGCACGGCGACGCACGTCCACGCCGCCGCGCCGGGGCGCAGCACGCGGGCGAGGGCGAGGCCGGCGGTGCCCAGCGCCAGGTAGAACCATTCCTCCACGGTCAGCGACCAGGAGGTCGCGAACCAGCGGTCGGCGGGCATGTCGGAGGCCAGGTTCTGCGTGAAGCTGGCGTAGCGCGCGGCGTGGGCCAGCCAGTCGGCCGGCGGGGGGTTGGCGAGCAGGAAGACGAGGATCGCCGCGTAGTAGAGCGGGACGGTGCGCATCCAGCGGCGCAGGAGGAACACCGCGGCCGAGCACAGCGTCGGGCCCGCCGCCATCTCGCGCAGCGCGATGCCGCCCACCAGGAAGCCGCTGAGCGCGAAGAACACCACCACGCCGTAGGTGCCGATCGTGCCGACGTTGGCCGGGATCGAGGCCACGGCGCGCGGGCCGAACCACCAGGGGAGCGTCTGCCAGGCGTGCGACGCCAGGACGAGGAGGATCGCGCACGCGCGCAGGAGGTCCAGGCCGAAGTTGCGGGGCGAGGTCATGAGGAAGCAAGGCCTTCTTTTTCTGAAGAAAAAGAAGCAAAAAGACTTTGCACATAAGGGGAGGGTGCCGCGTGGAGGGCACGGGGCTTATGGAGCAAAGTTCTTTGGTTCTTTCTTTCAAGAAAGAACTCGCTTGCTTGCTTGGGCACAGGCCTCACGCGAGGGTCGGGTGGCCGCCGGGCTGGGCGGGGCGCAGGGCAAGCATCGGGCGCTCCAGGCAGCGCCAGGACAGCTCGGCCAGCAGGGGTGCGGCGGCCAGGGCCAGGAGCACGGCGTAGCGCTTGGGCCAGGAGTGGACGAACACGGCGGAGGAGGCGACCTCCAGCACGGTCAGGTGGACGACGTAGAGGCCGTAGGAGCGCGTGCTGAGCCAGGACGCGGGGCCG
Source organism: Janthinobacterium lividum (assembly GCA_050920955.1). Taxonomy (GTDB): domain Bacteria; phylum Pseudomonadota; class Alphaproteobacteria; order Acetobacterales; family Acetobacteraceae; genus CAXSEF01. The sequence continues at coordinate 2,401 of JBPBQS010000329.1, read as the reverse complement.
GCCAGCCAGGCAGGGGCGCGGCGCAGGCGCAGGGCCGCGGGCAGGCACAGGCAGAAGCCCACGGACAGCAGCGGCAGGAACAGCGCGCGGTAGAACAGGCCGGGGAGCGGGACGCCGGCGCCCGAGATCTGCACCCAGACGAAGAGCACGATGGACAGGCCGGCGGCGAGGAGGGGGGGCCAGTGGCGCAGGAGCTGCGGGCGGCGGGTGGCAAGGACGGCGGCGAGGACGCCGTAGGCGATGGAGTCCAGGCGGAAGGCGGTGACCTTGTAGACGGCCTGGCCGAAGTCGAGGTGCGCGGGGAGCACGCAGCGCACCACGACAGGGACGGCGACGAACAGCATGGCCAGGGCGGGGAGCGAGCGGCGGCCGCGATCGTGGCGGGCGAGGAGGAGGAGGAGGGGGAGGCTGAAGAGGAGGTAGAACCATTCCTCGATGGCGAGCGACCAGGAGACGCCGAACCAGTTGTCCGCGGGCATCGGCCAGGCGAGGTTCTGCGTCAGCGTGAGGTAGCGCAGCAGGTGCCAGCCGAGGCGGCCGTCGGCGGGAGGCCAGAAGACCGCCATGAGCGCGATCCAGGCGGCGTAGAGCGGCAGGGTGCGCAGCCAGCGGCGCAGCATGAAGGCGCGCCAGCCGGGCCAGCCGGGGGCGGTCGCGGCGGCGCGGACGAGGAGGGTGCCGATCAGGAAGCCGGAGAGGACGAAGAACAGCTCGACGCCGAACACGCCGGCCAGCGAGACGAAGGCGGGGGGGTGGCGCGCCCAGAAGGCGGCGAACACGTCGGAGAAGTGCGACGCCATCACCAGGGCGATGGCGCAGGCGCGCACCACGTCGAGGCCGAGGATGCGGCGCGCGCCGCCGATCGTGGCGGCGGCGGGGGCCGTGCCGGCGTGCGCGAAGGCCGCGGGCTGTGGCGGGGGGGCGGGCGCCATGCGGCCGGGCTCCAGTTCTGTGGCGGGCCGGGCGGCGCGCAGGGCGGGCGCGGGGTTGCGAGGGGGGGAACGGGGCGCGGACGCTATCGCGGCGGGTTCGCGCAGGCAACCTGGGGGGGCGGGGCCTTGCGGCACCTGGTGCGCACATCGCGCGACACCTGCCTATGCTATAGCGTACAGAAGTAAAAAACCTTTTTGTAAGGAGCTTGTGACAAGTCTTATTCCGGTCACACGCGCATGCACCCGACAGGGTGCTGCCCGCCGGAAGGATGCTGGATGCCGTGCCCTGAACCCGTGACCGAGGCTGCCCGCCTGGCGTGTCTGCTGAGTGCCGGCATCCTCGATACTCCGCCGGACCATCGGTTCGACGCCATCACGCGGCTGGCGGCCAGGATGCTCGACGTGCCGCAGGCGCTGGTGACGCTGATCGACGCGTCGCGGCAGTGGGTGAAGTCGGGGTGCGGGCCGGTGGCCGCGGGCGAAGTGCTGGCGCGCGACGTCGCGTTCTGCGCCCACACCATCATGACGCCCGGGCAGGTGCTCGTGGTCGAGGATGCGACGGCCGACGCGCGGTTCAGCAACAACCCGCTGGTCACGGGGCCGGCGGCGATCCGCTTCTACGCCGGCGCGCCGCTGCTGGACTCGGAGGGGCACGCGCTGGGGGCGCTGTGCGTGCTCGACACGCGAGCGCGCGGGTTCTCGGCCGAGGAGGAGGCCACGCTGCGCGACCTGGCGCTGGGGGTCTCGGCGCTGATCGAGCTGGAGCGCGCGGCGGCGGCGCTGCGCCGCGACCGCGAGCGCTACCGCCACGCCGTGGAGCTGAGCCGGCAGGTGCCGTGGCAGGCGGACGCGCAGGGCCGCGTGGTCGAGGTCGGCGCGGGGTGGCCGACGCTGTTCGGGCAGTCCTGCGAGGAGGCGCTGAACGGCGGCTGGCGGGCTGCGATCCATCCGGACGACCGCGGCTGGGTGGTCGATGCCTGGCAGCGCGCCGTGGCGGAGGAGGGAGCGTTCGAGGTCGAGTGTCGCTACCGCATGGCGGCCGGCGGGTTCCGCTGGTTCCGGGTGCTGGGGGCGCTGAGCCACGATGCGATCGGCGTGCCGGAGGGCTGGTTCGGCACGGTGGAGGACGTCCACGACCGCAAGCTCGCCGAGCTGGCTCTGCGCGAGAGCGAGGAGCACCACCGCTATTCCGTCGAGGTCAGCCCGCAGATCCCGTGGACCGCCGACCCGGGCGGGCAGCTCGAGGAGGTCAGCCCGAAGCTGAGCGCGCTCACCGGGCTCGACGAGGCGGCGATCCTGCGCGGCGGCTGGGCGCAGTTCACCCATCCCGAGGACCAGCCCTCGGTGTGGCACCGCTGGGCGCGCTCGGCCGAGACCGGGGAGCCGTACGACGTCGAGTACCGCATCCGCGTGGCGGACGGCTCGTACTGCTGGTTCCACGTGCGCGCCTTCGCCCGGTGCACGGGCGA
>JBPBQS010000107.1:0-14674 GCA_050920955.1 Janthinobacterium lividum | reverse complement strand
GACCCTCCTCCAGGAACCCGCGGAAGCCGCCACGCCCGGGGGCCCCGCGACGCGCCCCTGGTCCGGCGGGTTCCGCCGCAGCGCCGAGGTCATCCAGGCCGCCGAGCGCGGCGTCTACGCGATCATCGGCGCCATGCTCGTCGTGGCCCTCCTCGTCGCCCTGGCCGGCGCGGGCGAGACCCTGTGGACCGGCCTGCGGGACTGGACCGGCACCGAGGCCATCGTCCACATCATCGACCGCCTGCTGTTCGTGCTGATGCTCGTCGAGATCCTGCACACCGTGCACGCCTCGCTGCGCGCCGGAACCCTGGTGTGCGAGCCCTTCCTCATCGTCGGCCTGATCGCGTGCATCCGCCGCATGCTGGTCATCACCCTGGAGACCTCGCGCCTCACCCAGCCCGAGGCCTGGAACCCCGACCGCCTGCCCCTGTTCCACGCCTCCATGCTGGAGCTGGGCGTCCTCGCGCTGCTGATCGTGGTGCTCGTCGGCGCGATCCGCGCGATCCGCACCGCCCCGCCCAAGCCCGGCGAGGCCCCGCGCAGGCCCGACGCCGACGCCTGAGCCCCCCCTCCGCGGCACGCGCCGCGAACGCCCGCGCCCCGGCCCGCCGCTTGCGTGTCCCCGCCCCCACCCCGCCCGAGGACGCCCTGCATGATCCCGCCCCTGCCCTTCGACGTCCCCGCCATGCTCGACGACCTGCGCCGCTGGGTGGAGTGCGAGAGCCCCACCTGGGACGCCGCCGCCGTGAACACGATGATGGACCTGGCCGCCCGCGACCTCCTGCTGATGGGCGCGCGCGTCGACCGCATCCCCGGCCGCATGGGCTTCGGCGGCTGCGTCCGCGCCACCCTGCCGCATCCCCGTGCAGGCACCCCCGGCGTCCTCGTCATGGGCCACCTCGACACCGTCCACCCCGTCGGCACCCTGGCGAGCCTCCCCTGGCGCATCGAGGGCGACCGCTGCTTCGGCCCCGGCATCCTCGACATGAAGGGCGGCGTCCACGCCGCCCTGGAGGCCCTGCGCCAGCTCGCCCGCGCCGGCATCGAGACCCCGCTTCCCGTCACGATCCTCCTCACCTCCGACGAGGAGGTCGGCAGCCCGAGCACGCGCGACCTGATCGAGGCCGAGGCCGCCCGCCACGCCTGCGTCCTCGTCCCCGAGCCCACCCACGACGGCGGCGTCGTCACCGGCCGCTACGCCATCGCCCGCTTCGATCTGGAGGCCACCGGCCAGCCCAGCCACGCCGGCTGGAGCCTCGCCAAGGGCCGCTCCGCCATCCGCGAGATGGCCCGCCAGATCCCCCTCATCGAGGACATGACCACGCCGGAGTGCACCTTCAGCGTCGGCGTGATCCACGGCGGCGCCTGGGTGAACTGCGTCTCCACGACCTGCCGCGCCGAGGCCCTGAGCATGGCCCGCCGCCAGGGCGACCTCGACCGAGGCGTCGCCGCCATGCTCGCCCTCGCCCACGACTCCGGCGCTGTGCGCCTGGCCGTGCGCCGCGGCGTCACCCGCCCCGTCTGGGAGCCCGCCGCCCCCACCCTCGCCCTCTACGAGACCGCCCGCGCCACCGCCCGGCACCTCGGCTTCGACATCAGCCACTGCTCGGCCGGCGGCGGCTCGGACGGCAACTTCACCGGAGCCCTCGGCATCCCCACGCTCGACGGCCTCGGCCTGGAGGGCGAGGGCCTGCACACCCTCTCCGAACACATCGCCATCCCGAGCCTCCTCCGCCGCGCGCCCCTCCTCGCGGGCCTCCTCGCGTCGATCGGAGCCTGAAAGCAAGCAAGGCCAGAGGCTCTGCCTCTGGACTCCGCCAAAGGCTCGCCTTTGGAAACGTTTTACAAGGCTTGGGTGTCCCCTGGCTTAAGTCCTGGATTCTCAAGGCGAGCCTTGAGCGGAGTCCAGAGGCAGAGCCTCTGGCCTTCCTTCCTCACACCGCCGCGAACACCTCCGAGACCCTCGCGACATCCCACCCCTGCGAGAGCGCCAGCATCAGCAGGATGCGCGCCTTCTGCGGGCTGAGGTCCTCGCCCGCGACGATCCCCGCCCCGCGCAGGTAGCGCCTTGGCGCGACCCGCCCGCTCCCTGCCCGGCTGCACTGCACGACGACGACGCCCGCCGCCGCCGCGCGCTCGAACGCCTCGCCCTCGCCCGGCGTGGCGCACCCCGGCGCGAACCCGGCCGACACGATCCCCCGCGCGCCGGCCGCGACCGCCGCCTCGACCATCGCCCCGTCCGCCCCCGCGTACGACACCACGACATCGACCCGCGGCAGCACGAGCCCCTCCGCCGAGGCGAACGGCCCCCCCGGTGCCCGCATCCCCCGCGGGCTGCGCGCGAACCGCACCGCATCGCCGTCGACGTGCCCCAGCGCCCCGAAATCCGCCGAGCGGAACGTCTGCAGCCGGTACGTCGACGTCTTCGACACGTCCCGCGCCGCATGAACCTCGTCGTTGAGCACGACCAGCACGCCCATCCCCGCCGCCTCGCCGCACGACGCGACCCGCAGCGCCGCCACCAGGTTCGCCCCCGCGTCGCTCCCCAGCGCGGAGGCCGGCCGCTGCGCCCCCACGAGCACCACCGGCACCGCCACCCGCAGCGTGAGGTTGAGGAAGAACGCCGTCTCCTCCAGCGTCGACGTGCCGTGCGTGATGACGAACCCCGCGACCCCCGGGTCCGCCGCCGCCGTCGCATGCACCAGGTCGCGCAGCGCCACCCACTCGCGCGGCCCGATCGCGGTGGAGCTGACCGCGCGGAACGCCACGGCCACCGGCTCGGCGACCCGGAACGCCTCCGGCACGCGCGCCAGCAGCTCCGCCGCGTCGATCTTGCGGCTGAACTCCGGGTAGTCGAGCACGTCGAGGCTGTCCTCGGACACCGACGAGATCGTGCCCCCCGTGCCGATCACCGCGATCCTGCGCAGCCCCGCCCCCGAATCCTGCATCGTCATCGCGCCTCTCGCCGTTGAACCCGAGCGCGCCTTGCAGCACGCCCGCCCGCCCGGCGCGACCCCCGCGTCCCCGCCGCAGCCTTGCCATCCGCCCCCGCCGCGCGCCTCATGCCGCAGCGCACCATTCCGCCGCGCCCCGCCCCACCCGCACCCCCAGGACCTTTCCAAGCATGGCCGAGCCGCCGGTGATCCTGCTGACCAACGCGATCCACCCCGACGGCCTGGCCCTGCTGACCCCCTTCGCCCGCGTGGTTCTCGCCCCCGACACCTGCCCCGACACCCTGCGCCGCCTGGCCGCCGACGCCGACGGCATCATCGTGCGCGCCCTGCTGCCCGACGACATCTGCGACCACGCGCCCCGCCTGCGCGCCCTGGTGCGCCACGGCGTCGGCCTGGACTTCGTGCCCGTCGCCGCCGCCACCGCCCACGGCGTCCCCGTCACCAGCATGCCCGGCGCCAACGCCAACGCCGTTGCCGAATACGCCATCGCCGCGCTCCTGCACCTGCGCCGCGGCCTGGCCGGCAGCGACGCCCTGCTCCGCAGCCAGGGCTGGAACGTCGCCCGCCCCGCCGGAAGCGGGCTCGCCGAGATCGCCGGCAGCACGCTCGGCATCGTGGGCCTCGGCGCGATCGGCCGCCGCGTTGCCGACATCGCCCGCCTGGGCTTCGGCATGCGCGTGCTCGGCACGGCCCGCCGCCCCGCCTCCACCCCCGACGGCGTGGAGCAGGTCGACCTCGACGCCCTGTTCGCCCGCAGCGACGCGATCGTCCTCGCCTGCCCGCTGACCCCCGAAACCCGCCACCTGGTCGACCGCGCCCGCCTCGCCCGCATGCGGCCCGGCGCGGTGCTGGTCAACGTCGCGCGCGGCGGCGTGGTCGACACCCCCGCCCTGGCCGAGGCGCTCGCCGCCGGAACCCTCGCCGGCGCCGCGCTCGACGTCCACGACGCCGAGCCCCTGCCCCCCGACAGCCCCCTGTTCGCCCTGCCGAACCTGCTGCTGACCCCCCACATCGCCGGCCTGAGCGCGAACAGCACCCGCGCGCTCGGCATCGGCTCGGCCGAGGAGATGCGCCGCATCCTGCACGGCGAGCGCCCCCGCCACCTCGTCAACCCCGAGGTCTGGCCCGCCTGACTGCCGCCGCCCCGCCCGCCGTCACGCCTCCGGCAGCGCCACCCCCGACATCCGCGCGCACGCCGCCACCAGCATGTCCTGGCGCACGACATCCTCCACCGCCCCGCTCGGCCGCCGCGGCCGCATGTGGAAGAAATACCCCCCCGTCCCCGCCGCCCCCGGATCGTCGCTGGCGGCGAGCCAGGCCTGCGTGCGGTGCCCCTGGTCCAGGTCGCCCGTGGCGTGCGCGCCCCCCATCCTCGTCGCCACCCACCCCGGCTCCAGCGCGTTGCTCCTAACCCCCGGCCAGCGCCGCGCCACCGCGCACGCCAGCAGCGCGTCGTGCAGCTTGGTGTTCGAGTACGCCTTGTTCCCCCGCCACGGCCTGCGCTCCCAGTTCAGGTCCTCCAGGCTCGCGTCGCCGCGCCGGTGCAGCTCCGAGCTGACGTACACCAGCCGCCCCGGCCGCCGCACCAGCGCCGTCAGCACGTACGGCGCCAGCGTGTTGACCGCGAACACGTGCGCGAACCCGTCCTCCGTCTCGACCCGCCGGCGCTCGCGGAACCCCACCGCCGCGTTGTGGATCACCGCGTCGAACACCCCGAGCGCGTTGACCTGCCCCGCCACCCCCTTCGTCTGCGCGAGACTGGCAAGATCCCCCAGCACCACCGCCTCCGCCCCCGGCACGGCGGCCATCGCCTCGCGTCCCCGCGCCGCGTCGCGCGCGTGCAGCACCACGCCGTGCCCCTGCGCCACGAGCAGCTGCGCCGCCATCCGCCCGAGCCCGTCCGACGACCCCGTGATGAACACCCTCGCCACCGCCACCCCCTCTCCACGCCAGGCCACACCCGCGTGTGCCCCGGAACGACGCCCCGCGCCGCCGCGTTGCACCGCCGCAAACCCAGGCCGGCGACGCGCCACCCCGCAGCGCCCCATCTCGGCCGCCCCGCGCCCCCGTCAACCCGGCAGCCCCCTCCAAGGAGAACCCCATGCAGGCCATCGAGATCGCGGCCCCCGGCGGCCTGGACCGCCTGCGCCTGGCCGACCGCCCCGACCCCGGCGCGCCCGGCCCGCACGAGATCCGCGTGGCCCTGCACGGCAGCTCGCTCAACTTCCACGACCTCATGGTGGCGTCCGGCAAATCCCCCGCCGCCGACGGCCGCGTGCCCCTGGCCGACGGCGCCGGCACGGTCGAGGCCGTCGGCGCGTCCGTCCGCGAGTTCGCCCCCGGCGACAGCGTCGTCTCCTGCTTCTTCCCCGACTGGCAGGACGGCGGCCCCACGCTCGGCGACTTCAGCCGCACCCCGGGCGACGGCATCGACGGCTTCGCGCAGTCCGCCGTCGTCCTCCCCGCCACCGCCTTCACCCACGCCCCGAAGGGCTGGGACGCCGTCGAATCCGCGACCATCACCACCGCCGGCCTGACCGCCTGGCGCGCGATGGTCGTCGACGGCGGCCTCAAGGCCGGCGACACCGTGCTCACGCTCGGCACCGGCGGCGTGTCGATCTGGGCGCTGCAGATCGCCCGCGCGATGGGTGCCCGCGTCGTCGTCACCTCCTCCTCCGACGAGAAGCTGGAGCGCGCCCGAGCCCTCGGCGCCGACCACTGCGTCAACTACCGCCAGGACACGAACTGGGGCGCCACGGTGCGCGCCTGGACCGGTGGCCGCGGCGTGGACCACGTCGTCGAGCTGGGCGGTCCCGGCACGCTCCCCCAGTCGATCGAGGCGGTGCGCGTGGGCGGCCACATCTCCCTGATCGGCGTGCTGACCGGCGCCGGCGGCGAGGTCCCCACGGCCAGGCTGATGGTCAAGCAGGCCCGCCTGCAGGGCCTGATCGTCGGCAGCCGCCGCGAGCAGCAGGACTTCGTGCGCGCGCTCGACGCCCTGTCGATCCGCCCGGTGGTCGACCGCCGCTTCCCCCTCGCCGAGCTGGCCGACGCCTTCCGCCACCTGGAAGGCGCCGCGCACTTCGGCAAGATCGGCGTGGAATGGTGACCCGTCCGCCCCGCGCCGCACCCCCGGCGGCGGCGCTCGCCTAGGCGCTCTCGCCCAGATGCGCGACGACCGCCTCGCCGACCGCGCGCGGGTCCTCGCGCGCCGGGAAGTGCCCCACCCCGTCGAGCACCAGGCGGCGGTAGCCGTTCGCGAAGAACCGCTCCTGCCCCTCGGACTCCGCGGGCGGGTCGCACAGGTCCGCCGCCCCCTGGATCATCAGCGTCGGGACCGGCAGCACCTCGCAGGCGTCGACCTTCTCCCGCAGCCCGGCGTAGCGCGGGTCCAGCGCCTCCGCCATCCAGCGGCTGCGGTAGCCGTGCAGCGTGACCGCCGCCCAGTCCGGATCGCGGAAGCTCCCGGCGACGGCGGCGAAGGCCGCCTCGTCGAACCAGGCCGTCGGCCCCCACGTGTCCCACTGCATGCGGGCGAAATCGACGGGATCGTCGCGCACGGCCTGCGCGCCCCCGTCCGTCGCCATGAACCACTGGTACCACCAGCGCCGGCTCTGCCCGAGGCCCGGCACCGCGAACCGGCCGCGCGGCGCATACCCGATGGCGAGCGAGGCGATCGACGTCACGCGCTCCGGCGCCAGCGCCGCCAGGATGTAGGCCGCCCGCCCGCCCCAGTCGTGCCCCACGACCGCGAACCGCCCCCACCCCAGCGCGTCCGCCAGGTCGAGCGCGTCCTGCGCGATCGCGACGCCGCTCCCGTCGCGCAGCGTGGAGGCCGAGAGGAAGCGCGTCGCGCCGAACCCGCGAAGCCACGGCGCCACCCACCGCATCCCCGCCGCCTCCAGCGCCGGCGCCACGCCGCGCCAGGCGGTCGCGTCGTCCGGCCACCCGTGCAGGAGAAGCACGGGCCGCCCGTCCGGCGGGCCGCCGCCTTCGAACGCGATGTCGAGAACCGGGGTCCGGATGTTCCTCACGACGTCGGCCTTTCGCACAGGGGTGCCGCAGCATGCCCGCCGCCGGCGCGGGCGGACAGCCGCCCGCGGCCGCCGCGCCAGTTCGACGGACAGCGCGCCAGCCCCTGCGCCCGCGCCCGAGGCCATCGAGGATGGCTGGAACAGCGTGCGCGTGGTTGGTATGCGGTCAAGGACGTCCCGAGGCCTCTACAGGCAAGCCTTGGCAAAAAGCGGCTCATCCGGTCCCTCCACACTCAGGACCACCGCCTCGCCGTCGCCCGCCGGCTAGGCGGTGGGGTCGGGGTGCCCGCTGGGCTTGCCTGGCGCGACACCTTGCAGCGCCTCGACGGTGGTGAGCCGGCGATGGTGCGGGCGTTCGGGGGTGTCGCAGCCCGCCCCGGCACCACCGCCCGGCCGGCGCACCCCCTGCCGCCCGGGCTGCCACCAAGCTCGCCCGAGAGGCCATTCCGGGCGGTTCCGTCCCCGAACTTCCCTCACCGGGACCGGCATGGCTCTAGAACGGGCTGGAAGTGGTGCTAGGCGGCAGAGAAACCCGGTACCACTTCGACTCTTGGAGCCACTTGCGACGACCATGTGGGAGTTGAGGCAGGCCTGCCTTCCGTCCTCGTCAAGCCCCTTGCCTTCGCCTGCCCGATGCCGGCCCTCGGTGCATCGCCGGGCCGGGCCGGGGTGGAGAAAGGGCGCCTGCGCGCCTCCACTACATCGGGCACGACCTCCTGGGCAGTGCGCCCACAAGCCCGGCCGCCTCGTAGTGCCCACCCGGCGCGACGTCTAACCCACCTCCACCACCGACAAGCCCGTAAACCTGTTGCAGACGAGGCTGGAGGCCCCCGAAGGCTCTCCCCGGCAACGAAACCCCGGCGGCCTCCAAGGTACGCTGTGTCAAGCGTAGCGCGTCCCAAGGGAGGCGGTCGGCCGATCCCTCGACCTGTGCCGCGTCTCTCCTCAACTTCCAGACCCCGTTCGCCAGGACGCGCCACGCTCTCGCACGGGTGGGTCTCATGGCCTCCACCGGTCCAGCTTGAGGCATGGTCTCGTCGCGGCAGGCGATCTGCTGACGGATCAGGGCCGCGAGGGTGTCGAAGGCCAGGGTTTCGGTCGGCTGAGCCAGGGCGACGGCGGACATATCTGTGGCCTATGGGGGTGCCGCATTGCGGCGGCGGTGAAGCTCACTGGGGGTTTGTCTCGTGTCGCTGTCACCGAACCGGTGAACGCGAAGCGCTGGCTTGCCTTGGATCGAAGAAGGCGCTGGCCACGGTAAGGATCGCCGTAGTCACCACGCGGGACACTAAGAGCGCAGACACGGCCGGGACAACAGACAACCGTGCGCGACTCGAAGATCACCACTCGACTTTTGAGACGCCGGGCCGTGACTGTGCGGGAGAGTCCGCCGCTCCATGGCCCGCGACGCTGCAGGGTCGCCGACGGCCCCATGTGGGGGTGCAGCAGCGGGGGCAGCGCCTGTGCCGAGCCGCTTGAAGCCTTGTACTCGCACCGCTTCCCCGAGACGAAAATGGGGAGCATCCCGTACGGGATTCGAACCCGTGTCGCCGCCGTGAAAGGGCGGTGTCCTGGGCCTCTAGACGAACGGGACGCAGGCGCCGGCGCCCCGTGGCGTAGCCGACCCCTGCCCCCGAATCAAGCCGCCCCGGGCGCCTGCGGCCCTCACGCCCCGGCCGCCTGCGGCCCTCACGCCTCGGCGGCGTCCACGATCATGAACCCCACGCGCTCCTCGCCCTGCCAGCTCTCCGCCCGCAGATGCCCCGCGAGCTGCACCGGCGCCCCCCCGCGCCCCTCCAGCACGCGCGCGAGCGCCCCTTCACGCGACCCCTCGCGCGCCCGGAACAGCATCGCGCGGAGCGGCCGCCCGCCCCCCTCGCCCTCGACGAGCACGCGCAGCGCCGTCCCCTCCCGCCCGCAGCGATCCGCCCGCACCACCCGCGCCCGCGGCAGCACGAGCACCGGCTCCTCGTTGCCCATCCCGAACGGCGCCAGCCGCCCGACCTCGCGCGCCAGCCCCAGCGTCGCGCCGGCCACCGCCACCCGCCCCTCCACCACGAGCGCCGCCGCCGCCGGCAGCTCCGACGCCTTCGCCAGCCGCGCGTCCAGGAACGCGTGGAACGCCCCCACCCCCTCGGGCGCGCAGTTGAACCCCGCCGCCATGGCGTGCCCCCCGCTGGTGAGCAGCAGCCCCGCCTGGCGCGCCGCGATCACCGCCGCCCCGATGTCGAGCCCCGCGACCGACCGCCCCGACCCCTTCACCACCGCGCCGCCCGCGGAATCCACGATCCCTCCCACGCAGGCCGGCCGGTTGAACCGCTCCTTGAGCCGCCCCGCCATGATGCCCACGACCCCCGGATGCCACCCCGCCTGCACCACGAGGATCGCCGCGTGCCCGGCGGCGACCTGCGCCTCGCCCGCCGCCATGGCCGCGTCGTGCATCGACGCCTCGACGCCCTGGCGCTCCCGGTTCACCCCGTCGAGCCTGGCCGCGATCTCCGCCGCCTCCCCCGCGTCCTCGCACAGCAGCAGCGCGAGCCCGAGCCCCGCCTCCCCGATCCGCCCCGCCGCGTTGATCCGCGGCCCCAGCGCGAACCCGCAGGTGAACGCGCTCGGCGCCTCGTGCCCGCCGGCCACCGCGAGCAGCGCCGCCACCCCCGGCCGCGCCCGCCTGCCCATCACCTTGAGCCCCTGCGTGACCAGCGCCCGGTTCAGCCCGGCGAGCGGCATCACGTCGCACACCGTCGCCAGCGCCACGAGGTCGAGCAGCCCGATCAGGTCCGGGGCCGCCTTCGCCCCGAAGAACCCCTCCCGCCGGAGCACCCGCACCACCGCGACCGCCGCGAGGAACGCGATCGCCGCCGCGCACAGCCCCCCCAGCCCCGAGCCGTCGTCCGGCCGGTTCGGGTTCACCGTGGCCACGACCCGCGGCGCCGCCCCCTCGAACTTGTGGTGGTCGAGCACGACCACGTCCGCGAGCCCGGCGACGCTGTCCAGGATGTCGCCCGCCGCCGTGCCGCAGTCCACGCACACGATCAGCGTGGCACCCCCCGCCGCCAGCGCGCGCAGCGCCGCCGCGTTGGGCCCGTACCCCTCCAGCAGCCGGTCCGGCACGTGCGTCCGCACCGCGCACCCCAGCCCGCGCAGCAGCAGCGCCATGACCGCGGCGCTGCACGCCCCGTCCACGTCGTAGTCCCCGAACACCGCGACGCTCTCGCCGGCGCGCACCGCCCGCGCCAGCCGTTCCGCTGCCGTATCCATGTCGACGAGCACCGACGGGTCCGGCAGCAGCGCGCGCAGCGTCGGCTCCAGGAAGTCCGCCGCCCCCTCGATCCCCACGCCGCGCCCCGCGAGCAGCCGCCCCACCAGCTCGGGCACCCCGAGCCGCTGCGACAGCGCCATGCCGATCCGGTCCTCCGCCTCGCGCCACACCCAGCGCCGCCCGGTCAGGCTCAGCGGCTCCACGGCCGTCAGCACAGGAAGGCAAGGCCAGAGGCTCTGCCTCTGGACTCCGCCAGGGGCAGCGCCCCTGGACCTGCACACGAGAGGAAAGGCGACGTGGGAACCCCGTTGCGCCGGTCCAGGGGCGGCTCGCCCCTGGCGGGTCCGGGCAGCGCCCGGCCTTCCCTGTCCTTCAGGTCGCCGCCGCCCAGGTCTTGGTGTCGAAGTTGTGCTGGGCCTCGATCATCCGCACCGTGCCCGACTTGGACCGCATGACGATCGAGTGCGTCGTCGCCCCGTGCCCGTACCGCCGCACGCCGCGCAGCATCGCCCCCGACGTCACGCCCGTGGCCGCGAACATCACGTCGCCCTTCGCCATGTCCGTGATCCCGTAGATGCGCGACGGATCGGTGATCCCCATGGCCAGCGCGCGCTTGACCTGCGCGTCGTCCTCGAACATGAGCCGCCCCTGCATCTGTCCGCCCACGCAACGAAGTGCGGCGGCCGACAGCACGCCCTCCGGCGCGCCGCCCGACCCCACGTAGAGGTCCACGCCGCTCTCCGGCTGCGCGGTGGCGATGACGCCCGCCACGTCGCCGTCCGACAGCAGGATGATGCGCGCCCCCGCCTCCCGGCACCGCGCGATCAGCTCCTCGTGCCGCTCGCGGTCCAGCGTGCACACCACGAGATCGCCGATCTCGCGCTTCCGCGCCCGCGCCAGGTTGCGCAGGTTGTTCTCGATCGACGCGTCCAGCTCGACCACGCCCTCGGGCAGCCCGCCGCCCACCGCGATCTTGTCCATGTAGACGTCCGGCGCATTGAGGAAATTGCCCCGCGCGGCGAGCGCCACCGTGGTGATCGCGTTCGGCCCGCCCTTCGCGGTGAGCGTCGTGCCCTCCAGCGGATCGACGGCGATGTCCATGGCAGGCCCGCCCGCGCCGACCTTCTCGCCGACGTAGAGCATGGGGGCCTCGTCCATCTCGCCCTCGCCGATCACGACGGTGCCGTCGATCTCGACCGTGTCGAAGGCGCGGCGCATGGCCTCGACCGCGGCGCCGTCCGCCTCGTTCTTCTGCCCCCGGCCCATCCAGTGCGACGCGGCCAGCGCCGCCGCCTCCACCACCCGCACCAGGTCCAGCGCCAGGTTGCGGTCACCCGCCTGGTAGCCCTTCGCCGCCGCGTCGCCCATCGTGCCAACCCTCCCGGAACCCTCCCTCGCCCATACGCCGCATCCGGCCGCGCGCCAACCCAAAGCGCGGGCAAAGGCAAGGCCGGGGGGCGAGGCCACTCCCCGGACCCCCGCGCCACCACGACGCTCCGCCCGCGCCGGCACCCTGGCCCTTGCCCGAACCGCCCCGACGCGAGAACGGCCGCGCGAACCTGCATAATACGTAACGCGCCGCAGGACATCCGGCCCCGAAAACGCCGTCCCGTCCTGCCGCGCAGGACAGAACACCCCCGATCCGTCCTGCGCCGCAGGACCGATCGACCCCGCGAACCGGCCGCCCTGCCCCGGAACCGTGCTTGACCCTGCCGGAATCGCCCGCCCCGTCCTGCGCCGCAGGACGAGGCCGCCCCGCCGCGCAGGGCCGAACGGCGCTACCCCGCCTCGATCCGGATCAGCGCCGGCGGCTCCAGCACCGCCTCGAGCCCCGCCACGTCGCGCATCGCCGCCGCCATGTCGCTCTCGCGCGTCTCGTGCGTGACGAGCACCATCGCGACCGCCTCCTCCGGCGCCCGCCCGTGCTGCAGCATGGACGCCACCGACACGTCGTGGTCGCGCAGCGCCGCCGCCACGTCCGCGATCACCCCCGGCCGGTCGCGCACCATCAGCCGCAGGTAGAACGCGCCGACCCGGTCCGCCATCGAGCCCGCCGGGCTGTGCGACAGCGCCGCCGACGCCACCCCCCAAACCGGCACGACCCGCTCCCGCGCCAGGTCCACCAGGTCCGCGACCACCGCCGAGGCCGTCGGCCCCGCCCCCGCCCCGCGCCCCTCGATCATCAGCCGCCCGACGAAGTCGCCCTCGGCCACGACCGCGTTGAACACCCCCTCCACCCGCGCCAGCGACGAATCCCGCGCCACCATGCAGGGGTGCACCCGCGCGAGAACCCCCGCCTCGCCCCGCTGCGCGATCCCCAGCAGCTTGATGCGGAACCCCAGCTCCTCCGCGAACCCGATGTCGAGCGCCGAGACCGCCCGTATCCCCTCCACATGCAGCTCGTCGAACGCCACCGGCCGCCCGAACGCCAGCGCCGCCAGGATCGCCAGCTTGTGCGCCGCGTCCACGCCGTCGACGTCGAACGACGGGTCCGCCTCCGCGTACCCCAGCGCCTGCGCCTCGCCCAGCACGTCCGCGAAGTCGCGCCCGCTCTCGCGCATGGTCGTCAGGATGTAGTTGCAGGTCCCGTTCAGGATGCCAGCGACCCGCTCGACCCGGTTCCCCGCCAGCCCCTCGCGCAGCGCCTTGATCACGGGAATCCCCCCCGCAACGGCCGCCTCGAAGCCCAGCATCACCCCCGCCCGCTCCGCAGCCTCCGCCAGCGCCGCGCCGTGCACCGCCAGCAGCGCCTTGTTCGCGGTGACCACCGGCCGCCCCGCCCGCAGCGACGCCTCCACCAGCGCCCGCCCCGCGCCCTCCGACCCGCCGATCAGCTCCACCACCACGTCCACGCCCGGGTCGCCCGCGAGCGCCAGCGCGTCCTCGTGCCACCGCACGCCCTCCAGCGACACGCCGCGGTCCCGCCCCCGGTCGCGCGACGACACCGCCGTCACCACGACCGGCTGCCCCGCCCGCGCCGCCACCAGCTCGGCGTTGTCGCGCAGCAGGCGCAGCACGCCGCTGCCCACGGTGCCGAGGCCGGCCACGCCCACACGGAGCGTCACAGGAAGCAAGCCTGGGCTCTGCCCAGACCCGCAAAGGGTCCGAGGACCCTTTGATCCCTTGACTTAAGTATGGGTTTCCAAAGGCGAGCCTTTGGCGGAGTTCGAGGCAGAGCCTCGACCTTCCTCACTTCGCGCTCTCCAGCGCCGGCGCCGCGACGTTGCTGTCCGCCTGCAGGAACGCGCGTATGTTGCGCGTGGCCTGCCGCAGCCGCTGCGTGTTCTCCACGAGCCCGATGCGCACGAACCCCTCCCCGTGCTCGCCGAAGCCGAGCCCCGGCGCCACCGCCACCTGCGCGCGCGACAGCAGCAGCTTGGAGAACTCCACGCTCCCCAGGTGCGCGTAGCGCGGCGGAATCGGCGCCCACGCGAACATCGACCCCTCCGGCGACGGCACGTCCCACCCCGCCGCCGACAGCCCGCGGATCAGCACGTCCCTCCGCTCGCGGTAAAGCGTCCGCATGTCCTCGACGCAGTCCTGCGGCCCGTTCAGCGCCGCGACCGCCGCCACCTGGATCGGCGTGAACGCCCCGTAGTCCAGGTAGGACTTCATCCGCGCGAGCGCCGAGATCAGCCTGGCGTTGCCCGCCGCGAAGCCGATCCGCCAGCCCGCCATCGAGTAGGTCTTGGACATCGACGTGAACTCGACGGCGATGTCCTTCGCCCCCTCGACCTGCAGGATCGACGGCGGGATGCGGGAGCCGAAGTAGATCTCGGCATACGCGAGATCCGACAGGATCCAGATGCCCTCGCGCCGCGCGAACGCGACGATCTCCTTGTAGAAGTCGAGGTCCGCGATGAACGCCGTCGGGTTGGACGGGAAGTTCACGATCAGCGCGGTCGGCTTCGGCACGGAATGCCGCACCGCGCGGTCCAGCGCGCGCAGCATGTCCTCGCCAGGCTCCGCGGGGATCGAGCGCACGGACGCGCCCGCGATCACGAAGCCGAACTGGTGGATCGGATATGACGGGTTGGGCACGAGGATCGTGTCGCCGGGGCTGGTGATCGCCGACGCCAGGTTCGCCAGGCCCTCCTTGGAGCCGATGGTGGCGATCACCTCGGTCTCCGGGTCGAGCCCCACGTCGAAGCGCCTGGCGTAGTAGCCCGCGAGCGCGCGCCGCAGCCCGGGGATGCCCTTGCTCACCGAGTAGCCGTGGGAGCGCGGGTCGGCCACCGTCTCGACCAGCTTGGCGACGATGTGCGGCGGCGTCGGGCTGTCCGGGTTGCCCATGCCGAGGTCGATGATGTCCTCGCCGCGCGAGCGGGCGCCGGCCTTGGCCTTGTTGACCTCGGCGAACACGTAGGGCGGCAGGCGGCGGATGCGGTGGAACTCGTCGGTCATGGCACGCTCGGGGCAGGAGG
>JBPBQS010000053.1:0-14922 GCA_050920955.1 Janthinobacterium lividum | reverse complement strand
GAACGCCGGATCGCCCGCGTCGAGCCCGAACGGCGCCAGCAGCTCGCGGTGCCGCTTCGTCCCCCCCGCGCGCAGCATCTCCAGGTACTTCGCCTGGAACCCCGGATGCCCGCCCTGGAACACGGAGTACAGCGCGTTCACTAGGCAGTCCCCGAACGCGTACGCATAGACGTAGAACGGCGAGTGCACGAAGTGCGGCACGTACGCCCAGAACACCCCGTACTCCGGCGCGAACTCGAACGCCGGCCCCAGGCTCTCCGTCTGCACGTCCAGCCAGATCCGGTCGATCTCGTCCGGCACCAGCTCGCCCTGCCTGCGCGCCGCGTGCACCTTCTGCTCGAACCGGTAGAACGCCACCTGGCGCACCACGGTGTTCAGCATGTCCTCGACCTTGGACGCCAGCATGATCCGCCGCCGCTTCGGGTCCGTCTCCGCATCCAGCAGCGCGCGGAACGTCAGCATCTCGCCGAACACGCTCGCCGTCTCGGCCAGCGTCAGCGGCGTCCCCGACATGAAGTACCCCCGCTCCGACGCCAGCACCTGGTGCACCCCGTGCCCCAGCTCGTGCGCCAGCGTCATCACGTCGCGCGTCCGCCCGTGGTAGTTCATCAGGATGTACGGATGCGCCGACGGCACGGTCGGATGCGCGAACGCCCCCCCCGACTTCCCGTCGCGCAGCCCCGCGTCAATCCATGACTCGTCGAAGAACCGCTGCCCGATCCGCCCCATCTCCGGGTCGAACCCCGCGTACGCCGTGAGCACGCGCGAGCGCGCCTCCTCCCACGGGATCGAGCGGTCGTCGTCGTCCGGCAGCGGCGCGTTGCGATCCCAATGCTGCAGCTTCTCCAGCCCCAGCCACTTCGCCTTCATCGCGTAGTAGCGGTGCGACAGCCGCGGATAGTCCGCGACCACCGCGCTCACCAGCGCGTCGACGACCTCGTCCTCGACCATGTTGCCGCGGTTGCGCGCCGACTCCGCGCGCGGATAGCGCCGCCAGGTATCAAGAATCTCCTTGTCCTTGGCCAACGTGTTCGTGATCAGCGAGAACAGCTTCGCCCGGTCCCCGAACGCCTGGCCCACCGCATGGCCCGCCCGCTCGCGCGTCCCCCGGTCGCGGTCCGACATCTTGTTCAGCACGTCGCTGACCGTGCGGCTCTCGCCGTCGAGCGGGATGCGCATCCCCGCGATCGTCTCGTCGAACAGCCGGCTCCACGCGGCCCGCCCCGTGACCTCCTTCTCGTGCAGCAGCTTCTCCAGGCTGTCGTCGAGCTGGTGCGGCCGGAACGTGCGCAGGTCGCGCAGGAACGGCGCCCAGCGCGCAAGCGCCGGGTCCGCCATCCGCGCGTCGAGCGCCGCGTCCTCGATCCTGTTCAGCTCCAGCGTGAAGAACACCAGGTCCGACGAGATCGCCGTCACCCGCTCGCTCATCGTCTGCGTGAACTGCCCGATCGAGGCGTCCGTGGAATCCCCGCTGAACAGCAGCTGCGCATAGGACATCAGCCGCCCCAGCACCTCGTCGATGCGCTCGTACTCCGCGATCGCCCCGGCCAGCCCCGCCCCGTCGAGCCCCGCCAGCGTCCCCTCGAACCTGGCCGCGAACGCCCGCGCCGCCGCCTCCGACGCCGCCAGGTCCTCGCCGATGCGCGCGCTGTCGCGCCCCTCGTACAGCGCCCCCAGGTCCCACGCCGGCAGCCCGCCCGCGTCGTGGCGCGAGGCCGGCTCCCCGTCCGGCATCCCCACGCGGAGATCCGAGGCGCTGGCCGTGCTGCGCGCGGAGCATGTGGGTTCGCGTGGCGTCATCGGGCGATCGTCCTGTTCCAGGGTCTCGGCCTGTCATCTAAGGTCTCTGCGAGGGACGTCAAAGGGACCAGCGTGGAACAGCCGCAGAACACCCCCCCGCGGGGCCGCGCCTCGTCGCGCCCGCCGTCGCGCCCCGCCTGGCCCAGCCTCCCCGCCATGATGTTCGACCGCGCCCGCCTCTGGCCCGCGCGCACCGTGTTCCGCTGCCACCGCGACGGCGCCTGGCATGACCTCGCCTGGGCCGACTTCGCCCGCCAGGCCGCCTCCGCCGCCCGCGGCCTGCGCGCCGCCGGCGTCACGGCCGGCGACCGCGTCCTCCTCGTCAGCGAGAACCGCCCCGAGGTCGCCGCCGCCGAGGTGGCGCTCATGGCCATCCGCGCCATCCCGGTCCCCGCCTACCCCGCCAACACCCCCGCCGACCACGCCCACCTCCTGCGCGACTCCGGCGCGCGCACCGCCATCGTCTCCACCCCCGCCCTCGCCGTCCGCGTCCGCGAGGCCGCTGCCCTCGCCTCCGGCCTCGACCGCCTCGTCGCCCTGGACCCCGGCGTCCCCGACTCCCTCGCCTGGGCCGACCTCGCCTCCGACCCTGCCCCGCCCGACGACATCGCTGCCGAGGCCGCCGGCATCCGCCCCGGCACCATGGCCTGCCTGCTCTACACCTCCGGCACCGGCGGCCCGCCGCGCGGCGTGATGCTCCCCCACCGCGCCATCCTGGCCAACTGCGCGGCGCTCGCCGCCGTCGTCGAGCCCATCGGCATCGGCCACGGCACCTACCTGTCCTTCCTCCCCGCCAGCCACTCCTACGAGCACACCGTCGGCCTCTTCCTGTTCCCGAGCCTCGGCTTCGAGGTCGTCCACGGCCGCGGCATCGAGCACCTCGCCGCCGACCTCCTCGCCGTCCGCCCCCAGGTGATCTCCCTCGTCCCCCGCCTGCTCGAGGCCGTGCGCGGGCGCATCCTGACCCAGCGCGCCGCCCTCCCCGCCTGGCGCCGCGCCCTGTTCGACGCGGCCCTCGCCGCCGGCCTGCGCCGCCTCGACGGCCGCTCGACCCCCACGGACCGCCTGCTCGCCCCCGCCCTCGACCGCTTGGTCCGCGCCCGCGTCCGCGCCCGCTTCGGCGGCCGCCTGGTCGCGGCCGTCAGCGGCGCCGCCCGCCTCGACCCCGCCACCGAGCGCTTCTTCGCGGCCCTGGGCCTGCACGTCATGCAGGGCTACGGCCAGACCGAGGCCGGCCCCGTCATCAGCGTCAACCCCTTCGCCCGCCCCCGCCCCGGCACCGTCGGCCGCCCGCTGGACGGCGTCGACCTCCGCCTCGCCGACGACGGCGAGCTCCTCGTCCGCGGCCCCCTCCTCATGGACGGCTACTGGCGCCAGCCCGAGGCCACCGCGCGCACCATCCGCGACGGCTGGCTCCACACCGGCGACATCGCCGCCCTCGACCCCGACGGCCACCTGCGCATCACCGACCGCAAGCGCGACGTCATCATCCTCTCCGGCGGGGAGAAGGTGTTCCCCGCCGCCGTCGAGGCCCGCCTCGCCGCCGAGCCCGAGATCGCCCAGGCCGTCGTCTCCGGCGACGGCCGCGCCGCGCTCTCCGCCCTCCTCGTCCCCGCCCCTGACGCCTCTCCCCCCGCCGTCGCCGCCGCCCTCGCCCGCGCCAACGCCACGCTCTCCGTCACCGAGCGCGTCCGCCGCCACGCCCTCGTCGAGCCCTTCACCGTGGAGAACGGCCTCCTCACCCCCAGCCAGAAGATCCGCCGCGCCCTCGTCCTCGAACGCCACGCGGCGCTGCTGCCCACGTAAGGCAAGGTTGAGGCTCCGCCTCAAACTCCGCCAAAGGCTGCGCCCTTGGAACGCATCCCTCAGGAAAGGAACCAGGGGCCCCTCGCCGGTCCGGGCGTGGCCGGCCAAGGGGTCCAACCGGCACCGGCGCGCCCGGGGAGCCCGGGACCGCTGCGGCGGGAGACGCGCGGCCGGGTATAAGCGGGAATGACCATCCTCGACGAGCCCGCCGGCGTCCCCCCTTCGAGCCTGGTCCGACGTCTCGGCCCGGGCCTGATCACCGGCGCGGCGGACGACGACCCGAGCGGCATCGCCACCTACAGCCAGGTGGGCGCGCAGTTCGGCTACGGGCTGGCGTGGACCATGCTGTTCAGCCTGCCCCTGATGATCGCCATCCAGGAGACGAGCGGCCGGATCGGCTGCGTGACCGGGCGCGGCATCGCCGAGAACCTGCGCCGGCACTACAGCCCGTGGCTGGTGCGTCTGATCGTGCTGCTTCTGCTGACCGCCAACGTCATCAACCTCGGCGCCGACATCGGCGCCATGGGCGCGGCACTGCGCCTGCTGCTGGGCGGCAGCGCGCTGCTCTACACGGTGGTCTTCGGCGTCGCCTGCGTCGTGGCCGAGGTGTTCCTCGGCTACGCCGTGTACGCCGGGTTCCTCAAGTGGCTGACGGTGTCCCTGTTCGCCTACGTCGCCGTCGTGTTCGCGGTGCACGTCCCCTGGAACGGCGCGCTGCTGGCCACCCTCGTCCCCCACCTGGCGCTGAACCACGACGAGGCCATGGCCCTGGTGGCGATCCTCGGCACGACGATCAGCCCCTACCTGTTCTTCTGGCAGGCCGCGCTCGAGGTCGAGGAGCGCCGCCGCCGCGGGGCCCGCCCGCTCTGCCTCACGCCCCGCCTCGCCCCGGCCGAGTTCAGGCGCATCCGCGCGGACACGGTGTTCGGCATGGGCGTGTCGAACCTGATCGCGATCTGCATCATCTACTCCACCGCGGCGACGCTGCACGCCACGGGCGTCACCGACATCCAGACCTCGTCGCAGGCCGCCGAGGCGCTGCGCCCGATCGCGGGAAGGCTGACCTTCGTCATCTTCGCGGCGGGCATCATCGGCACCGGGCTCCTCGCGGTCCCGGTGCTGGCCGGCTCGGGCGCCTACGCCCTGTCCGAGGCGTTCGGCTGGCGCGAAGGGCTCGACCAGCGCCTGCTGAAGGCCAAGGCGTTCTACGCCACGATCGCGGTCTCGACCGCCGCCGGGGTGGGCCTGAACTTCACGTCGCTGAACCCGGTCAAGGCGCTGTACTGGAGCGCCGTGGTGAACGGCGTGCTGGCGGCCCCCGTGATGGCGGTCATCATGCTGGTCGCGGGCAACCGGCGGATCATGGGGCGCCTCTCCCTGCCGCGCCCCCTGCTGGCCGCGGGGTGGCTCGCGACCCTGGTCATGCTGGCCGCGAGCATCGGCTTCTTCGTGCTCTGACGGATCGCCCAGGAGCACGGGCGGCCTGGGCGGGCTCCCGCCGCTCCGCGCGTCACCCGGTTGCTTCGACCCGCCATCTTCGGGCTGCTGGAAGGCCGCCGGCGTGAGCGCCCATGCTTGCTTGCGGCCCGCCCCATGCTACGCAGCCCCCCAGGAGGACCGGTTGATGGCCCACGACCACCCGCACGATCACGACCACTCCGGGCACGACCACGCCGGGCACGACCACGCAGCCCACGACCACGCCGGCCATGACCACGCGGGTCACTCCCACGCGGCCCACGGCCACGCCGGCCACTCCCACGCCCCCGCCCGCTTCGACGCCGCCTTCGCCGTCGGCACCGCGCTCAACGCCGGCTTCGTGGCGCTGCAGGTCGGCTTCGGCCTGGCTGCCCACTCCGTCGCGCTGCTGGCCGACGCCGTGCACAACCTCGGCGACGTGCTCGGCCTGGTCCTCGCCTGGGTCGCCGTCGTCCTGGCCCGCCGCGCCCCCTCCGCGCGCCGCACCTACGGCTGGGGCCGCGGCACGATCCTGGCCTCGCTCGCCAACGCCGTGGTGCTCCTCGTCGGCATCGGCGCCATCGGCGTGGAGGCCGTGCGCCACCTGCTCCACCCCGACGCGGTCGCAAGCCGCACCGTGATGTGGGTCGCCGCCGTCGGCATCCTGATCAACGGCGCCACCGCCCTGATGTTCATGCGCGGCCGCCACGACGACCTCAACATCCGCGGCGCCTTCCTGCACATGGCCGCCGACGCCGCGGTCTCCGCCGGCGTGGTGCTCGCGGCCGGCCTGATCCTGCTCACCGGCGCCACCTGGATCGACCCCCTCGCGAGCCTCGCCATCGTCGCCGTGATCGCCTGGAGCAGCTGGGGCCTCCTGCGCGAGAGCCTGTCGCTCGCCATGGACGCCGTCCCCTCCAGCCTCGCGCCCGCGCAGGTCGAGGCGTTCCTGCGCACCCTGCCCGGCGTCTGCGAGGTCCACGACCTCCACATCTGGGGCCTCAGCACGACCTCGACCGCGCTCACCGCCCACCTGGTCCGCGACGACGCCTCGGCGGCCGAGCCCGACGCCCTGATCCGCGCCGCCTGCGACGGCGTGCGCGGCCGCTTCAACATCGGCCACTGCACCTTCCAGGTGGAGACCACCCGCGGCGCCGCCACCTGCGCCCTTCGCCCGAGCGAGGTGGTGTGACCCCCGCCCCTTGCCCCCCGTGCCCGACGAGGACCCCGTGCCCATGACCGTCGACGTTTCCGACCACCTCCGCCGCGAGGTCCCCGGCGTGTTCTCCCGCGGCCTGCGCGCCACCGGCTGGGGCCTCGCGCACTGGGCGCTTGGCTTCGTCGCCCAGGTGCTGGAGGTCCTCGCCCCCCTGACGCTGGTGTGCGGCCTGGGCTGGTGGGCGCTGCCCCGCCTCGCCACGCTGGTGCCGCTCGACGCGCAGGCCCGCGCCGTGGCCGACGACGCACTCGCCCACGTGCCGCAGACCCTGCACCTGGCCGGCCTGTCGCTCTCGCCGATGGGGATGATCGTGGACGGCCTGATGCTGATGGCCCTGGCCGCCCTGATGCAGACCATGTCCGCGATCGTCGCCGCCGAAATCCACAACGGCCGGTAAGGCAAGGTTGAGGCTCCGCCTCAAACTCCGCCAAAGGCTGCGCCCTTGGAACGCACAACTTAAGTGAGGCCAGTCCAGGGCGGCTCGCCCTGGCGGGTCCGGGCAGAGCCCGGCCTTGCTTACTTCTTCAGGTGCGCCAGCTCCTCGATCCCGCCCCCGTCCGCGTACGCCGTGCGGAAGCTGTCCTGCTCCTGCCAGCGCTTCCAGAACCGGTCGACGAACTCGAAGCGCTCGTCCAGCGGCGTGTGGTTCGGCCCGAACTTCGAGAACGCGACGGCCGTGCACAGCGTCATGTCCGCGAACGTCGGCCGCTCGCCGCCCAGCAGCCAGTCCCGCCCGTCCGCCAGGTGCCGGTCCACGAGCCCCGCGTGCGCGAGCGCCTCCTTGCGGCAGTGCTCGCCCCACGCCCGGTTCTCCGTCAGCTCCAGCTTCGGCCCGAGCCCCTGGTGCAGGACGTGGAACATCGTGGTGATGCGGTACAGCACCTGCACCCAGACCCGCGCGTCCCACATCGCGTCCTGCGCCTGCTCCAGCGGCGTCTCCCCCATGATGCGCCGCCCGGGCAGGCTCAGGTCGAGGTAGCGCGCGATCGCCGCCGTCTCCGACAGGAAGCTGCCATCCGCCAGCTCCAGCGTCGGCGTCTCGCCCCACGGGTTGCGCTTCAGCCCGCGCCAGCCCCGCTGCTCGCCCCCCGGCGCCATGTCGTAGACGACCTCCTCGACATGCCCCGCCACCCCCTTCTCGTGGATCAGCAGCCGCAGCCGCTGCGGGTTGGGGAACGCGGACGGCGAGGTGAACAACCGCAGAACCTGGGCCATGAGGCCTCCATCACGGCCGCGACGCCTGCGCCGCGGAAGACAGGAAGGATCAGAAAGCCTTCTTTTTCTGAAGAAAAAGAAGCAAAAAGACTTTGCCACGAAGATCCCGGACCGCCTCGGCCGACAGGAACACTGAGGGAGAAAGTTCTTTGGTTCTTTCTTTCAAGAAAGAACTGCTTCCTTCCTCCCTCCCTGCGCCGCAACGAGCCCCGGCCGAACCCGGGGCCCGCCGCCCGCTCAGGCGACGCTGAGCGCCACGTCGACGTTGCCGCGCAGCGCGTTGGAGTACGGGCACGTCGCGTCCGCCTTCTCGACGAGCGCCTGCGCCTCCTCGCGCGCCATCCCCGGCAGCGCGACCTCGAGCGCCACCGTGATCCCGAACCCGCCCTCCGAGCGCGGCCCGATGCCCACCGTGGCCGTGACCCTGGCGTCGGCCGGCACCTTCTGCCCGTCCTGCGAGGCCACGAACTTCATCGCGCCGATGAAGCACGCGGAATAGCCGGCCGCGAACAGCTGCTCCGGGTTGGTGCCCGCGCCGCCGCCGCCGCCCATCTCGCGCGGCGTGGACAGCGAGACGTCGAGCGCCCCGTCCTGGGACGCCGCGCGCCCGTCGCGCCCGCCGGTCGCCGTCGCCACGGTGGAATAGATCGCCTGCACGCCCATGAGCCCTGCTCCCTCTGCCGCCCGCGCAGCCGCGCTGCGCATGCCCTCGCGCCGCACGGGGCGGCGCGGGCCGCTCACATCCCCAGCGCGCGCCGGTAGACGTCGAGCAGCGTCTCCTGCTCCTCGATCTCCGCCGGCTCCTGCTTCCGCTGGCGGATGATCTGGCGGATGATCTTGACGTCGAAGCCCGCCGACTTGGCCTCGGAGAAGATGTCCTTGATGTCGGAGGACAGCGCCTTCTTCTCCTCCTCCAGCCGCTCGACCCGCTCGATGATCGAGCGCAGCCGGTCCGCCGCGATCCCGCCGACCGCGGGCGCCGAGCCCTTCAGCTCCTCGTCGAGCCCGGCCTCGTCGGCCCCGTCCATGTCCGTGTCCAGCGCCATCGCCGCAAACTCCTGCCGGTGAATCCGCGGGAGTATCGCGCCGGCGTGCGGCCGGTCAACGCCCCCGCCCCGCGCGCCCGCACAGCCCGTCGCCGCGCCTTGGCAGCGACCAAGCCCGTGGATACCCTCGCCGGACCACGCCGGCACCGGCACCGGGGCCAGCGAACCCCGCGTCACCCGGAGGAGCGACCATGAAGACGCCGCTGCGGAGTGCCTGCGCCCTGGCCGCCCTGCTGTGCGCCCC
Organism: Janthinobacterium lividum; assembly: GCA_050920955.1. Taxonomy (GTDB): domain Bacteria; phylum Pseudomonadota; class Alphaproteobacteria; order Acetobacterales; family Acetobacteraceae; genus CAXSEF01. The sequence goes on along the minus strand of JBPBQS010000053.1, from coordinate 6,134 downwards.
CGCCCTCGCCCAGCCCGCGCCCGACGCCCCGCCCGCCCGCGCCGCCGCGCCCCCCGCCGCCGTGCCACAGGGCGGCCCCCAGGCCGCCGCGATCCGCAAAACGCTCGCCGGCATCAGGCTCCCCCCCGGCTTCAGGATCGCCCTCTACGCGCTGGCCCCCGACGCCCGCATGATCGCCGTCGGCCCCCAGGGCACGGCCGCCTTCGTCTCCACCCGCAAGGACAAGGTCTACAGCCTCGCCGACCGCGCCCACGCCGGCGCCGCCGACGACGTGCGCGAGTTCGCCCCCGGCGCCGGCTTCGACAACCCCAACGGCGTCTGCCTCTCCCCCGACGGCGTCCTGTTCGTCGCCGAGCAGAACCGCATCCTGGCCTTCCCCGCCGCCGAGTCCGCCACCGCCAACCCCGCCCCCCCCGCGACCACCCTGGTCCGGCAGGGCGACCTGATCCCCGTCGCCGAGGAGAGCTCCAACCACTCCGCCCGCGTCTGCCGCATCGGCCCCGACAACAAGCTGTACGTGACCCTCGGCCAGCCCTACAACGTCCCCGCCCCCGGCAAGCTCGCCCTCTACGACAAGGTCGGCATGGGCGGCATCGTCCGCATGGACCGCGACGGCGCCAACCGCGAGGCCTACGCCCGCGGCATCCGCAACTCCGTCGGCCTGGACTTCGCCGCCGACGGCACCCTCTGGTTCACCGACAACCAGGTCGACGGCATGGGCGACGACATCCCCCCGGGCGAGATCAACCACGCCACCCGGATGGGCCAGAACTTCGGCTTCCCCTGGTACGGCGGCGGCCACACCCGCACCACCGAGTACAGGAACGCCACACCCCCCGCCGACGCCGTCTTCCCCGTCGTCGAGGAGGTCGCCCACGCCGCCGACCTCGGCATGACGATCTACAACGGCACCATGTTCCCCAGGGAGTACCGGGGCGCCATCTTCTCCGCCCAGCACGGCTCGTGGAACCGCACCACTCCCGTCGGCGCCCGCGTCATGGTCACGATGATCGACGCCAGCGGCCACGCCCCCGCAGGCTCCCGCCCCTTCGCCGAAGGCTGGCTCGACAAGAACGGCGAGTACGACGGCCGCCCCGTCGACGTCGAGCAGATGCGCGACGGCTCCCTCCTCGTCTCCGACGACCTCGCCGGCGCCGTCTACCGCATCACCTACGAGGCCCCGAAGTAGCCCCGCACGCCACACAGGCAGAAGAAAGCAAGGCCTTCTTTTTCTGAAGAAAAAGAAGCAAGAAGACTTTGCCACTTAAGCCCAAGGCAAGGCACCGAACCCAACGGGCAAAGTTCTTTGGTTCTTTCTTTCAAGAAAGAACTGCTTCCTTCCTCGGCGCCGCGCGCCCCATGACACCGCCGCCCCCCGGGCCTAGTGTGGGCGCCGCGCACCAGCGGAGCCCCGGAATGCAGCCTGTCGCCCTCGACCCCTCGATGACCGTCTCCGGCCAGCTCGCCCCCGGCGACTTCGCCACGCTGGCCGCCCACGGCGTGCGCATGGTCATCAGCAACCGCCCCGACGGCGAGGACCCCGGCCAGCTCCCCGCCGCCGAGGCCGCCCGCCTGGCCGCCGAGCACGGCATGGCCTTCCGCCACGTGCCGATCAGCCTGCCCACGCTCTCGCCCGCCGACATCGAAAGCTTCGCCGACGCCCTGGCCGCCGCCGACGGCCCCGCGCACGCCTTCTGCCGCAGCGGCATGCGCTCGGGCTTCGTATGGGGCATCGACGCCGCCCGCTCCGGCCGCCTGACGCCCGACGCCCTGCTCGCCCGCGGCCGCGAGTCCGGCGTGGACTTCACCCCCGCCCTCAACTGGCTCGCCCACAACCCTGGCTAAGTAGAGTTTCCAAAGGCGAGCCTTTGGCGGAGTCCAGAGGCAGAGCCTCTGGCCTTCCTTCACTGCGCCGCGTGCGCCTCAAGATCCGCGAGCGCGCTGTACTGCAACGCCGCCCGATGCGTCGCCTCCAGCACGACTCCCGGCGCGCACCCGGCAAGGAACGCCTCCTGCCACCGCGGCGCGCAGAGGCACCACTGGTCCCCCGGCCTGAGCCCGGCGAACCCGAACTCCGGCCGCGGCGTGGACAGATCGTTGCCCCGCGCGCGGCTGAACGCGAGGAACTCCGCCGTGACCACCGCGCAGACGGTGTGGCTGCCGAGATCGTCCGGCCCGGTGGAGCAGCACCCGTTGCGGTGGAACCCGGTGAGCGGATCGAGCGAGCAGTCCTGCAACGGTCGCCCGAACACGTTGAGCGAGGGCTCGCGGCCCCCACCGGTATCGTCAAGCGGCATCCTCGCCTCCCCGGAACGGAACCGAACGCGAAGGGCGGGGCCTGGGCCCCGCCCGCCGCCTCACATCGGCGGCACGACGCCGTCGCTGCCGACGGCGACGAAGCCGCCGGACACCTTGCCCGCGTCCTCGGTGCCGTTGACGAACACCGTGGCGCCCTTCGTGACGAGCGACATGTCGCCCGGCACGAACGACACGATCGGCGCGGTCGGCGGCACCACGATGGTCTGCTTGCCGCCCTTGTAGGACACGACGATCTGCTTGGCGCCGCCCTTGTCGGCCGCGGTGTCGACGTTGCCGTTGGTCATCGCCGAGCTGACCGTCTTGGCGCCCCCGGCCGGCGCCGCCGCCTCGACGTTGCCGTTCGTCATCGACGACGCGGTGGCATGCCCGCCCGTCGTGGTGTCGCTGATCTTGTCCCAGTCGTAGTGGCCGTCGCCCGCGCCGCGCATCGCCGCCGGGAAGATCACGACCTCGAGCGCCACGAGCTGGTCGCCGACGCTCTTCGTCGCCGTGCCGATGTAGCTGTCCTTGTCGACCTTGGAGAGGTCGGACTTCACGACCTTCGCGTACTTGGTGTCCGGGCTCAGCGCCACGGTGACGTCGCTGCCGGTCGCGGGGTGCACGACGAGCGTGCCCGCGTCCACGGACACCACGGTGCCGCGGACACGGTGGTGCTCCGGCGCGGCGCTCGCGGCCGTGATCGCGCCAAGGCTCAGCGCGCTGGTGGCCATCAGCGCCAGAAGGGGAAGGCGGGTCATGGGAATCTCGCTCCGGTATGGCGACGCTTTCGCGCGCAGTCCTATATGACGCGGCACAGCGGCACGGGATTGCACACGCGATGACGGAATTGCGGCACGCCGAACCGGCGCACCCTGGGGCGCACCAGGTGGCGCCCCACACGGCGCACCCCGTGGCGATCCGGATCATGCACTGGATCGGCGCCTACGCGATCATCTGCATGATCCTCAGCGGCTGGCAGATCTACGACGCCTCGCCGATCCTGCCCTTCTCCTTCCCCGCCTGGATGACGCTCGGCGGCTGGCTCGGCGGCGCCATCGCCTGGCACCTCGCCGCCATGTGGCTCCTCGTGTTCGACGGCCTGTGCTACCTAACGTACGGCCTTGTCTCCGGCCACTTCCGCCGCGACATGCTCCCCGTCGGCCCCCGCGACGTGGCCCGCGACCTGGTCGCCGCCCTGCGCTTCCGCCTGGTCCACACGCTCGGCCACTACAACGCCGTCCAGCGCCTGCTCTACCTCGGCGCCATGGCGCTCGGCGTCTTGATGGTCGTCAGCGGCCTCGCCATCTGGAAGCCCGTCCAGCTCTCCTGGCTCACCGCGCTCCTCGGCGGCTACCCCGCGGCCCGCGTGATCCACTTCATCCTGATGAGCCTGATGGTCGCCTTCCTCGTCGTCCACGTGGCCCTCGTCGCCCTGTTCCCCCGCACGCTGCTCGCCATGACCATCGGCCGCCGCGGCCGCCCCGACGCCGAGGTCCCCCTGTGAGCACCCCGCCCCCGCCCCGCCGCGCCCGCGCCCCCATGCCGCTCGCCGACGCCCGCCCCGACCTCGCCTGCGTCGAGCGCCGCCTCATGCTCCGCGGCTCGCTCTCCCTGGGCGCGCTCTCCCTGCTCACCGGCTGCGACCTCGCCGGCGAGGGCCCCGTCGACCGCGCCCTTCGCGCCGTCTCGCGCTTCAACGACCGCGTCCAGGCCGCCCTCTTCGACCCCAACCGCCTCGCCCCCACCTACGCGGCCAGCCAGATCACCGACCCCTTCCGCTTCAACGCCTACTACCCCGAGTGGCAGATCCGCACCGTCGAGGAATCCGACTGGCGCCTGGAAGTCTCCGGCCTCGTCGACCGCAGGACCCCCTGGACGCTCGCCGACCTGCGCGCCATGCCCCAGGAAGGCCAGATCACCCGCCACGTCTGCGTCGAGGGCTGGAGCCAGATCGGCCAGTGGAGCGGCGTCCCGTTCCGCACCTTCCTGGAGCGCGTCGGCGCCGACACCCGCGCCGGCTTCGTCAACGTCCGCTGCTTCGACGACTACTGGTGCGGCCTCGACATGGCGAGCTGCCTCCACCCCCAGACCATCCTCGCCCTGGACTTCGAGCAGAAACCACTCTCCCCGCAGTGGGGCGCCCCCCTCCGCCTGCGCCTGCCCACCAAGCTCGGCTTCAAGAACCCCAAGTACATCCAGGCCATCGAGGTCACCAACACCAACCCCGGCGGCTACTGGGAAAAGCAGGGCTACAACTGGTACAGCGGCCTCTGAAGCAGGCAAGGTCGAGGCTCTGCCTCGAGCTCCGCCAAAGGCTGCGCCCTTGGAACGCGCCACTTAGGTAAATTAATTAGGTAACTTGGACCCTAAACTTTCGAGAATACCAAATATAGGCGTAAAGTTCACGTCGCTAATCCATCCAAACTACAGATCGTCCGTGGTAGCTCAGGCGATAGCCGACAGGACGAGGATATGGTATGTTCGGCACGACAATTACTGTGTCTAAGCCTAGACGTTTTAACGATGCATTTTTTTCAGCTTCTACGTGCGGTGGTAGGTTTCCCGGATCTGTATTATTAGAATTCGGATTGTCGTTACGTCTTGGAACAGGCAGTTCATCCAACCTTTGATGCCACAGCTCTGGGTCTAGCAGACGTAGGTAGACTAGAAATATGTGTGCGTCCGTTTGCAAAGTTCTAAATTGACGGATTGTCCTGATAAAAAGATTGATATCTACGTTCGTTCTAAACGGGCGTTTTCCATTTAATCGCAAACTAGTTACGCGATCACCGTTTCGTCCAATCGCGCAATGAGCTACTTCTACTCGACGGCTTGCTGCACCGCGCATTGTTCTCCATAATGTTTTGAGAGCAGATATGTACTCTGGCGGAAGAGCGGAGATTTCATCAAATACAAGATTTTGCTTACCATTAATGTTTCTTGCCGAATAAAACCTTAAAAAGCTTTCTTCTGCGTTTTGTTTCGCAATTACAGCGTAAATAGTATACAACTGAAACTCTATAGCAGAGTATCCGACAATTACTCTACCAATACAGTTGGCAAGATCAGCTGTCGGGCCCAAACCAAAGGAAGTTGCGCTGTCAGTAGCCCAATCCCACAGCGGATTTGGTTCACCAAGAGGGTCTAACTCAGCCATCAAAATACACCCTAATTAATCTGGCAAAGGGATCAAAGAACTCCCGTTCCTTTGCCACTCTGTGCGAATCCCGCCCTCCCTACGCCGCCCCCGCGCAAGCCTCGCAAACGCCCTCCGCCTCCACCGTCGACTGGCTGAGCGCGAACCCCCACCCCCGCGCCGCCCGCAGCAGCGCCCGCCCGATCTCCCGGTCGTTCAGCTCCGTGACCTGCCCGCAGCGCTTGCAGATCAGGAACTGCGCCGCGTGGTGGTGCACCTCGTCGTCCTCGTGCTCCTCGACCCCGTGCAGGCACCCCACGAACGCCGACAGCCGCTCGACCTTGTGGATCAGCCCCTGCTCCAGGAGGAAATCGAGCGCCCGGTACACCGTGGGCGGCGCCGCCCCCTTGTGGTGCGGCCGCAGCTTCTCCAGCAGGTCGTACGCCCCCGCCGGCCTGGCGCTGTCGAGCACCAGCCCCAGCACCTGGCGGCGCAGCTCCGTGAGCCGCACCCCGCGGCGCCCGCACACCGCCTCCACCCGCTCCAGCAGCGCCGCGGTGCGCGGCGTGAACTCGGCTGACGTCACGACCCAACCCCACACTGTCCCCTGTTACAAAGTAACGCCCCCCGCCCGATCCGCAACCCCGCCCCGCCACCCTGGACATGCCCAAGATGTTATACCATAACAGCACACCCGCCC
>JBPBQS010000209.1:0-15139 GCA_050920955.1 Janthinobacterium lividum | reverse complement strand
CACGACCTGCTTTGAGCCGTCGGGGCTGACGAAGGTAAGGCTGGCCATGCGGTGCTCTCCTGATGCGGCCCGAAGGTCGGGGATCACCGCGAAGGCGTCAACACGGGGCACGCGAAGGCCAGGAAGCAAGCATGGGCTCTGCCCAAACCCGCAAAGGGTCCGAGGACCCTTTGATCCCTTGCCTTAAAAAGCGGATTCCAAAGGCGAGCCTTTGGCGGAGTCCAGAGGCAGAGCCTCTGGCCTTGCCTCGCCTTCCTCCACCGCCCGCGCCAGCACGTCCTCCATCGCCCGTATGCAGCCCCGGTCGCCGAACGCGCGGTGCCGCCCCGCCCGCACCCGTGCCGCCGCCGCCGCCCGCGCGCCCGCGTCGCGCCCCAGCCGCACCGCCATCGCCACGTACTCGTCCTCGTCGCGCGCGATCAGCTCCGGCGCCCCGATGCGCGCGAGGATCGCCGCGGTGTGCCGGCTGCGCATCAGCGGCCCCGGCAGAGTCACGATCGGCCGCGCCTGCGCCAGCCCGTCCAGCGTCGACTTCCCCCCCGACCAGCCCGGCGTGTCGAGCACCACGTCGCACGCCCCGATCGCCGCCACGAACGCCTCCGCGCCGAGCGAGGGCAGGAACACGCAGTGCCGCGCCGCCTCCAGCCCCTGCGCCGCGAACGCCCGCTCCAGCCGCGCCCGGAACAGCGCCGTGACCTCCGGCTCGCGCGCGAACTCGATGAACACGAACTGTGCGTTCCCTGAGCCGGCCCCCACGCCCGCCGCGATGCGCGCGAACAGCCCGTCGTGCGCCGGCCGGTACTTGTACAGCGCCTGCCCGGACCAGAACGCGACCGCCCCCTCCCGCAGCCCCAGCGACGCCCGCGACGCCGGCGCCCCCTCCGGGTCCGGCTCGTAGCAGGTGCCCAGGTGCGGCAGCCGGACCAGCCGCTCCGTGTAGTGCGCGTCGCCGTCCGCCGGCTCCATCAGCGCGCTCGACAGGAACAGGTCGATGCTCGGCATCCCGCTGGTCACCGGATGGCCCCACGACATCGCCTGCACCGGCGCCAGGCGCTGCGCCGCCAGGTGCGCCGCCACCGGGTCCATGCCGATCTCCGGATACAGCACAACGTCCGGCTCCCCCGCCAGGATCGCCGCCCGCCAGGCCGGGAGCGTCCGCGGCCCCGACACGAACCTGTCCGCCATCGCCGACGCGCGTGCCGTGACCGCATCGGACCCGGCGCCGGTGTGGAACGCGCTGACCACGAAGCGGGCGCGGTCGAGATGCTCCAGCCAGCCGCGCAGCAGCAGCGACCACACCGTGTGCCGGCAGAAGAAGCCGCTCACCACCGCCACCCGTATGCGCCCGTCCCCGGCCGGACGCGGCCCCGGCGCCACGCCGTACGCCGCCTCCGCCAGCCGGCAGCACAGTGCGCCGTGCTCCGCCTGCAGCGCCCGGTCGTCGCGCCCCTGGTAGGCCAGGAAGAACGGCGGGCAGCTCCCCACCCCTGCCGCCAGCGCGACCGCCCTCTGCCCCCGCACGCCCTCGCACGCCGCCGCCAGCGCCGACAGCTCCGCCGCGTATTCCGCACGCCTGCGCCCGATCTCCGCCTCGTCGCGGTACAGCATCGGCAGCCGCGACGCGCACAGCCCGAACCGCGCCGGCCCGTCGTCCGGCCGCAGCGCGAGGACCGCGCGGAACGCGTCGGCCGCCTCGTCCACGCGGTTGCGCTCCAGGGACACGCAGCCAAGGTTGTGGTGCGCGCCTGCCAGCCCCGGGTCGTCGCGGATCGCCGCGCGCTGCGCCTCGGCCGCCTCCGCCAGCCTGCCCAGCCGGTGCAGCGCCACCCCGAGGTTGCTGCGCGCCGGCGCGAACACCGGCCGCCGCGCCAGCGCCTCGCCGAACAGCCCGGCCGCCCCCAGCGCGTCGCCCCCGGCCAGCGCCAGGCAGCCAAGATTGTACCACGCCTCCGCCCGCCCCGGGTCGAGCGCCACGCATCGCCGCAGCGCCTCGCCCGCCGCCGCGTCCCCGCCCGCCGACAGCGCCTCGCCGAGCCGCAGCCACGAATCCGCCGACCCCGGCGCCATCGCCGCCAGCCGCCGCGCCGCGTCCACCGCCGCCTCGCCCTCGCCCGCGGCCAGCAGCGCCGACACCAGGTTGCCCAGCATCGCCGCCGAGTCCGGCCGCAGCGCCACCGCCCGCCGGTGCGACGCCACCGCCTCGCCCGCCCGCCCCAGCCGCAGCAGCGCGTTGCCCAGGTTCGCGTGCGCGTACGCCCGCCCGGGAGCGGCCGCGATCGCGCGCCCGATCAGCGACACCGCCGCCTCGCCGTCGCCGCGCTGGTCCGCCAGCAGCCCCAGCATGTGCAGCGCGTCCGCGTGCCCGGCCGCGTCGCGCAGCACGTCGCGGTACGCCGCCTCCGCCGCGTCCAGGCGCCCCGCCTCGTGCAGCGCCAGCGCGGCCTCGAACCGCTCCTCCATCGCCTGCCTCCGGCCACCGTCGGGCGCAGCCTGCGCCCGCGCGGTTAAGGGGCGGTGAGCAAGGCCAGGGCTCTGCCCTGGACCCGCCAGGGCGAGCCGCCCTGGACCGGCCTTGCTTAAGGGATGCGTTCCAAGGGCGCAGCCTTTGGCGGAGTCCAGAGGCAGAGCCTCTGGCCTTGCTTGCTTTCCCCCCGCCGCGCGGGTCAAAACCCCGCCATGGCACCCCCCCTTCTCCTGCTCCAGGACATCCGCCTTTCCCTCGGCACCGCGCCCCTGCTCGACGGCGCCGAGCTGTCCATCGGCGCCGGCGAGCGCCTGTGCCTGGTCGGCCGCAACGGCTCGGGCAAGTCGACGCTGCTCAAGATCGCCGCCGGCCAGATCCTGCCCGACAGCGGCACGCGCTTCCTCCAGCCCGGCGCGACCCTGCGCACCATGGCGCAGGAGCCCGACTTCGGCGACGCGGCGACCACGCTCGACTACGTGCTCGACGGCCTCGGCCCCAACGACGACCCGTACCGCGGCCGTGCCCTGCTCGACCGCCTCGGCCTGGACGGCACCGAGCACCCCGGCAACCTGTCCGGCGGCGAGGCGCGCCGTGCCGCCCTGGCCCGCGCGCTGGCCCCCTCGCCCGACATCCTGCTGCTCGACGAGCCGACCAACCACCTCGACCTGCCCGCGATCGAGTGGCTGGAGTCCGAGCTCGGGGCGCAGCGCGCCGGCATCGTGCTGATCAGCCACGACCGGCGGATGCTGCAGAACCTGTCGCGCAACGTCGCCTGGCTGGACCGCGGCATCGTCCGCTGCCTCGACCAGGGATTCGCCGCGTACGAGGCCTGGCGCGACGAGGTCCTGGAGACCGAGGAGGCCGACCAGCACAAGCTCGGCCGCCAGATCAAGCGCGAGGAGGACTGGATGCGCTACGGCGTGACCGCGCGCCGCAAGCGCAACGTCCGCCGCGTGGGCGAGCTCGCCGCCCTGCGCCAGTCCCACCGCGAGGGCCGCAAGGCCGCCGGCGGCCTCAGGCTCGAGGCCGCCACCGCCGAGATCTCCGGCAAGCTGGTCGCCGTCGCCGAGCACGTCAGCAAGTCCTACGACGGCCGCCCGGTGGTCGCCGACCTGTCCATGCGCCTGCTGCGCGGCGACCGCACCGGCATCGTCGGCCCCAACGGCGCCGGCAAGACCACGCTGCTCAACCTGCTGACCGGCCGCCTCGCCCCCGACGCGGGGAAGGTCACGGTCGGCGCGTCGCTGGAGATGGTGACGCTCGACCAGCTCCGCGCCACGCTCGACCCCGCCGTCACCCTGCAGGACACGCTGACCGGCGGCGGCGGCGACCAGGTCATGGTCGCCGGCCAGAAGCGCCACGTCATCGGCTACATGAAGGACTTCCTGTTCCGCCCCGAGCAGGCGCGCACCCCCGTCGGCGTGCTGTCCGGCGGCGAGCGCGGCCGCCTCATGCTCGCCTGCGCCCTGGCCCGCCCGTCCAACCTCCTGGTCCTCGACGAGCCCACCAACGACCTCGACCTGGAGACCCTCGACCTGCTCCAGGAGATGCTCGGCGAGTACAAGGGCACGGTCCTCCTCGTCAGCCACGACCGCGACTTCCTCGACCGCGTGGTCAGCTCCACGCTCGCCGCCGAGGGCGAGGGCGCCTGGATCGAGTACGCCGGCGGCTACACCGACATGCTGATCCAGCGCGGCACCCCGCCCCCCACCCCGGGCAACGCCGCGAACCCCGCCCTGCGCGCCAACGGCCGCCGCGCCCCGGGCGCGGCGACCGGGCGCCCGAAGATGTCGTTCCGCGACCAGCGCGACCTCGCCGAGCTTCCCGTGCAGATGGAGAAGCTGCAGGCCGAGGCCGCCCGCCTGCGCGCCATCCTGTCCGACCCCGCCCTCTACGCCCGCGACCAGAAGCGCTTCCAGGCCACCTCCGCCAGCCTCGCCGCCGCCGAGGCGCAGCTCCAGTCCGCCGAGGAGCGCTGGCTCACCCTGGAGATGCAGCGCGAGGCCATCGCGGACGCCTGAGGCCGGCAAGCAAGCATGGGCTCTCCCTCCGCTGCCATTCCAACGATCCAAGCGGATCGTCGGAACCTTTGGCAGCTACGCCCAAACCCGCCAGGGCGAGCCCCCTCGTCTGGCCTTCCTTAAGGGACGCGTTCCAAGGGCGCAGCCTTTGGCGGAGTTTGAGGCGGAGCCTCAACCTTGCCTTCCCCATGCCGCCGGTTCCCGCCCGCCCCGCTTCGCGCTAGGCTCTGCCGCGTTCAGGCGACCCGGCTCCACTGCGCGAAGGATCGCGACCATGGCGACCACCGTCTCAGGCAGCTCGCGCAGCTGGCTCGACCGCCTCTGGGCCTCGATCGCCGACCGCGGCACCGCGTACGCGCAGGTCCCGCCCTCGGACGCCGACCCTCTGGACCGCGCCCGCCTGCTGACCCACGCCATGCTCTCCCAGCGCGGCGAGGCCTCCGGCGCCGCCATCGCCCGCGAGCTGCAGGCCGCCGCCCGCGCGCTGTCCGACCCGCAGCTGCTGGAGTTCTACCGCTTCCTGTCCGACGGCTTCGGCCCCGACCCCGACAAGCTGCGCGGCGCGGCGGAGGCCTACCTCGCCGCACCCGACGCGCACACCGCCTCGTCGCTGTTCGACGCCGCCGAGCCCGCGCGCCAGGAGCTGCTGCGGCGCATGAACATGAGCCCGGGCGGCACGGCCGCGCTGGTGGCGATGCGCCGCGACCTGCTCGCGCGCGGGCGCCACGACCCGGCGCTGCGCCCGCTCGACACGGACCTGCGCCACCTGTTCGGCTCCTGGTTCAACCGCGGCTTCCTGGAGCTGCGCCGAATCGACTGGCAGACGCCGGCCGCCACGCTGGAGAAGCTCATCGCCTACGAGGCGGTGCACGAGATCGCCGGCTGGAGCGACCTGCGCCGCCGCCTCGCGCCGGACCGCCGCTGCTTCGCCTTCTTCCACCCCGCCCTGCCCGGCGAGCCGCTGATCTTCGTCGAGGTGGCACTCACCGAGGGCCTGGCCATCGCCGTGCAGCCGCTGCTGGTGCGCGACGACGAGACCGACCGCGCCACCCTGGACGAGACGCGCCGCCGCCTCGCCGGCCGCGCCGACACGGCGATCTTCTACTCGATCTCCAACTGCCAGGACGGCCTGCGCGGCGTCAGCTTCGGCAACTTCCTGATCAAGCAGGTGGTCGAGGAGCTCAAGACCGAGCTGCCCCAGCTCCGCCGCTTCGCCACCCTCTCCCCCGTCCCCGGCTTCCGCCGCTGGATGGAGCAGCGCCTCGCCGACGCCGCCCGCCCCGCGCCCGCCCCGCCCGCCGCCGAGCCCGCCGACGCAGCCGCGCCCGCCGCCCCGTCGGCCGCCCCCGCGCTGCTGCGCGGCGACGAGGTCGAGGCCCTGCGCCCGTTCGGGGAGCCAGGTGCGGACCCGCTCGCCCTGTGGCGCGGCGTGCTCGCGTCCGCGCCCTGGTTCGACGACCCTGCCCAGGCCGAGGCCGCGCGCCGCCCGCTGCTGCGCCTGTGCGCCGCCTACCTCACCGACGGCCGCGACGGCCGCGGCCCGTCCGACCCCGTGGCGCGCTTCCACCTCGGCAACGGCGCCCAGCTCGAGCGCATCGACTGGCTCGGCAACATCGCGCCGCGCGGCATCAGCGAGTCCTACGGCCTGATGGTGAACTACCTCTACGCGCCGGACCGCATCGAGGCGAACCACGAGGGCTTCATGCTCGGCAAGGTCGCCCGCTCCTCCGTGGTCGACGCCCTCGACGAGGCGCCCCGCCCCGGCAACGCCAAGCGCCAGCTCATCCCCAGCTTCGGCATCCTGCGCGGCGAGTAGCCGGGCGCACCCCGCCGCGCACGGCGGGCGCGGCGCGAAGGTTTCCGCCTCCCCATCCCGCCCGCTGTGCTCTAGACCGGAGGGGCAAGCCGCCCGCTCGCCCGACCGCCGGGCGTGACAAGGCCGGCGCCTCCGGAGGACCCCACGATGTCGACCGCTGCCCGCACCGCACCACTCGCGCGCCCCACGCGGACCCTGCTCAGCTCCCAGCAGATCATCGGCTTCTGGGCCGCCTGGTTCGGCTGGGCGCTCGACGGCATGGACAGCGTGATCTACGCCCTCGTCCTCAGCCCCGCGCTCACCGAGCTGCTGCCGCGCTCCGGCATCGACCCCACGCCCAAGGCCATCGTCTCGATCGGCTCGATCCTGTTCGCCGCCTTCCTGGTCGGCTGGGGCCTGTCGTTCATCTGGGGCCCGATCGCCGACAAGTACGGGCGCACCCGCACGCTCGCCGCCACGGTGATGATCTACGCCGTGTTCACCGGCGCCGCCGCGTTCTCCCAGAACGTCTACGAGCTGGGCCTGTTCCGCTTCCTCGCCGGCATCGGCATCGGCGGCGAGTGGGCGATGGCCGGGACCTACGTCGCCGAGGCCTGGCCGGAGGACCGCCGCAAGATGGGCGCCGGCTGGCTGCAGACCGGCTACTACGCCGGCTTCTTCATGGCCGCCACGCTGAACCTGACCGTCGGCGCCACCTACGGCTGGCGCGCCATGTTCCTGTGCGGCCTCGCCCCCGTCATCGTCTCCATCGTCACGCTCTTCAAGGTCGAGGAGCCCAAGCGCTGGGTCCAGGCCCACGACCCCGCCGTGCCCGCCACCGCGCGCCGCAGCCCGCTCGCCCGCATCTTCCAGGCGCCCTACCGCGGCCGCACCCTGTCCATGTCGCTGCTGCTCACCGTCGCGGTGATCGGCCTGTGGGCCGGCTCGGTCTACGTGCCCACCGCCTCGATCCAGCTCGCGCGCCGCGCCGGCATCACCACCGCCGGGCCCGTCATCGCCTCGCTGTGCACCGGCCTGCTCTCCATCGGCACGATCCTGGGCTGCATCGCCGCCCCCTTCCTCGCCGAGCGCCTGGGCCGCCGCCGCGCGCTCGCGATCTACTTCGCGGGCATGCTCGTCACCATCTCGCTCGCCTTCGGCTGGGCGTTCTACCTGCCCCCCGCCTCCGCCATGCCGGCCTTCCTCGTCGTGCTGTTCTTCCTCGGCATGTCCGGCGGCAACTTCGCCATGTTCACCCTCTGGCTGCCCGAGCTGTTCGGCACCGACGTCCGCGCCACCGCCTTCGCGTTCTGCACCTCGGTCGGCCGCTTCATCGGCGCCATCGTCAACTTCGCCCTCGCCGCCGCCGTCAACGGCATGGGCACGCTCGGCACCCCGGTCGCGCTCACCGCCATCGCGTTCGGAGTCGGCCTGCTCGTGATCCCGTTCGCCACCGAGACGGTCGGGACGCGCCTGCCGGACTGAAGGCAGGCAAGCATGGGCTCTGCCCAAACCCGCAAAGGGCCCGGGGCCCTTTGATCCCTTTTCTTAAGAGAAGGCGATCCAAGAGCCCAGCCCTTGGCGGAGTTTGAGGCAGAGCCTCAACCTTGCTTGCTTCGGCCTACGACAGCGTCGCGTACGCCGCCGCCCTGACCGGCTCCAGCGCCCCCGGCGCCAGCTGCGTGGAGATCTCCGCCAGCCGGTGCGCCGCGGCGACGATCCGCTCCAGCCGCTGTGCCTTCGCGGCTGCGCCCACCTCGTCGAGCAGCGCGTGGAACTCCCGCTCCAGCGACGGTACGACGTGCGCCTCGCCGAGCGTCACGTCGTCGAACCAGGCCGGCGCGCCCAGGGTGATGTCGAGCTGGTTGCCGAAGAAGTAGCGCAGCGTGCCGTCGCGGTCGTGGACGGGCGAGATGAACAGCAGGTTCCAGAACGGCGAGCCGTTGCGCCGGTAGTTCACGATCCAGTCTATGCACCCCTGCCCCGCCTCCAGGCACGAGCGGATGCGCGCGGCCGACGCCTGGTCGGTCCCGGGCCCCTGCAGGAAGCGGCAGTTGCGCCCGAGAACCTCGCCCATCGGGTAGCCGGTCATCCCCGCGAACGCCTGGTTCGCCTCGACCATCGGGCAGTCCGGCAGCGAGGGGTCCGAGAGCACCATCGGCGCCGCGCTGTTCTCCATCGCCAGGCGCAGCGCCTCGCGGATCGCATCTGCGCTCATCCCACGTCCCTCCCCGTTTTCGGCGAGCTTAGTCAGCCCGCCGTCGCCCGGTCCAGGCCGGCGCGCGCCCTCAGAGATACCCGAGGCGCGCCATCTGCACGCCGTGCGCCGCCTCGACCCGCCCGGCCTGCGCGGCGCTGAGCACCTCGCGCCACCCGCCCGCGCGCCCCTGGCGGAAGAACGCGCCGCGCCCGGGCGGGTGCTCCACGAACCCCGAGCGCCGCTCCTGCGCCTGCGCCACCTCGAAGCGGCTCGCGGCCGCCGCGCGCGCCAGCCGCGCCTCGGGCACCTCCAGCCCGAAGAACCGGATCATCCCGCCCGCCGCCGCCACCGTGTCCGCGACCAGGTCCTCGTAGCGCATGACGTGGACGCGCGGGCTCGCCTGCGCCGTCCAGCTCGCGACGTGCAGCGACCAGCTCCCCGGCCAGCCCAGCACGCGCGTCTCCGTGCCCCCGGTCGTGGCGTCCTCGCGCTCCATGATCCCGATCGCCTCGTCGACGCCCACCGCGAAGTGGTGGCTGTACGACACCGCCACGTCGCGCGGGTCGCGCACCACCACCACCGCGCCCCACGTCGCGTCGGGCGTGACCAGCGGCACGCCGCCCACCGACACCGCCGCGTTGTGCGTCTTGACGAACACCACCCCGTCGCGCCCGTCGCGCAGCGCCCGGTGCACCAGCGGCCGCATCCGCTGCACCTCGGCCGCCGTGTACTCGGTGGCCGGGCGCGGATCGAGGCGGCGGAAGTGGCGCGCCATGTCCTCGCTCGTCGAGAACGCGTCGAGCCGGTTGATGTCGAACGGCGACTCCGGCTGCAGCACGAAGTTGTGCAGCAGGAGCCGCAGCCAGGTGTTGCCCGACTTCGGATACGACGCCAGCCATACCAGCCTGCCCATGAACCATCCCCAAGCAAGGTCGAGGCTCTGCCTCGAGCTCCGCCAAGGGCCGGGCCCTTGGATCGCCTTCTCTTAGGGGAAGGGTTTCCAAAGGGCTCGGCCCTTTGGCGGGTTCGGGCAGAGCCCGACCTTTCTTCCTCCCCAGCCCCGCGATTTCGCGCCTCGACAACGCCGCCCCACCTGCCGAAAACAGGGGCGGCAGGCATGGAGACCGACATGGATCGCATCAACGCGGGCGGACTGCAGGTGGCCGGGGTGCTCCACCGCTTCGTCGAGGACGAGGCCCTGCCCGGCACCGGCCTCGACGCCGAGACCTTCTGGGCCGGGTTCGGCGCGCTCGTCCGCGACCTCGCGCCGCGCAACCGCGCGCTCCTTGCGCGGCGCGACGAGCTGCAGGCCCGCATCGACGCCTGGCACGACGAGCACGGCGCCGGCGAGCCCGAGGCCTACCGGGCGTTCCTGCGCGAGATCGGCTACCTGCTGCCCCGGCCCGCGCCGTTCTCGGTCTCCACCAGCCGCGTCGACGACGAGATCGCCGCCCTCGCCGGCCCGCAGCTCGTGGTCCCGCTGAGCAACGCCCGCTACGCGCTCAACGCCGCCAACGCCCGCTGGGGCAGCCTGTACGACGCGCTCTACGGCACCGACGCCGTCCCCGACGCCGCCGGCGCCGAGCGCGCGCGCCACTACAACCGCGTGCGCGGCCGCCGCGTCGTCGCCCGCGCCCGCCAGGTGATGGACCAGGCCGCCCCGCTCGCCCAGGGCAGCCACGCCGACGCGATCTCCTACGCCATCGCCGACGCCCGCCTCACCGTGACGCTCGCCAACGGCGCCACGACCGGCCTGCGCCAGCCCGGCCGCCTCGCCGGCCACACCGGCGACAGGGCGGCGCCGACGACGATCCTGCTGCGCAGCAACGGCCTGCACATCGAGGTCGTGTTCGACCGCACCACGCCCGTGGGCTCCGACGACCTCGCCGGCATCTCCGACCTCGTGATGGAGGCGGCCGTCAGCACCATCATCGACTGCGAGGACAGCGTCGCCGCCGTCGACGCCGAGGACAAGGTCGAGCTGTACCGCAACTGGCTCGGCCTGATGCGCGGCACGCTGTCCGCGTCCTTCTCCAAGGGCGGCGAGCGCCAGGTCCGCCGCCTCAACCCCGACCGCACCTTCACAAGCCCGGGCGGCGGCACGCTGACCCTGCGCGGCCGCTCGCTGCTGCTGATCCGCAACGTCGGCCACCACATGTACACCGACGCCGTGACCGACGCCGCCGGCGAGGAGATCCCCGAGGGCATGCTCGACGCGGCCGTCACCAGCCTGATCGCCGTCCACGACCTGCGCCCCCAGGACGGCGCCACCGCGGCCCCCGGCGCCGACCTGTCCGCATCCCTCGGCATGAACAGCCGCGCCGGCTCGGCCTACATCGTCAAGCCGAAGATGCACGGCCCGGAGGAGGTCGCCTTCGCCGCCGAGATCCTCGCGCGCGTGGAGTCCATCCTCGGCCTGCCGCCCACGACCCTGAAGATGGGCATCATGGACGAGGAGCGCCGCACCAGCGCCAACCTGGCCGCCTGCATCGCCGCCGCCGCGGACCGCGTCGTGTTCATCAACACCGGCTTCCTCGACCGCACCGGCGACGAGATCCACACCTCGATGGAGGCCGGCCCCGTGGTGCGCAAGGCCGACATGAAGGCCACGCCCTGGATCGCCGCCTACGAGAACAACAACGTCGACACCGGGCTGGCCTGCGGCCTGCGCGGCCGCGCCCAGATCGGCAAGGGCATGTGGGCCGCGCCCGACCAGATGGCCGTGATGCTCTCCATCAAGGGCGAGCACCCGCGCGCCGGCGCGTCGACCGCCTGGGTCCCCTCGCCCACCGCCGCGACCCTGCACGCCCTGCACTACCACGAGGTCGACGTCGCCGCCCGCCAGGCCGAGCTCGCCGGCCAGCCCCGCGCTTCCATGGACGCGCTGCTGACGCCGCCGCTCGACCCCGGCTCCAACCGCGACCCCGCCGAGGTCCAGGCCGAGCTGGACAACAACTGCCAGGGCATCCTCGGCTACGTCGTGCGCTGGATCGACCAGGGCGTCGGCTGCTCCAAGGTCCCCGACATCCACGACGTCGGCCTCATGGAGGACCGCGCCACCCTGCGCATCTCCTCGCAGCACATCGCCAACTGGCTGCGCCACGGCGTCGCGAACGAGGCCCAGGTCGAGGAGACCCTGCGCCGCATGGCCGCCATCGTCGACGGCCAGAACGCCGGCGACCCGGCCTACACCCCCATGGGCCCGGCCTTCGACGGCATCGCGTTCCAGGCGGCGCGCGACCTCGTGTTCAAGGGCCGCGAGCAGCCGAACGGCTACACCGAGTTCATCCTCCACGCCCGCCGCCGCGAGGCCAAGGGCACGGCCTGACCGCCCTCACCGCAGCAGCGGCGCGAGTGCCCCGGCCACCGCGCGCGCCTGCCCCAGCGCGTTGATCTGCGACGCGTGGACCCCGTCGGACTGCTGGCACGGCAGCGACGCCGGGCAGCCGGGCGACAGGATCGCCAGGTCGGCGTGCGCGTTGGTGGCGGGCGTGGAGGCCATGATCCACGCCCCCAGCGCCGCCAGTGCCGGGAAGATCCCCCCCGTCTGCCCGGCCCGGTTCGGCACCACGAGCAGCGCGCAGAGCCCGTGGTGGCGGTGCACCGCGTCGCAGTACGCGGTGTAGCTCGCCTCCACGCTGTCCAGGCTGTCGCCGCGGTTGAGGTCGTTGTAGCCCATCGGCCCCATCACCACCCAGCGGTTCGCCGCCCCCCCCGCCCAGGCCTGGTCGAGCGCCGGGAGCACGTTCAGCGGCTCCTCGGCCAGGCGCGACCCGGGCGCGCCGTTGGCCGCCGGCCCGCCCATCGTCGAGCCGTAGAACGCGGTGTCGAGCAGCCGGATGTCCGGCCGTCCCAGCTGCTCCATCAGCATGCGCGGCCACCCGTTCTGCGCCGGCGCGCCGTGGCCGTCGGTGTCGCTGTCCCCGTCCGCGACGATCACCGAGCGCACCTGCGGCGCGATCAGGAACGCGGCGTCGATCGCGGCCGTCGCGTTGGCGACCTCGGCCTCCGACATCGCCCACGGCACGAACGCCGCCATGGCGTAGTCGACGTAGGCGAAGCCCGGCTCGCCGTAGCCCAGCCTGCCCCCCGCCGTGGCCGCAGCGGACGGCACGCCGCCCCCGACCGCCGACGCTGCCCCGTTCAGCACGCAGCGCACCCCCGACGCCCCGGCCACGAGGAACAGCACGTTGTCGCTGTCGAACCCCATCCCCGGGCACGCCACCGCCGAGGCGCCGCCCGCCGAGACGGAGAGGTTCGGGAACCCGGCGGAGAGCCTGTTCGCGACGGCGACGGGGCCGGTGTTCATCACTCCGGTGCCGTGGTCGGCCGACTGCAGCCCGCCCGCCCAGACCAGCGTGCTGTCGCGCGGATCGACCGACAGCGCCGGCCCCCAGTCCAGCGCGGTCACGCTCTGGCCGCCGAAGTTCGCCGGCGCCCCGCTGTCGCCCGGACCGTTCGGGTCGCCGTCCATCAGGAGCGAGCGGATGCCGTGCGGCGCGCGCAGGGCGGAGATCGTGCCGCCCTTGGCCGCCGCCTCCGTGCCGTCGACGCCCCCGCCGCCCTGGTCGCGGACGACGGTGATGCGCGGCCGCACGCCGGCGAACAGCGCGTCGATCGCGGGATGGTCGATCAGCCTGTCCGCCCCGAAGCCCACCGTCGCCGCCGTGCCCGCGAACGCGAGGCCGAGCGCCCCGCCCCCCGCGTGGCAGCGCGTGAGCAGGCGCGCGCCGACGGCCACCGGCGCCAGGAACGTCGCGGTGAAGCTCGCCCCGCGGCCCGACCCGCTGGAGGACCGCTGCGCCAGGCCGCCGGCCGCGGTGTTGGCGCACGCGTGGTAGGCCGGGTCCTCCAGGCTCGCGGCGGCGAGCGGGCCGGTGGCGTCGCGCCCGCCGACCCGCGCCACCCTCGCCGTGGCGCCCCCCGTCAGGGCGAGGACCTCGCCCACCCGGTAGCCCGCCCCGCCCGACGCGACCGCCAGCGTCCTGACCCGCAGCCCGATCGCGTCGAGCGGCAGCGCCGGCGCCGGCAGGGCGACCCACTGCGCCGCCCCCGCCTCCGCCGCCCGGCTGGCATGGCCGACCCCGTCGAACAGCCAGGTCGAGCCGGCAGGGTAGCCGTGCGCCGCGTCGTCGAGCGGGCCCGGGGGGCGCGCCGTGACGGGCAGCGGGGCCGCCGCGGCGCACAGGACGACCGCCAGCAGCGCCGGGAGCGCCGCGCGGACGCCGGCACGCGCCCCCGTGTCAGCCGCAGGCGACGCCATAGGCCTCGAACTCGCGGAAGTGCAGGTAGTCGGTCCCGGGCGTCTGCACCCGCAGGAAGCGCGCCGTCACCCCGAGCTCGATCTCGATCGGGCGGTCCGCGGCCTGCCCGAAATCGACGTCGTGCGGGCTCCTGTACACCGTGCGCCACGCCTGCCCGTCGCCGGACGCGAGCAGACGGAAGCCGTTCATGCGTTCGGCGTGCGCGTGCCTGTTGTGGATGCGCGCCCTGGCGACGAGGTGGGGCCGCATCAGGTCGACCGTCCACCAGGGCTGCGGCTCGGCGTCGGTGTGGAAGCCGAACTCCTCGTCCAGCCGCCCGTCGTTGCCGCCCCCCGCGTCGCCGCGCGCGTCGGCCGGCCTGGACCACCCCGACACCGAGCTCTGCCACGCCGGCCTGGCCAGCGCGACGTTGTCGAGCATGGCCACCAGCGCGCCGTCTGCCAGCCGCGCAGCACGTGCAGGCAGTCCGCCATCCTCCGCCGCGCCAGCGCCCTGGCGACGGCGCGCAGCACGGGCGGCCTGCTGTCGCGCGCCAGCAGGCGCGCCACGACGCCGTCGGGCGCCATCACCCGGTCCGGGTTGTCGCCGAGCCCGTCGAGCCGCTCCAGGACCACCGCCAGCAGCGCGTCCTCCGCCTCCTCCAGCGACCAGTCGACGCCGGCGAGCCTGAGCAGCTCCCCGAAGTCCGGGAGCGGCATGACGTGGCTGTGGGGCCGCACGAGCTTCAGGAACTGCCGCCCCGTGCGGACGGTGTGGTAGACCAGCCCGTCGTGCGGCGGCAGGCCCGTCGGGTGGAACAGCACGGTCATCCAGAACGTCGCGTCGGTGTAGTGCCGCCCGAGGTCGTTGAGGTCCGCGCACCGGAAGCCGCCGTTCTGCAGCACCGTGGCCACGAAGGCCTCGTCGTTCGGCCACTCCGTCCGCTGCCCCGGCGCGAGCCGGCGCATGTCGGAGGTCGCCGCCGCCCGCTCCGCCCGCGCGAAGTCCAGCGCCCTGCCCGACACCCGCACGAGCGGGAAGTAGCAGCGGTAGACGTCGCCGGAGCGGGCCTCCATGGCGTGGCGGAACGACCACCAGTCCTCCGGCTTGCGGAAGTGCGTCGCCAGGAAGTCGTGGTCGTGCGCCTCGTCGACCTCGCGGAAGAACCCGATCGGGTCGGCGCGGTTGATCGTCACGTCGTACTCGATCAGCCAGAACGTCCCGCAGTCCGGGAAGCGCTGCCGCGCCAGGTAGAGCGCGTAGTCGCCGCACCGCCAGAAGACGTCCCGGATCTCGGTGTACAGCCCCAGCGGCTCGAAGGCCTCCCGGGTGAGCGACACCTTCTCGAGCCCGCGCGTGTCGACGCCGCCCTGCGTCTCGTCGACCGCGAGCACCACGCGGTAGCCGTCGCGCCCG
>JBPBQS010000171.1:0-15157 GCA_050920955.1 Janthinobacterium lividum | reverse complement strand
ACGTCGACGATGGAGTAGATCATCGCGCTGTCGACGAGGATGAGGCCCTGGTTGTCCCACTCCTCGGCGGTGAAGACGGCGAGCATGCACGGCATCGGGATGGTGTTGAGGTAGTCGCCGAAGCGCATGGAGATCACGCCGCTGACGGAGACCTCGACGTTGTCGCCGGTGAAGTTGCGCAGCGAGGTCGAGAGGATGCGCGCGAGGCGGTCGAACACGATCTCGAGCATCGGCAGGCGTTCGTGGTTGACGAGGCCGGCGTCGATGATGCGCTGCATGCAGCTGACGCCCTCGCGGTCCGCGCCGGGACCGTCGAAGCCGAGCAGGCTGTCGATCTCGTCCTGGTTGAGGACCATCGCGGTGCGCGAGTCGTCGGGGGCGCCGTCGGCCTCCGCCCCCCAGGCGGCGGCAAGCGCGTCGTCGTCGGCGGCCTCCGTCTCGGCGCCCCAGGCGGCTGCGAGGGCGTCGGTGTCGGCAGCCTCCGTCTCTGCACCCCAGCTCGCCGCGAGGGCGTCGTCGTCGTCTTCCCCGGCCATGTGCGCGTTCCCGTCAGAATGCCGCGAGCAGGCGGTCGGCGTCGGCCTGCCCCGTCGCGCGGGCGGGGCGCTGCGGGCCGTCGGGCACGGCGGCGGGCGTCGGCGGGCGGGGCGTGCCGCGCAGGGCGGCCGCACTGGCCTCGATCGCCTGCAGGGTGGCGACGATCCCGGCGACGTGCCGGCCGGCGTTGTCGTCGGGCGGAATGGCGGCGACCTCGCGGCGCAGGAGCGCGATGGAGCGGGCGAGCTGGTCGGTCCCGGCGAGAAGGGCGCGCTCGCCCCGGTCGGGCACGGCGAGCGCGAGGACGTGGCACGCCAGCTCGGCCAGGCCGGCCGAGGGGTGCGAGACGGACAGCTCGCGCAGACGGGCCGCGATCTGGACGGCGTCAAGCATGGGCGGGGTGTCCGGCCTTCGAGGGCGGCGTCCCCGCGCGGAGCGGGCTGACGGCGCCGCCGGGCGGGCTGGCGGCGATCGGGTTGCGGGCGGTGCGCGGCGTGGTCGTGCCGTGCTCGGCGAGCGCATGCGTCGCGTTGTCGATGGCCATCCCGATCTCCCGGCGCCGGCGTGGCGGCTGCGAGGGGCAGAATACCGTCGTATGGTGACCGCGAGGTTAATCCAGGGCGCTCGCGGTGGGGCCTGGGCAGGCGGTTTTGGGGGGAGCGGGGCCCGCCGGGGCTCGCTACGCGCTCCGGCGGGCTTGGCGGCGGTTCAGCTCCGGCCGGACTCGCCGGGCTCGCGCTTCTCGTGCTTGGTGCCGCCGCCGGTGCTCTTGTCGTCGGAGGCGGGGTGCTTCTTCTCGGCGTGCGTGTCCTGGTGGTGCGCGCCCTTCACGTCCGCGTCGTGCGGCTTGTCCTTGTTGACGTGGCTGCTGCCAGGGCCGCCGGCGGAGCGGTCGGTCGCGGGGATCTTGCTGCTGGTGCTCATCGTGGGCTCTCCCTTGTGTGGGAGGAGGAACGGGGCGCGGGGCGGGGGGTTGCCAGGGAAGCAAGCATGAGGCGCTGCCTCAAACTCCGCCAAGGGAAGCCCCTTGGATGGCTTCCCTAAGTAAAGGGATCAAAGGGTCCTCGGACCCTTTGCGGGTTTGGGCGGAGCCCATGCTTGCTTGCCGTTAGGGGGCTTTGGCGCCGAAGACGCGGGCGAGGTCGGCGACCTGGTCGGGCGAGAGCATGCGCGGGTTCAGGTTGCGCAGGAGGAGGAAGAGCTTGGCGGTTTCCTCCAGCTCCTCGGTGGCGAAGACGGCGGCCTCCAGGGTGTCGCCGGCGACGACAGGGCCGTGGTTGGCGAGCAGCACCGCGCTGTGGCGCCCGGCGAGGCCGCGGATGGCGTCGGCGACGGCGGGGTCGCCGGGGCGGTAGTACGGGACCAGCGCCGTGTCGCCCACGCGCATCACGTAGTAGGCGGTCAGCGGGGGCAGGACGGCGGCGGGGTCGAGACCGGGGAGCATGGAGAGGGCGACGCAGTGCGTGGAGTGCAGGTGCACGACGGCGCGGGCGCGGGGACGGGTGTCGTAGAGGGCGCCGTGGAGCGGGACCTCCTTGGTCGCGGGGTCGCCGGAGAGGTGGCGGCCGTCGGCGTCCAGGCGGGTCAGGCGGGCGGGGTCGAGGAAGCCCATCGAGGCGTTGGTCGGCGTGAGCAGGAAGCCGCCGTCGTCGAGGCGCACGCTGATGTTGCCGGACGAGCCGGGGGTCAGGCCGCGCTCGAACAGGGAGCGGGCGTAGCGGCAGATGGACTCGCGCAGGGCGGCGTCGGACACGGCAGGCCTCCTGGAGCGGGGACGCGGGAGGCGCGGCCCGGATGCTGGCGGGGGCCATGCGTAGGGCTCGCGGGGCGCGGAGGCGAGGGGGCTGGCACGGGTCGGACGGCGGCGGAGGGGCCGCGGGTCAGGCGGTGGCGCCCTCGATCAGGGTGAAGCCGAGGTCGAGGACCTGCGGGGGGGCGGACTCGCAGAGCAGGCGGGCGGCCTCGCGGCCGATGCGGGCGCGCGGCGTGGCGATCGTGGAGAGCGGCAGGGGGGCGGACTGGCCGAACTCCAGGCCGTTGAAGCCGAACAGGGCCAGGCGGGCGGGCACGGGGACGCCCTCGGCGAGGCAGTGGAACAGGCCGCCGACCGCCATGTCGTCGTTGGAGAAGTAGACGGCGTCGAGCGCGGGGGCGCGGGCGAGGAGGCGGGACAGGGCGGCGCGGCCGCTGGCGGTCGACGAGGTGCCGGGGGCGAGCTCGCTCGCGTGCCAGTCGAGGCCGGCCTCGCGCAGGGTGGCGGTGAAGCCGGCGTGGCGCTTGGCGGCGCGCAGGTCGAGGTCGTCGGCGTGGCCGACGAAGCCGAAGCGGCGGCGGCCGCGGGCGAGGAGGTGGCGGGCGCTGGCAGCGCCGGCGGCGTGGTGGGAGAAGCCGACGACGCTGCCCAGGCCGCGGCCGTCGATGTCGAGGACCTCGATCACGGACACGCCGGTCGCGCGCAGCAGGGCGCGGGTGGCGTCGGAGTGCTCCAGGCCGGCGAGCACGAGGGCGGCGGGGCGCCAGGCGAGCATGGAGGCGACGAGGCGCTCCTCGGTCGCGGGGTCGTAGTCGCTGATGCCGATGGCGGACTGGTAGCCGCCGGCCGCGAGGCCCTGGTTCAGGCCGTGGACCAGCTCGGCCATCACGATGTTGGCCAGGGAGGGCAGCACGATGCCGACCAGGCGCGAGGAGGAGGAGGCGAGGGCGGCTGCGGAGTGGTTCGGGATGTAGCCGAGCGCCTGGACGGCGCCGAGCACGCGCTCGCGGGTGGCGGCGGCGATCGGGCCCTGGCCGCGCACGACGCGGCTGACGGTGATGCCGCTGACGCCGGCGTGGCGGGCGACGTCGCTCAGCGTGGGGCGGGCGCGGATGGCACGGTGCGTTGGCTGGTCCAGGCGGCGCTCCATCGGGTTCGCGCGCGCGTGCCGCGGGTTGTCGGCGCCCGGATCGCATAGTTGCGTCGGGGAGACCTGACTCGCAATAATCTTAACACAGGTTAAGACGGACGCGCCGCTTGCGTCAATGACAGCGCTGTCATATCCAGTTCGGCAGAGGGCGGCAACGCTCCGCACGCGGCTCCCGCTTCCGGCCAGGCGGCGGGCGTCGCACATTCCGGGAGAGCGAGCATGGACACGGGCACCCCGACTGCGGGCGAGGCCGCGGATGCGGCACGCGAGGACCGGCTGTATCGCCGGGTGGCGTGGCGGATCATGCCGCTGCTGATGCTGTGCTACGTGGCGGCATATCTGGACCGGGTGAACGTGGGGTTCGGCAAGCTGCAGATGTCGCAGCAGCTCGGCTTCAGCGAGACCGTGTTCGGGCTGGGCGCGGGGGTGTTCTTCCTCGGCTACTTCATCTTCGAGCTGCCGAGCAACGTGATCCTGCACCGGATCGGCGCGCGCATCTGGCTGGCGCGCATCCTGGTGACGTGGGGGATCGTCTCGGCGCTGTTCCTGTTCGTGCGCACGCCGTGGCAGTTCTACGGGCTGCGTTTCCTGCTGGGTCTCGCGGAGGCGGGGTTCTATCCGGGGGTCATCCTCTACCTGACGTACTGGTTCCCGACGCACCGGCGGGGGAAGATGTTCGCGCTGTTCCAGGCGGGGGCGCCGATCTCGGGGATCATCGGCAACCCGGTCTCGGGGTTCATCATGCAGTACTTCCAGGACGTCGGCGGGCTGCAGGGCTGGCAGTGGATGTTCCTGCTCGAGGCGGTGCCGGCGGTGATCCTGGGCGGCGTGCTGCTGCTGCGGCTGGACAACGGGATCGAGGGGGCGCGCTGGCTCGACGCGAGCGACAAGGCGCTGCTGGTGCGCAACATCGCGGCGAACCAGGAGGGGTCAAAGGCGTCGCATTCGGTGCTCGAGGTGCTGCGCCTGCCGATGCTGTGGGTGACGGCGTCGATCTACTTCCTGCTCATCATGGGGCAGTACGGCATCACGTTCTGGCTGCCCACGCTGGTCAAGGCGTCGGGCGTCGTCGGCAACTTCAACATCGGGCTGCTGAGCGCCATTCCCTACGTGTGCGCGGTCGCGGCGATGGTGCTGTTCACGCGCAGCGCGGACCGTCTGCGCGAGCGGCGCTGGCACATCGCGGTGCCGGCCGTGATCGGGGCGGCGGGCTTCGTGGTGGCGGCGACGGCGGGGAGCACGACGATGGCGATCGTGGCGCTGTCGGTCGCGACGGCGTGCGTGTTCTCGTGCGCGCCGCTGTTCTGGTCTCTGCCGACGGCGTTCCTCAGCGGGGTGGCGGCGGCGTCGGGCATCGCGGTGATCAACTCGTGCGCCAACCTGGCGGGGTTCGTCAGCCCCTACATGATCGGCACCCTGCGCGACCTCACGCACAGCACGGCGGGCGGGATGTACGTCCTGGCCGGGACGCTGGTGCTGGGCGGGGTGATCGCGCTGTGCATCCCGGGGCGGCTGGTGAACAGGTAGGCAAGGCCAGGGCTCTGCCCTGGACCCGCAAAGGGTCCGAGGACCCTTTGATCCCACTTGCTTAAGTCGTGCGTTCCAAGGGCGCAGCCTTTGGCGGAGTTTGAGGCGGAGCCTCAACCTTGCTTTCCCTGTTCGTAGGAGGTTGCGCATGGCGCAGGCGGCGGTGATCGGGCTCGGCTCGATGGGTTTCGGCATGGCGGAGTCGCTGCGCCGCGCGGGGTTCGACGTCGCGGGCTTCGACGTGGCCGAGGCCAACGTCGCGCGGTTCGTGGCCGGCGGCGGGCGCGGGGCGGGCTCGCCGGCGGAGGCCGCGGCGGGGGCGGAGGTCGTGATCGCCGTTGTGGTGAACGCGGCGCAGACGGAGGCGGTGCTGTTCGGCGAGGGCGGGTGCGCCGAGGCGATGCCGGAGGGCGCGGTGTTCGTGGCGTCGGCGACGATGGCGCCGGAGGTGGCGCGGGCGCTGGGGGCGCGGGTGGAGGCGGGCGGGCGGCACTACCTCGACGCGCCGATGAGCGGGGGGGCGGCGCGGGCTGCCACGGGGGAGCTGACGTTCCTGGCGTCCGGAAGTGCGGCGGCGTTCGCGAAGGCGCGGGCGGCGCTCGATGCGATGGCGGGGACGGTGTACGAGCTGGGGGATGCGCCGGGGGTCGGCGCGGGGTTCAAGATGGTGAACCAGCTGCTCGCCGGGGTGCACATCGCGGCGGCGTGCGAGGCGATGGCGTTCGCTGCAAGGCAGGGGCTGGACCTGGCGCGGGTGTACGAGGTCATCACGAAGTCGGCGGGGAACAGCTGGATGTTCGAGAACCGGGTGCCGCACATTCTCGAAGGCGACTACCAGCCGCGTTCGGCGGTGGACATCTTCACGAAGGACCTGGGGATCGTGCTGGACATGGCGCGGGGGGCGAAGTTCCCGGTGCCGGTGGCAGGGGCCGCGCTGCAGATGTTCCTGATGACGGCGGCGGCGGGGATGGGGCGCGACGACGACGCGTCGGTGGCGAGGCTGTTCGCGCAGGTCGCGGGGCTGGAGCTGCCGAAGGCGGCGGAGTAGGCAAGGAAGCAAGCGTGTTCTTTCTTCAAAAGAAAGAACCAAAGAACTTTTGCCCGTTTGGTTCATTGCCGCCGCCTGGGTTCACGTTCTTATTTGCAGAGTCTTTTTGCTTCTTTTTCTTCAGAAAAAGAAGGCTTTCCTTTCTTCCCTGGAGTGACGCCATGCCGCGTTTTGCCGCCAACCTGACGATGATGTTCACCGAGTGGGACTTCCTCGACCGCTTCGACGCGGCGGCGGGGGCGGGCTTCACGGCGGTCGAGTTCCTGTTCCCCTACGACCACGCGCCGGACGCGGTGGGCGAGCGGCTGCGCCGGAACGGGCTGACGCCGGCGCTGTTCAACCTGCCGCCGGGGGACTGGGCGGCGGGGGAGCGCGGGTTCGCGGCGCTGGCCGGGCGGGAGGCGGAGCTGGACGCGGCGGTGCAGCGCGCCCTGCCCTACGTGGCGGCGACCGGGGTGTCGCGGGTGCACCTGATGGCCGGGCTCGCGCCTTCGGGGGATGCGGGGGCGATGGCGGTGTACCGGGACTCGGTGCGGCGCGTGGCGGGGGTGCTGGCGGAGAAGGGCGTGACGCTGGTGCTGGAGCCGATCAACGGGCGCGACATGCCGGGGTACTTCCTCAACGACATCGACGCGGCGGCAGAGCTGATCGAAGAAATGGCGCTGCCGAACCTGGCGCTGCAGTTCGACCTGTACCATTGCCAGATCATCCATGGGGACGTGACGACGCGGATGCGGCGGCTGATGCCGATGATCGGGCACGTGCAGGTGGCGTCGGTGCCGTCGCGGCACGAGCCGGACGGGGAGGAGCTGAGCTATCCGTTCCTGTTCGGGGAGCTGGACCGGCTGGGGTACGAGGGGTTCGTGGGGTGCGAGTACAGGCCGCGGGCGGGGACGCTGGCGGGGCTGGGGTGGTTCGCGCCGTACCGGGCGGGGGCGCCGGCGGGGAGCGCCGAGTTCGGGGGGATGCGGTCGTGACGCTGCGGCTGGGGGCGGTCGCGGACGACTACACGGGGGCGTCGGACCTCGCGAACACGCTCGCGCGCAACGGGCTGAGGACGGTGCAGACGGTGGGCGTGCCGGACGCGGGGCTCGCGTTGCCGGAGGTCGATGCGGTGGTGGTCGCGCTGAAGACGCGGTCGGTGGAGCGGGGGGTGGCGGTGGCGCGGTCGCGGGCGGCGTCGGCCTGGTTGCGGGCGCGGGGCGCGGGGCACGTCATGTTCAAGGTGTGCTCGACGTTCGATTCGACGGACGCGGGCAACATCGGGCCGGTGACGGACGCGCTGCGCGTGGACGCCGGGGCGGCGATCGTCGCGGTGTGCCCGGCGTTCCCGGAGACGGGGCGGACGGTGTTCCAGGGGCACCTGTTCGTGGGGCGTCAGCCGCTGCACGAGAGCTCGTTGAAGGATCATCCGCTGAACCCGATGCGGGATTCGGATCTGGTGCGGGTGCTGGGACGGCAGAGCGGGGCGCCGGTGGGGCTCGTGGGGTTCGAGGTCGTGGAGCGGGGGGTGGAGGCGGTCGTCGAGGCGCTCGGGGCGCTGGGGGCGCAGGGGTGTGGCAGCGCGATCGTGGATGCGGTGGCGGAGCGGCACCTGGTCGTGCTGGGGGAGGCGGCGCTGCGGTTCCCGGTGTCGACGGGGGCGTCGGGGCTTGGGCTCGGGCTGGCGCGGGCGCTGTCGGGCGGGGCGTCGGTCGTGGGCGATGCCGGGGCGGCGGTGGGGGGTTCTGCCGCGGTGGTGGCGGGAAGCTGCTCGCAGGCCACGCTGGCGCAGGTGGCGGCGGCGGAGGCGGCGGGGGTCGCGGTGCTGCGGCTCGATGCGGCGCGGGTGCTGGCGGGCGGGGCGGTGGCGGAGGCGCTGGCGTGGGCGCAGGGGCGGCTGGCGGCGGGGCCGGTGGTGGTTGCCAGCAGCGCGGCGCCGGACGCGGTGGCGCGGGCGCAGGGGATGGCGGCGGACGTGGGGCACGCGGTCGAGCAGGCGCTGGCCGACGTCGTGGCGGGGCTGGTCGCGATGGGGGTGCGGCGGCTGGTGGTGGCGGGCGGGGAGACGTCGGGGGCGGCGGTGGACCGGCTGGGCATCCCAGCGTTCCTGGTGGGGCCGGAGATCGCGCCGGGGGTGCCGGTGCTGCGCACGCTGGGCGACGGGCCGGCGATGATGATGGCGCTGAAGTCGGGGAACTTCGGGGGGGAGGCGTTCTTCGGGCGGGCGCTGGGCATGATGAAGTAAGCAAGGCCGGGCTCTGCCCGGACCCGCCAGGGCGAGCCGCCCTGGACTGGCCTTTCTTAAGTTGTGCGTTCCAAGGGCGCAGCCTTTGGCGGAGTTTGAGGCGGAGCCTCAACCTTCCTTTGCGGGAGTTCGAACGATGCATGTTCTCGTACTGGGCGCTGCCGGGATGCTGGGCCGCAAGCTGGTGGCGCGGCTGGCGGCCGAGGGGCTTGGCGGGCCGGTGGACGCGCTGACGCTGGTCGACATCGTGGCGCCGGCCGTGCCCGAGGGGTTCGCGGGGCGGGTGGAGGCGCGGGCGGGCGACCTGTCGGCGCCGGGCGTCGCGGAGGCGTGCGTGGCGCAGCGGCCGGACGTGGTGTTCCACCTGGCGGCGGTCGTGTCCGGCGAGGCCGAGGCGGACATGGACAAGGGGTATCGCGTCAACCTCGACGGGACGCGGCTGCTGCTGGAGGCGCTGCGCCAGGGGCATGTCGCGAGCGGCGGGGCGTGGCGGCCGCGGGTGGTGTTCACGTCGTCGCTCGCGGTGTTCGGGACGCCGCTGCCGGGGGTGATCGGCGACGAGTTCCTGTCCGCGCCGCTGTCGAGCTACGGGACGCAGAAGGCGATCGGGGAGCTGCTGCTCGCGGACTACAGCCGGCGGGGGTTCGTCGATGGCGTGGGGCTGCGGCTGCCGACGATCTGCGTGCGGCCGGGGCTGCCGAACCGGGCGGCGTCGGGGTTCTTCTCGGGGATCATCCGCGAGCCGCTCGCGGGCAAGGAGGCCGTGCTGCCGGTCGGCGACGACGTGCGGCACTGGTTCGCGAGCCCGCGCGCGGCGGTGGCGTTCCTGCTGCGGGCGGGGGTGTGCGACCTGGGC
The DNA here is from genome assembly GCA_050920955.1 of Janthinobacterium lividum. Lineage (GTDB taxonomy): Bacteria > Pseudomonadota > Alphaproteobacteria > Acetobacterales > Acetobacteraceae > CAXSEF01. The sequence goes on along the minus strand of JBPBQS010000171.1, from coordinate 6,059 downwards.
GTGCTGGGCGGGCGGCGGTCGCTGACCATGCCGGGGCTGTCGGTCAGCGTCGCGGAGCAGATCGAGGCGCTGCGGCGCGTCGCCGGGGACGGGGCGGTCGCGCTGATACGGCGGGAGAGAGACCCGGCGGTGGAGCGGATCATCGAGACCTGGCCGCAGGCGTTCGACACGCAGCGGGCGCAGGCGATGGGGTTCGAGGCGGAGGGGTCGTTCGAGGAGATCATCCGCGTCTACCTGGAGGACGACGCGCCGAAGTGAGGAAGGTCGGGCTCTGCCCGAACCCGCAAAGGGTCCGAGGACCCTTTGATCCCATTACTTAGGTAAGGGACTCTAAAGGCGGTTGCCTTTGGCGGAGTTCGAGGCAGAGCCTCGTGCCTACTCCTTGGTGAGCTGGCCGCGGATCTCGCCGCCCGGGTTGGCGGCGGTGTGTACGTTGGCGTACCACTGGCCGGCGGTGAGCTGGGTGACCTGCTCCTCGGTGAGGGTGGCGCTGCCGGTGGTGGGGCTGGTGGGGTTGGCGTCGCCGAGCTTGACCTGGACGCCGGCGTTCTTGCCGGGCTCCGCGGGGCCGTGGAAGTGGGCCATGGTCGCGGGGCCGGTCAGGCCGCTCCAGCTCGCGGTGTAGTCGAGCTTTCGGGTCTGGGTGTCCAGCGTCGCGGTGGCCGAGCCGGCGGCGGCGGGCACGGACTTGGCGGGGACTTCCGTGGACGCGTTCATGGTGGCGCTGAACTTGACGGTCTCGGCGTGGGCGGAGACGGCGAACAGGCAGGCGGCAGCCAGCAGCGCGGGTCGCAGCATCGTGGGTCGCTCCTTCGGTTCCCGGTGGTTCTGGCCGGGCCGTGGGGCGACGCTAGCAGGGCGGCGCGGCGGTGGGCAGGGTCAGCGCGCGGGCGGGGTCTGGGGCGCGGTGGCGGGGGTCGCACCGGTGTCGGGGACCTCGAGGCGCGGCGCGGCGGGGGAGGTCTCGGTCCACGTGAGCACCAGGGCGGACATCATGCCGAGGATGACGACGGCGAGGCCCGCGATCATCAGCAGCGCGGGCTGGCGGCCGCTGCCGCCTTCCTGGCGGCGCGACATGAGCAGGACGCCGTAGAGGAAGAGGGCGATGCCAAGGGCGGACAGGACGATGACGACGACGGTGGGGCTCATGGCAGGGTCATAGCATCGGCGGCGGGCGGGCTCCAGGGGCCTGCCCTGGCGCCGGGTCAGCGGGGGGGGGTCAGCGGGGGGCGACGTCGAGGAGGAAGACGGCCCAGCTGTCGGACTCGTCCTCGAAGGCCTCGCCGTCGGCGACGGCCTCGGCGAAGGCGTCCTGCCAGGTGGCGGCCTCGGCGGCGGTGGCGGGGCGGACGGCGGGTGCCGCGCGGCCGTCCCAGAGGCGGCGGCCGTCGTGCTGGAGGGCGCAGAGCTGCTCGGCCATCGCGTCGGAGCGGGCGGACTCGCGGGCGGCGTCGGCGTCGTCCTCGGCCATGACGAGGACGGGGCGGCCGTCGATCTCCAGGGTGAAGAGCATCGCGTGTCTCCTGGCGCGGGGGGCGGGGCCCCTGCCCTGCCGCGCGGGGCGTGTGACGAAAGGTGTACGCGGGGGACTGGCGTGGCGTCCGGCGGGGAATTCATTCGGCATGGAGCGCCGCGCGGCCTATGTGAGTTGCATCGGTTATGTGCGCAACGGCGCGGGTTCCTGCGGCAGGCGGGGGGCGGGCGGGGATGCGCGCGGCTCGCGCGGGCGTCGTGGCGCGCGGGCGGTGGCGGTCGGGCAAGGAAGAAGCATGGGTCTCGTCAAGTTCGCGCTGAAATACCCCTACACGTTCTACGTGATGGCGGCGCTGATGCTGTTCCTCGGCGGCAGCGCGATCCTGGTGACGCCGAAGGACATCTTCCCGTCGATCAACGTGCCGGTCGTCACCGTGATCTGGCAGTACACCGGGCTGACGCCGGCGGAGATGGAGCAGCGCGTCACCACGTACAGCGAGTACTCGATCAGCTCCAGCGTCGGCGACATCAAGAACATCGAGAGCCAGACGCTGGAGGGGGTCGCGGTCGAGAAGATCTACTTCCAGGCCAACGTCAACGTGGACCTGGCGATCGCGCAGATCGTCTCCGCCAGCAACTCCATCCGCGCGCTGATGCCGGCGGGGATCCAGCCGCCGACCATCGTGCAGTACAACGCGTCGAGCGTGCCGGTGCTGCAGATCAGCCTCAGCTCGGACAAGCTGAACCAGCAGCAGCTCTACGACTACGGCATCTACCAGATCAGGCAGGCGCTCGCGCCCATTCCGGGCATCACGCTGCCGACGCCGTACGGGGGCAAGTATCGCCAGGTGATGGTCGATCTCGATCCCGACGCGATGCGCGCGAAGGGGGTGGCGCCCATGGACGTGGTGAGCGCGGTCAACGCGCAGAGCCTGACGCTGCCGTCGGGCGACGCGAAGATGGGCGACAGGCAGCTCATCGTGAGCATCAACAGCTCGGCGCGCTCGATCGAGGCGCTGAACCGGGTGCCGATCCGCCAGGTGGGGAGCACGACCGTCTACCTCAGCGACGTGGCGCACGTGCGCGACGGCTGGGCGGTGCAGCAGAACGTCGTGCACAACGACGGCAAGGCGTCGGTGCTGCTGACGATCATCAAGAACGGCGACGCCTCCACGCTGTCGGTGGTCAAGGCGGTCAAGGCGGCGCTGCCGGCGATCCAGGCGGCGGCGCCGGACGGGATGAAGATCGCGCTGCTGTTCGACCAGTCGACGTTCGTGAGCGAGGCGATCAGCTCGGTGCTGCGCGAGGGCGCGATCGCGGCGGGGCTGACGGCGCTGATGATCCTGGTGTTCCTGGGGTCGTGGCGCTCGACGGTGGTGGTGATGGTGTCGATCCCGCTGTCGATCCTGACGTCGATCGGGGTGCTGGCGGCGCTGGGGCAGACGCTGAACACCATGACACTGGGGGGGCTGGCGCTGGCCGTCGGCATCCTGGTCGACGACACCACGGTCACGGTGGAGAACACGCACCGGCTGCTCGACGAGGGCGAGGACTTCGACGAGGCGGTGCTGGAGGGCGCGGCCGGGATCGCGGTGCCGACGCTGATCTCCACGCTGTCGATCTGCTGCGTGTTCATCTCCGTGTTCTTCCTGCAGGGCGCCGCGCGCTACCTGTTCACGCCGATGGCGATGGCGGTGGTGTTCGCGATGCTCGCGTCCTACGCGCTGTCGCGCACGCTCACGCCGATCACCATCCGGCTGCTGCTGCGCGCCGAGCACGAGGGGCACAACGACGGCAGCGCGCCCGGGTGGTTCGGGCGGTTCCACGCGGGGTTCAACCGAGGGTTCGACCGCTTCCGCGGGTTCTACGGGTTCGTGCTCGCGGGGATCATACGGAGGAGCTTCCTCACGCCGCTGGTGGCGCTGGGGGTGGTGGCGGCGGCGGGGTGCCTGAGCCTGTTCGTGGGGAGCGACTTCTTCCCGCCGGTGGACGCGGGGCTGATCCAGCTGCACGTGCGGGCGCCGGCGCGGACGCGGATCGAGCGGACCAGCCAGTACTTCGCGGCCGTCGAGGAGAAGATACGCTCGGTGATCCCGGCCAAGGACCTGGGGCTGGTGCTCGACAACATCGGGCTGCCGCAGCGGACGTACAACCTGGCGTTCACCGACGGGACCACGATCGGGGTGAATGACGGGCAGATCCTGCTGCAGCTCAACGAGGGGCATCGTGCGACGGCGGAGTACGTGCGGGCGCTGCGGGCGGCGCTGCCGAGCGCGTTCCCGGACGCGATGTTCTACTTCCAGCCGGCGGACCTGGTGACGCAGATCCTCAACTTCGGGGTGCCGTCGCAGATCGACGTGCGGGTCACGGGCAAGGACCGCGCGGGCAACCAGAAGGTGGCGGCCGAGCTGCGGCACAGGCTGTCGGGGGTGGCGGGGCTCGTGGACGCGCACGTGCAGCAGGAGCTGGACGCGCCGCAGCTCTACTACACGGTGGACAGGACGCGGGCGCAGGAGCTGGGGCTCACGGTCAACCAGGTGGCCAACGACCTCAACATCTCGCTCAGCTCGTCGGAGCAGATCTCGCCGAACTTCTGGACGGATCCGGCGAACGGGATCCCGTACTTCCTCGCGGTGCAGACGCCGGAGTACCGCATCCGCGACGTCAACGACCTGAACAACACGCCGATCACCAGCGCCAGCACCAACGGCACCATCGTGCCGGGGCTGTTCGGCAACGTCGCCAGCTTCAAGAGGGTGCCGGTGCAGTCGGTGTTCAACCAGACCAACATCCAGGCGGTGTACGACGTCTACGGCAGCGTGCAGGATCGCGATCTCGGCAGCGTGGCCGCCGACGTCACGCGGATCGTCGACGACATGCAGAAGAAGATGCCGGCGGGGAACAAGATCGTCGTCACCGGGCAGATCGAGAGCATGAACGGAGCTTTTGCAAATCTCACGCTCGGGCTGCTGTTCGCCGCCGTGTTCGTCTACATGCTGATGGTCGTGAACTACCAGAGCTTCCTTGACCCGCTGGCGGTGATCCTGGCGCTGCCGGGGGCGGGGAGCGGGATCGTGCTGCTGCTCTATGTCACGGGGACGACGTTCAGCGTTCCTTCGCTGATGGGGGCGATCATGTCGGTGGGCGTCGCGTCGGCGAACTCGATCCTGCTCGTGACATTTGCCCGCGAGCAGCGGGAGACGGGGATGTCGGCGGTCGAGGCGGCGCTGTCGGCGGGGACGACGCGGCTGCGGCCGGTGCTGATGACGGCGGCGGCGATGATCGTCGGCATGGTGCCCATGGCGATCGGCGGGCCCGGCGAGGAGCAGAACGCCGTGCTGGCGCGCGCGGTGATCGGGGGCGTGCTGGTGGGGACGATCACGACGCTGCTGTTCGTGCCATACCTGTACTCAATCATCGGGCGCTTCGAGAAGGTCGCCGCCAGGGACCCGTCGCCACGGGTCGCGCATGAGGGGAGCCCAGCATGAACCAGATCACCACGAAGCCGGAGGCCGGGGCGCCCGAGGCGAGGCAGAGCGCGGGGGATGCGGCGGCGGCGCCCGAGGCCAGGCGGGAGGATGCGGGCGCGAAGGAGCAGGCCACGGACCCGTCGCTGGATCGGCGGCGGCGGCGGCTCGCGCTGATGCTGGGGGTGGCGACGGTCGTGGGCGTCGGGCTGCTGGTGGGGTACGGGGCATGGAGCCGCTCGGCGACGAGCGCGAACGCCGCGCAGGCGCTGGCGCAGCAGAACGACGCGGTGCCGCAGGTGCGGGTGGCGGCGATCAAGGTGCTCGGCGGGCCGCACAGGATCGAGCTGCCCGGCAACATGCAGGCGTTCGACGCGGCGACGCTGTTCGCGCGCTCGACGGGCTACATCTCGAAGCGGAACGTGGACATCGGCAGCAGGGTGCACGCGGGCGACGTGCTGGCGGTGATCGCGGCGCCGGACGTGGACCAGCAGTACGCGCAGGCGCAGGCGCAGCTCGCGCAGACGGCGGCGGCGTTCGCGCAGGCGCAGGCGAACCAGAAGCTCGCGGGGATCACCGAGCAGCGCACCGCCGACCTGGTGCAGCACGGGTGGAGCTCGCGCCAGCAGGGGGACACGGACAAGTCGACCCTGGCGGCGAGCAACGCGGGGGTGGGGGTCGCCAAGGCCAACATCGAGGCGCAGGCGGCGGAGGTTCGCAGGCTCAAGCAGCTCGTGGACTTCGAGCGGATCGTGGCGCCGTTCGACGGGGTGATCACGGCGCGCGACATCGACGTGGGGTCGCTCGTGGTGGCCAATGCGTCCACCGGGACGGAGCTGTTCTCCATCGCGCGTTCGGACGTGCTGCGCGTGCAGGTGTACGTGCCGCAGGAGAGCTTCTTCAGCCTGCACGACGGCGAGGACGCCACCGTCACGGTGCCGGAGCTGCCGGGGCGCGAGTTCCACGGCAAGGTGGCGCGCAACGCAGGCACGCTGCAGGCGGGGACGCGGACGCTGCTCACCGAGGTCGACGTGGACAACCACGACGGGGCGCTGGCGGCGGGGCTCTACGGGATCGTGCACCTCGACGTGCCGCGGGCGGCGCCGGTGGCGCTGGTGC
>JBPBQS010000106.1:0-15320 GCA_050920955.1 Janthinobacterium lividum | reverse complement strand
CATGTGGTGGCCCACGGCCTCCTTATCGCCCGGGTTGCCCACGCGCTCGCCGCCCTGCGTCATGCCGACGGAGCGGCTGTCCTCGGTGTCGAGCCAGCGCCGCAGCTCCGCGGGGGTCATGTTGACGGCGTCGCGGAAGTCCGCGCGCACCTTGGCCTTGTCGTCGTCGGAAAGCGCGTGCCCCGTCATCGCCGTCGCCCCTGTGCTGCCAGGCGGATGGAACGCGCGCGGCCGCGGATGGCTGCACCGCGCGGCGCAGGAAACCCTTCGCGCATGCAGCCGCGCGGACTAAAATGCCGCGGCATCCGGGGGAGGCTGGACAGATCGCGCACATGCCGACCCATCGCACCGGTCCTGGCGTGCCCGTGGCGTCCGGGGCCGGGGAATCCGAGGCCATCCGGGGCGCCAGCGGCCGTTGTCGGGCCGGGGTGGCTCGCGCCGGGCTTCGCTTCGGGGGGCGGGCGGGGCGCGAAGAGTCGGGACCGGGCGTTGGGGGGCGGGCATGGACCAGGTAGCCGCGCAGGCGTTTCCGGCAGGCGGCGGCGAGACGGGGCGCCGCATCCGCGCGCACGACTGGTCCGCGACGGCGGTGGGGGGCAGCGAGGGCTGGCCGGCGGCACTGCGCGTGGCGCTGCAGCTGGTGCTGGACTCGCCCGAGTCCATGTACCTGGCCTGGGGGCCGGAGCTCGTCTTCTTCTTCAACGACGCCTACCGACCGATCCTGGGGCCGCGGCTGGGCCGGGCGATCGGCACGACGCTGCCGGCGCTGTGGCCGGATGCCTGGGAGCAGGTGCGCCCGATGGCGGAGAGGGCGCTCGCCGGCGAGGCCTGCCGCTTCGAGGACCTGCCGATCTCCGTGGCCCGGCGCGGCGCGGCGGAGGAGACCTGGTGGTCGTTCTCCTTCTCCCCCGTGCGCGACGAGGCGGGGCGGGTCGCCGGGCTGTTCTGCGTCACGAACGAGACCACGGCGCGCGTGCGGGCGGCCTCGGCGCTGCGCGCGAGCGAGGCCCGCCAGCGCCAGACCCTGAACGGCGCCATCGACTACGCCATCGTCAGCTCCGGCCTCGACGGGCGGGTGACGAGCTGGAACGAGGGGGCCGTGCGCATCCTCGGCTGGAGCGAGGCGGAGATGCTCGGCCAGCCGCCGGACCGCTTCTTCACGCCCGAGGACCGGGCGGCGGGGCGGCCGGCGGTCGAGATGGAGGAGGCCCGCAGGGCGGGCCGCTGCAGCGACGAGCGCTGGCACGTGCGACGCGACGGCAGCCGATTCTTTGCCCTGGGCGAGATGATGGTGCTGCGCGACGAGGCGGGCACGGCCACCGGGTTCCTCAAGATCCTGCGCGACCGCACCGACCAGCGGCACGCGGCCATGGTGCTGCGCGACAGCGAGGCGCGCGTCGACACCGCGCTCGGCACCGGCCTCGTGGGCTTCTTCGAGTGGGAGGCGTCGGGCGGGCTCGTGCGGGCCGACGCGCGCTTCGCCGGGTTCTGCGGGCTCGACGCCGCGTCCCTCGCGCAGGGCATGCCGCTGGCCGAGGTGGCGGCGGCGATCCATCCGCGGGACCGCGACGAGTTCGCCGGGAGCATCTCGGACAGGGCGGGTGGCGAGCGCGCCCGGCAGTTCCGCGTCGTCGGGCCCGGCAGCGGGGCGCCCGGCAGCGGGGCGCGCAGCGTGCTGGTCGGCGGCCGCTGCACCGGGCGGGACGGCACGCGGGTGCTGCGCGTCACCGGCATCGCCATCGACGTGTCCGCCACCCTGGACGCCGAGGAGGCCCTGCGCGCCAGCGAGACCTTCAACCGCGACGTGCTCGCCAGCTCCAGCGACTGCGTCAAGGTGCTCGACCTCGAGGGGCGGCTGCGCTTCATGAGCGAGGGCGGCATGCGCACCATGGAGATCGACGACTTCGGGGACTTCGAGGGGTGCCCGTGGCCCGGCTTCTGGCACGGCCGCGAGAACGCGCTGGCACTGGCGGCGCTGGACGTCGCGCGGGCCGGCGGGCGGGGCCACTTCCAGGGCTACACCGACACCGCCAAGGGGAACTCGCGCTACTGGGACGTGGTGGTCACGCCGATGCTGGGCGCGGACGGCCGGCCCGAGCGGCTGCTCTCGATCTCGCGCGACGTGACCGAGAACCGGCTGGCCAGCGAGCGCATCGAGATGGCGCTGGAGGCCGGGTCGGTGACCGGCACCTGGATCTGGGACGTGCAGGCGGACCGCCTGGTCGGCGACGCCCGGATGGCGCGGGCGTTCGGGGTCGATGCCGCGGCGCTGGCGGCCGGGATGGCGGCCGAGGCGCTGGTCGCGGCGATCCATCCCGACGACGTGGACGCCATGCACGAGGAGGTCTTGCGCGCCCGGGCGCAGGGCGGCGCGTTCCGGGCCGAGTACCGCGTGCGCGACGGCGGCGGCGTCTGGGCCTGGGTGGAGGCGAACGGACGCTGCGACCTGGACGAGGACGGCAGGCCGGTGCGCTTCCCCGGCATCCTCGTCGACATCGACCGCCGCAAGCGCCACGAGCTGCGCCAGGCCGCCGTGCTCGATCTCGGCAACCGCCTGCGCGACGCGCGCGACGTCCCGGCGATGGCGGCGATCGCGGCCGAGGTCCTGGGCCGCACCCTGGAGGTGTCGCGGGCCGGCTACGGCAGCGTCGACGCCGCGCGCGAGGCGACGCTGATCGGGCAGGACTGGTGCGCCGACCCCGCGATCCCGAGCATCGCCGGGCCGCACGCCTTCCGCGCGTTCGGCTCGTTCATCGACGACCTCAAGCGCGGCGAGACCGTCGCGATCACGGACGTCGCGCTGGACCCCAGGACGCACGCGGGCGCCGCGCGGTTCGCGGCGCTGCGGATCGGCGGGCTGCTCAACGTGCCGCTGCTGGGCCAGGGCGGGATGGAGGCCGTGGTGGTGCTGCACACCGTGGCCGCGCACGCGTGGCACGACGACGAGGTCGACTTCGCCCGCACCGTGGCGGACCGCACCTGGGCGGCGATGGGGCAGGCGGCGGCCGAGGCGGAGCTGCGCCGGATCAACGCGACGCTGGAAGAGCAGGTCGCCGAGCGCACGGCCGAGCGCGACCGCCTGTGGGAGACCTCGCCGGACCTGATGGTGGTGCTCGGCTTCGACGGCGTCTTCCGGCGCGTGAACCCGGCCTGGACCGTCCTGCTGGGCTATGCCGAGGCGGAGCTGGTCGGCCACCACGTCAACGAGTTCGTCGTCCCGGACGACCACCGCGAGACGGTCGAGGCCTACGAGCTCGCCGCGGAAGGCGGGAGCCCGCGGCTCGAGAACAGGTACCGGCACAGGGACGGCAGCGTGCGCCGCATCGCCTGGGTGGCGGCGCCGGCGGGCGACATGACCTACGCCACCGGCCGCGACGTGACCTTCGAGAGGGAGGCGGCCGAGGCGCTGCGCCGCGCCGAGGAGCAGCTGCGGCAGTCGCAGAAGATGGAGGCGGTGGGCCAGCTCACCGGCGGGCTGGCGCACGACTTCAACAACCTGCTGACCGGGGTGATGGGCAGCCTGGAGCTGCTGCAGGCGCGCATCGCGCAGGGCCGGCTCTCGGAGGTGGACCGCTACGTCGACGCGGCGCAGGGGGCGGCGCGCCGGGCGGCTGCGCTGACGCACCGGCTGCTGGCGTTCTCGCGGCGCCAGACGCTCGACCCCAGGGTGACGGACGCGGGCCGCCTGGTCGCGGGCATGGAGGAGCTGGTGCGGCGCACGGTGGGGCCCGGGGTCGGCCTGGAGATCGTGGCGGCGGACGGGCTGTGGAGCACGCTGGTCGATCCCGGGCAGCTCGAGAACGCGCTGCTCAACCTGTGCATCAACGCGCGCGACGCCATGCCGGACGGGGGCAGGATCACGGTGGAGACCGCCAACCGCCGGCTCGACGGGCGCGCGGCCCGCGAGCGCGAGCTGGCGCCCGGCCAGTACGTGTCGCTGTGCGTGTCCGACACCGGCACGGGGATGGCGCCCGAGGTCGTCGCCAAGGCGTTCGACCCGTTCTTCACCACCAAGCCGCTCGGGCAGGGCACCGGTCTCGGGTTGTCGATGATCTACGGCTTCGCGCGCCAGTCGGGCGGGCAGGTTCGCATCCATTCCGAGGTCGGCCGCGGCACGACGGTGTGCCTGCACCTGCCGCGCCATCTCGGCGAGGCGGACGCCGACGAGGCGGCGCCCGTGCCGGCCGCCGTGCCGCGCGCGGGCCAGGGGGAGGCGGTTCTCGTCGTCGACGACGAGGCGAGCGTGCGGATGCTGGTCGTCGAGGTGCTGCAGGACCTGGGCTACGTCGCGATCGAGGCGGCGGACGGGGCGGCGGGGCTGCGGGTGCTCCAGTCCGGCACGCGCGTCGACCTGCTGGTCACCGACGTGGGCCTGCCCGGCGGCATGAACGGGCGGCAGCTCGCAGACGCGGCGCGGGCGTCGCGGGCCGGGCTGAAGGTGCTGTTCATCACCGGGTACGCGGAGAACGCCGTGCTGGGCCACGGCCACCTCGACCGCGACATGCACGTCCTGACCAAGCCGTTCGCGATGGAGGCGCTGGCGACGCGGATCAAGGCGCTGATCGACGGCTGAGGCGGGCGGGCAGGAAGGAAGCATGGGCTCTGCCCAAACCCGCAAAGGGTCCGAGGACCCTTTGATCCCATTACTTCAAGTAAAGCCATCCAAGGGGTTTCCCTTGGCGGAGTTTGAGGCAGCGCCTCGACCTTGCTTGCTCAGAGGGCTGCGGCCGTGGCGGCGCCCAGGGCCACCACGAGCCAGGGCGGCACGCGCCACGTCGTCAGCAGGAGGAACGCGGCCAGGGCGAGCGCGAAGTCGGCGGGCGTCCCGATGGCGGTGGTCCAGACCGGGGTGTAGAGCGCGGCCAGCAGCACGCCGACCACGGCCGCGTTGACCCCGGCCAGCGCCGCGCGCACCGCCGGGCGGCGGCGCAGGCCCTCCCAGAACGGCAGCACGCCGACCAGCAGCAGGAACGAGGGCAGGTAGATCGCGGCCAGGCAGAGCGCCGCGCCCGGCCAGCCCGAGGGACCGGGTCGCATGGCGGCGCCGAGGTAGGCGGCGAAGGTGAACAGCGGGCCGGGCACCGCCTGCACCGCGCCGTAGCCGGCGAGGAAGCGGTCGTCGCCGATCCAGCCGGGCGGCACCACGGCGTCGCGCAGCAGCGGCAGCACGACGTGGCCGCCGCCGAACACCAGCGCGCCGGCGCGGTAGAAGCGGCTGGCCAGGGCGAGGGGGTGGCTCGGCACGAGCGACGCCAGCGCCGGCAGGCCGAACAGGAGGAGCGGGAAGGCGGCGAGGCAGCACAGCGACAGGATGCGCGGCACGGCGACGGCGGGCTGCGCGGCAGCGGACGGCGCGGTGGGCGCGACCAGGCGCCAGCCGGCCACGGCGCCGAGCAGGATTGCGCAGATCTGGCCCAGGGCGGTGGGGACGGCGAGGACGAGGACCGCGCAGGCGGCGGCCAGTGTGAGGCGGGTGCGGTCGGGGCACAGGGTGGCGGCCATGCCGCGCACCGCCTGCGCGACCACCGCGACGGCGACGATGCGCAGGCCGTGCAGCCAGGCGGCGTGGCCGGGGTCGGCGAGGTGGCCGACGCCGGCGGCGAACAGCACCATCGCGACGGCGGAGGGCAGGGTGAAGCCGGCCCAGGCGGCGAGGCCGCCGGGCAGGCCGGCGCGCAGCAGGCCGAGGCTGGCGCCGACCTGCGAGGAGGCGGGGCCGGGGAGGAACTGGCAGAGGGCGACGATGTCGGCGTAGGCGGCCTCGTCGAGCCAGCGGCGGCGCTCGACGAACTCCGCCCTGAAGTAGCCGAGGTGGGCGACGGGGCCGCCGAAGCTGGTGCAGCCGAGGCGGAGGAAGGCGAGGAACACGGCGGCGGGGGAGTCGGAACGCTGTGGGGGCATAGGGGCCTCGGCGGCTGTGTCCGGCGGATCGGCCCGGGAGCGCCAGGGTATCACCTCTGCCGCCTCAACAAATGGTTTCCAAAGGCGCGCCTTTGGCGGAGCTCGAGGCAGCGCCTCGACCTTGCTACCCTATAGGAACGACACCGGGTCGACGTCGACGTCGACGCGCACGCCGCGCCCGACCGGCACGCGGGCGAGCCACTCGCGCAGGATCGGCTGGACGGCGATCTCGCGTCGGGTGCGCAGCAGGAGGCGGCGGCGGTGGCGGCCGCGCAGGATGGCGAGGGGGGCGGGGGCGGGGCCGAGCACGCTGACGCCGTCGCCGTGGGGGGCGGCGAGGCCGAGCGCGCGTGCGGTGCCGTCCGCGTCGGCGGGGGTGTCGGCGCTGACGATGAGGGCGGCGAGGCGGCCGAAGGGGGGCCAGTGTCCCGGTCGGCGCTCGTCGGCCTCGCGGGCCATGAAGGCGGCGAGGTCGCCCTGCAGCAGGGCCTGCATGACGGGGTGCTCGGGCGAGAAGGTCTGCAGCAGGACGCGGCCGGGGCTCTCGGCGCGGCCGGCGCGGCCGGCGACCTGGTGGAGGAGCTGGACGGTGCGCTCGGAGGCGCGCAGGTCGCCGCCGCCGAGGCCGAGGTCGGCGTCGACCACGCCGACGAGGGTGAGGTGGGGGAAGTGCCAGCCCTTGGCGACGATCTGGGTGCCGATGACGAGGTCGACCTCGCGGGCCGAGATGGCGCGGGCGGCCTCGGCGGCGGCGTGCGGGCCGGGGAGGGTGTCGCTGGCCATCACCAGGGTGCGGGCGTCGGGGAAGAGGAGGGCGGCCTCCTCGGTGATGCGCTCCACGCCGGGGCCGATGGGGGTCAGGCTGTGCTCGGCGGCGCAGGTGGGGCAGAGGGTGGGGATCGGCTCGGCGTGGCCGCAGTGGTGGCAGGTGAGGACCTGGCGGGCGCGGTGCTCGACGAGCCAGGCGGTGCAGTTGGGGCAGCCCATGCGGTGGCCGCAGGCGCGGCAGAGCGTCAGGGGCGCGTAGCCGCGGCGGTTGAGGAACAGCATGGCCTGCTCGCCGCGCGCGAAGGTCTCGTTCACGGCCTCGGCGAGCTGGGGGGAGATGAACTTGCCGCGCTCCGGCGGGTGGTCGCGCAGGTCGACGGCGGCGACGCTGGGCAGGGTGGCGCCGCCGTGGCGCGCGGCCAGGGTGATGCGGCGGTAGCGGCCGAGGTCGACGTTGGACAGGGTCTCCAGGCTGGGGGTCGCGGAGACGAGCACGCAGGCGGCGTCGGACAGGCGGGCGCGGACCACGGCCATGTCGCGGGCGTGGTAGTTGACGCCGTCCTCCTGCTTGAAGGCGGTCTCGTGCTCCTCGTCGACGACGACGAGGCCCAGCTCCGGGAAGGGCAGGAACAGCGCGGAGCGCGCGCCGACGACGACGGGCGCCGTGCCGTCGGCCACCGCGCGCCAGGTGAGGCGGCGGGTGCGCGAGCCGAGGTCGGAGTGCCACACCGCAGGCGGGGTGCCGAAGCGCCGCTCGAAGCGCTCCAGCCACTGCGAGGAGAGGGCGATCTCGGGCAGGAGCACGAGGGCCTGGCGGCCCTGGGCGAGGCACTCGGCGACGGCCTCGAGGTAGATCTCGGTCTTGCCGGAGCCGGTGACGCCGTCGAGCAGGGTGACGGAGAAGCGGCGCGCCGCCGCCTCCGCGCGCAGCGACGCGGCGGCGCGGGTCTGGTCGGGGGAGAGCGCGGGGCCGGGGTGCTCCGGGTCGGGCGTCAGGAAGGGCGGGGCGGTGGGCAGCGCCACGGGCAGGATCAGCCCGGACTGCGCCATGCCGCGGATCAGCCCGGTGGACACGCCGGCCAGGCGCGCCAGCTCCGCCCCGCCGCGCGGGCCGTCGCGCAGGGCGTCGAGCACCAGGCGGCGCTGCGGGGTGACGCGCGGCGTGGGCTGCGAGGCGTCCTGCGCGACGGGGTCCGGGGGCAGGGTCCAGCCGGGGGCGGGCGTGGGCGGGGCCAGGGCGTTGACCCGCAGCGTCATCGCCAGGACCTCGCCGGGCGCGGACAGCGTGTACTGGGCGACCCAGTCCACGAAGCGGCGCAGCGCCGCGGGCAGGGGGGGCGCGTCGAGGCGGGCGGCCACCGGCTTGAGGCGCGAGTCGGCGACCGCGGGGCCGGAGGGCGCGTCCCACACCACGCCGACCTCTGCGCGTCGGTTCAGCGGCACCAGCACGATGTCGCCGGGCTCGAGCGGCAGGTGCTCCGGGAGCGCGTAGTCGAACGGCCCGGCAAAGGGGTAGGGCAGCAGCACCGGCACCCGCGCGACCGCCGCCGGTTCGGGCGCGTCCGGGGCGCGCCGGGGGCGGCGGGGCGCGGCGCTGGGCACGGCGGCGCCGTCCTGTATGGTGGGCAGGCTGAACTGCGGGGGGGCGGACCTGCTCATGCGACGGATATTTCGGCCGTGTGCGGCGCGACCGCAACCGGGCACGCGCGCCCCGTGACGCCGCCCGCCCGGCGATGAGGGACACCGCCCGTCTTGCCGTGCCGCCGTCCGACGAGGCGGTGGAGCGTTTCCTCGCCGAGCGGCCCGGCTGGCTGGCGCAGCGCCCGGCGCTGTTCGGCGCGCTGGAGCCGCCGGAGCGCGTGCACGGGGAGGCCCTGGCCGACCACATGGCGGCGATGCTGCGCCACGAGCGCGCGCACGCGGCGTCTGCACGGCGCGCGGTGGACCAGGTCGTGGAGGACCGGCGCGCGGCCGTGGGGCTCGCCGGGCGGGTGCAGCGCAGCGTGCTCGCGCTGATCGCGGCGGCCGACCCGGTGGAGTGCGTGTCGGCGGAGCTGGCGGGCCTGCTCGGGGTGGACGCGGCGGCACTGTGCTCGGAAGGGCCGGCGCGGCGCGGCATCCGGGCGCTGCCCGCGGGCGCGCTGGCCGCGCTGCTGGGGGGGCGCGACGTGGTGGTGCGCGCGTCGCCGCCGGGGGGGCGCGCCCTGCACGCGGAGGCGGCGCCGCTCGCGTGCCACGAGGCGCTGGTGCGGGTGCCGGCGCGGCCGGGGTGCCTGCTGCTGCTGGCGTCGCGCGACGCGGGGCGGCTGGGGGCGGACCGGGAGGCGCTGGCGTTCCTGGGGCGCGCGGTGGCGGCGGCGATGGGGCGGGGATGAGGCAGGCAAGGTTGAGGCGCTGCCTCAAACTCCGCCAAGGGAAGCCCCTTGGATGGCTTCTCTTAAGGAAGGGGATCAAAGGGTCCTCGGACCCTTTGCGGGTTTGGGCAGCGCCCATGCTTGCCTTCCCGTGACCTCTGCCCGCGAGGCCGCCACAGACTTCCTGGACTGGCTGGCGCGCGAGCGCAGGGCCTCGCCGCTGACCGTGGAGGCCTACGCCCGCGACCTCGGCGTGTTCGAGGCGTTCCTCGCGGCCCATCTCGGCGGCCCGGTGGGGCTCGGCGAGCTGGGGCGGCTCGGCCAGTCCGACCTGCGCGCCTGGCTTGCGGCAGGGGCCGCGGCGGGGCGGGGCAATGCCACGCGGGCGCGCCAGCTCGCGGCGGTGCGCAGCTTCTACCGCTTCCTCGCGCGCCGGCACGGGGTCACGAATCCGGCCGCCTCGCTGCTGGGCACGCCGCGCGCGCGACCGCCGGTGCCGCGCGCCCTGAGCCCGGCGCAGGCGCGCGCCGCGTCGACCGGCATCGGGGAGGCGTCCGACACGGCCTTTGCCCAGGCGCGGGACACGGCGCTGTTCACGCTGCTGTACGGCAGCGGGCTGCGGATCGCCGAGGCGCTGTCGCTCGCGGTGCGCGAGGCGCCGCGGCCGGGCGAGGACGGCGCGCTGCGGGTGACCGGCAAGGGAGGGCGGCAGCGCATCGTGCCGGTGCTGCCGGTGGTGCGCGACGCGATGGGCGCCTGGCTGGCGCTGCACCCCGACCCGCAGCCGGACTCGCCGCTGTTCGTGGGCGCCAAGGGCGGGCGGCTGAACGCGGGGGTGGCGCAGCGCGTGCTGCGCGACTTCCGGCGGCAGGCGGGGCTGCCGGAGCACGCGACGCCGCACGCGCTGCGGCACTCGTTCGCGACGCACCTGCTGGAAGGGGGCGCGGACCTGCGCTCGATCCAGGAGTTGCTGGGGCACGCCACCCTGTCGACCACGCAGCGCTACACGGCGGTGGACACGGCGCGGCTGCTGGAGGTCTGGCACCGCACGCATCCGCGGGGGTAAGGCAAGGGCGTTGCCCGGGACCGGCACCACGAGGGTGCGGGTTGGCGCTCGGGGAGGGCGCGGCTAGGGTTTGCGGCAACAAGAACAGTGCGACGGGGACTCGGCGGGATGGGCGTGTGCGGACGGGTGATGGCGTGCCTGGCGGTCCTGCTGACGGGGGTGGCGACCGCGGGGGTGGCGCAGGCGGACGAGGCGGTCACGGACCGCTCGCCCGCCGCGTACTGCGCGAAGGCCGGCACGGACGACAGCAGCCACCAGCTGCCGCACGACATGGTGGACACCGCCGAGCAGGCGTTCGGGCTCAAGCTGCCGGCGGAGCAGGGAGAGCGCGCCGTGATCTGGCGCTGCGACGGTGGCAAGGTTCTCGGCTGCTTCTTCGGCGCCAACGTGCCGTGCGGCCAGATGGACCGGAGCACCGAGCTGCCCCAGGTCTCGGACTGGTGCCAGGACCACCCCGGCGCCGGGGTGCCGCAGGCGGTGATGGGGCGCGACACGCTGTGGCGCTGGAGCTGCGACGGCAGCAAGGCGGTGCGGGGCAACGCCGCCTGGACGCTGGACCACCGCGGCTTCGTCCAGGGCCTGTGGCGCCCGCTCGGGCCGCCGACCGCCACACCGTAGCGGGGCCGTCGGCGGGCTAGGCGTGCAGCCAGTCGATCGACGCGGGCGCCGGCGCGGTCGGGTCGCAGCGGGTCCACTCGCCGTTCTGCATCTGCCGGCCGGTCATCGCGAGGATGAACCCCCAGTGGCTGACCACCAGCGTCTCGCGCCAGGCGGGATCGGCGGCCATCGCGGCGCGGAAGCGGGCGGCGCGGGCGAGGATCTCCGCCTCGGTCTCGATGCCCTGGGGCCACCACACCTCGTCAAGCGCCGCGAAGTCGTGGTGCGGCCAGGCCTCGGCCAGCGTCGCGCGCGGCGTGCCGATGTCGCAGGCGAAGGCGCAGCGCTCGCGCACCACGACGTCGATCAGCACCGGGAGGCCGAGGCGCTCGCCGGCGATCGCCGCGGTCTGCAGCGCGCGGGTGTAGGGGGAGGCGACGATGCGCCGCACGCCCTGGTCCGCGAGCTGCTCGGCGGCGGCGGCGATCTGCGCGCGGCCGAGGTCGGTGAGGTGGGGGTCGGTGATGCCGGGGTCGCGCCTGTTCGCGCTGAAGACGACGTTGAACTCGCTCTGGCCGTGTCGGAGGAGGATCATGCCGGGGATCTAGGGGGTGCGGGCGGGTCCGGCAAGCAAGGTTGAGGCGCTACCTCAAACTCCGCCAAGGGAAGCCCCTTGGATGGCTTCCCTTAAGGAAGGGGATCAAAGGGTCCTCGGACCCTTTGCGGGTATGGGCAGAGCCCATGCTTGCTTGCTAGCCTTGCCCCGTCCCCCCGCTTCGAGGCCGTTCCGATGCGCGAGGTCGTGGTCTTCCGCAACAACCTGTTCCGCGTCTCCGAGCCGTTCGTCACCCAGCAGGCCGAGCGGTGCAGGGGATACCGCCCGGTCTACCTCGGCCGGCTGCGCTTCGGGCCGCCGCCGCCAGGGTCGGCCTCGTTCGCCCTGGCCGACGCGGGGCGGTGGCGCTCGCTGCCGTCGGTGGCCTGGCAGGTCGCGTCGCGCTCGCCCGCGGGGTTCGGGCGGCTGCTGGCCGGGCGCGCGCCGGCGCTGGTGCACGCGCACTTCGGCATCGACGGGGTGTATGCGCTGCCGCTGGCGCGGCGGCTGGGCGTGCCGCTGGTCACGACGTTCCATGGGTTCGACGCGACGCTGTCCACGGCGGCGATGCTGTGCTCGCCGGCGTGGGCGAACTACCCGCTGCATCGCGCCGGCCTGGCGCGGGAGGGCGCGCTGTTCCTGTGCGTCTCGTCGTTCATCCGCGACCAGGTGCTGGCGCAGGGTTTTGCTCCGGCGCGCACGCATGTCCACTACACGGGCGTGGACTGCGACGCGACCAGGCCGCGCGACCCGGGGGAGGAGACGGCCACGATCCTGCACGTGGCGCGGCTGGTGGAGATGAAGGGCACGGCCACGCTGCTGCACGCGTTCGCGGGGCTGGCGCCGCGCCATCCCGGCGTGTCGATGGTCGTGGTCGGGGACGGGCCGCTGCGGCGGTCGCTGGAGCGGCTGGCGGGGGCGCTGGGGGTGGCGGAGCGGGTGCGGTTCCTGGGGGCGCGGCCGCACGCAGAGGTGATGAGCTGGATGCGGCGGGCGGCGATGCTGGTGCTGCCGAGCGTGCGGACCGCGACCGGGCGGGTGGAGGGGCTGGGCATGGTGCTGCTGGAGGCGGCGGCGACGGGCGTGCCGGTGGTGGGCTCGCGCGTCGGCGGCATCCCGGAGGGCCTGGCCGAGGGGGAGACCGGGCTGCTGGCGCCGGCGCGCGACGCGGAGGCGCTGGGCGCGCGGATGGGGGAGCTGCTCGGGGACCCGGAGCGGCGGCGGCGCATGGGGGCGGCGGCGCGCGGCTTCGTGGAGCGGCGCTTCGACCTCGGCCGGCAGACGGCGGCGCTGGAGCGCCTCTACGACTCGGTGCTGCCGCCCGTGGCCTGAGCCGGGCTTCCGCGTGCCCTGCCGAAGGCCGGTCCCTTCGGGCAACCTGTCGCCCGGGTCCAGGTTTCCAAAGGCGAGCCTTTGGCGGAGCTCGAGGCGGAGCCTCGACCTTGCCTTGGCGCCCAGGGTGTCCACCCCGACCAGGAGTCACGCCGATGCCCGACGACACCACGCTGCGGACCGGCCGCCTGCTGCGCCGCGCCGGGCCGCCGGAGCCCGTGGAGGGTTTTGCGGGCGTGCAGGTCCACGACCGGCGGCTGGCCGAGGTGCTGTCGCCCGACGCGCCGCTGCTCTGCCTGCACGAGGGCACCCTGCACGGCGAGGGCACGGTCTGGGACGCGGCCGGCGAGCGGCTGGTGTGGTCGGACGTGTCCAACCGCCGCGTGCTCGGCTGGCATCCGGACGGGCGCGTGGAGGTGCTGATGGACGCCACGCAGTTCGTGAACGGCAACGCGTTCGACGCCGAGGGCCGGCTGGTGCACTGCGAGCACGGCCGGCGCTGCATCAGCCGTTCGCCGGCGGGGCCGCTCGCGGACGGGGGCGCGGCGCCGATCGTGACGCATTACGAGGGGCGGCGGCTGAACTCGCCCAACGACGTCGTGGTGGCCGCGGACGGCGCGATCTGGTTCACCGACCCGACGTTCGGGCTGCTGGTGCCGAGCCAGGGCAGCCTTGCCGAGCCGGAGCTGGACCATCGCAGCGTCTACCGCTTCTCCCCGCGGGATGGCTCGCTGCGGCGCATGGCGGACCTCGAGCAGCCCAACGGCCTGGCGTTCTCGCCCGACGGCCGCACGCTCTACGTGTCCGACACCGGGCTCTCGCTGCGCGAGATCCCCGGCCCGTACGACGGGGAGGCGCACGAGGTCGTCGCCTTCGACGTGGCGGGGGACGGCGCGCTGTCCGGGCGCCGGTCCTTCTGCCGCACGGAGCACGGCGTGCCGGACGGGCTCAAGGTGGACTCGCGCGGCTGGGTGTGGACCACGGCGGGGGACGGCGTCCACGTTCTCGCCTCCGACGGCACCAGGCTCGGGTTCATCGCGACGCCGCAGGTCAGCTCGAACTGCGCGTTCGGCGGGCCGGGGATGCGGCGGCTGTTCATCGCGGCGACGGAGCAGCTGCTCGCGATCGACCTGCGGGGCTGAGAAGCAAGGCCGGGCCCTGCCCGGACCCGCCAGGGCGAGCCCCCTCGTCTGGCCCTTCCAATGGCCCAAGCGGGCCATCGGAACCTTTGGCCAGCCTCGCCCTGGACTGGCCTTGCTTAGGGGATGCGTTCCAAGGGCGCAGCCTTTGGCGGAGTTTGAGGCGGAGCCTCAACCTTGCTTGCCTGCGTGTGGTGGCGCCGCCGGGAGCGCGGGGCTACGAGGGGTCATGGCCGACACCTCCCCGCCTGTCCTCGTTCCCGCCGCCGCCGTCGACGGCCTGTACGGCGTCGCGCGCTGGCGGGCGATGTTCGTGGTCTCGCTGTCCGTGCTGCTGTCCGTGCTGGACTACGCGGTGGCCAACGTCGCGCTGCCGACCATCGCGGCGGACATCCACACCTCCGCGTCCTCCTCGATCTGGGTGATCAACGCCTACCAGCTCGCCAGCGTGATCTCGCTGCTGCCGCTCGCGGCGCTTGGCGAGCGCTGGGGGTATGCGCGCATGAGCCAGATCGGCCTGGTGCTGTTCGTGGTCGCGTCCGTGCTGTGCGCGCTCAGCACCAGCCTGCCCGAGCTGGCGCTGGCGCGGGCGCTGCAGGGGTTCGGCGGCGCGTGCATCATGAGCGTCAACGCGGCACTGGTGCGCTTCATCTACCCGGCGAAGGAGCTGGGGCGTGGGATCGCGTTCAACGGCCTGGTCGTGGCGATGGGCGTGGCGCTGGGGCCGACCGTGGCGTCCGCGGTGCTGTCGGTGGCGGGGTGGCAGTGGCTGTTCTGGGTGAACCTGCCGCTGGGCGGCATCGCCTTCGCGTTCGCGGCCACCTCGCTGCCGCGCACCCCGCGCTCGGGCGGCGCGCTGGACTGGGCCAGCGTCGCGCTCAACGCGGCCGCGTTCGGCGCGCTGATCGTGGGCGGCGACAGCCTGGCGCACCGCGAAGGCGCGGCGTTCGGGGCCTCGCTGCTGCTGGTCGGCGCCGCGTGCCTCGTGGTCCTGGTGCGCCGGCAGCTCGGGCGGAGCAGCCCGCTGCTGCCGGTGGACCTGCTGCGCATCGGCGGCTTCCGGGTGGCGTTCGGCACGGGCTTCCTGGGTTTCGTTGCGTCGAACTTCTTCATCATCTCGATGCCGTTCAACCTGGAGGCCGTGCTCGGGCGCACCGCGGTGCAGACCGGGCTGCTGATCACGCCGTGGCCGCTCGCGATCGTCGCCGTGGCGCCCTTCGTCGGCCGCATCGCCGACCGCGTCCCGGCGGCGGTGCTGTCCTCGCTGGGCCTGTGCATCACCGGGCTGGGCTTCCTGGCGCTGCGGCTGATGCCGGCGGATCCCAGCAACCTCGACATCGTGTGGCGCATCGCGCTGGCCGGGGCGGGCTTCGGGCTGTTCCAGCCGCCGAACAACCGCGCGATGCTGGTGACCGCGCCGGCCGCGCGCGTGGGCAGCGCGTCGGGGATGATCTCGGTCGCGCGCCTGCTCGGGCAGACCGTGGGCGCGATGCTCGTGGCGCTGACGCTCGGCTTCGTGCAGCAGGGCGCGACCCTGGTGTGCCTCGTGCTCGCCTCGGCCACCGCGT
>JBPBQS010000052.1:0-15330 GCA_050920955.1 Janthinobacterium lividum | reverse complement strand
GGGCCATCAGCGCGCGGCCCAGCGCCACCATCTGCTGCTCGCCGCCCGACATGGTGCCGGCGACCTGGCCGGTGCGCTCGCGCAGGCGGGGGAACAGCGCGAACACCCGCTCCAGGTCGCGCGCCACCTCCGGACCGCGCTTGCGCACGTAGGCGCCCATCTCGAGGTTCTCCAGCACGCTCATGCGCGGGAACAGGCGGCGCGCCTCCAGCACCGGCGCGATGCCGCGGCGCACGCGCTCGGCGGTGGACAGGTGCCCGATCGGCTCGCCGTCGAGCAGCACCTGGCCGCGCGTGGCGCGCACCGTGCCCATGATCGTCTTCATCGTGGTCGACTTGCCGCAGGCGTTGCCGCCCAGCAGGCAGACAATCTCGCCGGCCTCGATGCTGTAGTTCACGGACTTCAGCACGTGCAGGTCGCCGTAGTGGGTGTCGACGTCGTGGAACTCCAGCAGGGTCATGGGGTGTCCTGGGAAAGAGGGCTGGCCGATCCGTGAACACCGGTCATGCGATCAGCGCGATCAGCTTGGCGCGCACCTCGGCGAGCTCGCGGGCGCTGACCCGGCCCTTGCGGACGGCGTTGCGGGCGCGCCAGTCCTGGCTCTTCACCTGGTCGGCCAGCACCACGCTCGGCGGCGTGCCTGCGAGCGCCACCTCGAACGGGTAGCCCTTGATCCGGGTCGTGGTCGGGCAGCAGACGATCATGCCCGCGCGCCCGTTGTAGCTCGCGGGGCTGAGCACGAGGGCGGGGCGGTGCCCGGCCTGCTCGTGGCCGGCCTGCGGGTCGAACTGGAGCCAGACGATGTCGCCCGCGTCCGGGACGTAGGCCGGGGCGGCTACCAGGACTCGCGGCCGACGGGGGCGCCGGTGTCGACCGGGTCGTGGTGGTTGTCGTCGGTGATGCCGGCGACGAGGGCGGCGAGGTCGTAGCGGGCCGGCGCGAGCGGCTCGATGACGATGCGGCCGCCTTCTTCGCGCACGTCGACGGGCTGGTCCAGGCGCACGTGGGCGGCTTCCAGCACGGCCGCCGGAATGCGCACGGCGGCGCTGTTGCCCCACTTCTTCACGACGCCCTGCACGATGATACCCCCGCCGATGTCTCTACAACGTAGACACAGTGCGAAGCCGCCGGCAAGCGACTTACTGACCCGTGGATCTCCGGCTCAAGTAGTGCCGGTCCAGGGGCGGCTTGCCCCTGGCGGGTCCGGGCAGAGCCCGGCCTTGCTTCCTCACGCAACCTCGCGCGCTCCCCGCCCGAGGTAGGCGCTGAGTACGCGCTCGTCGCGGCGCACCACGGCGGGCGGGCCCTCGGTGAGCTTCACGCCGTGGTCGAGCACGATCACGGTGTCGGCGAGGCGGACGACGACGTCGAGCTTGTGCTCGATGACGAGGACCGTCAGGCCGGACTGGTGCAGGGCGCGGATCTGCTCGGCCAGCTCCAGGGTCTCGGCGGGGTTCATGCCTGCGGTGGGCTCGTCGAGCAGGAGCAGGCGGGGGCCGGAGGCGAGGGCGCGGGCGATCTCGACGCGGCGGCGGTTGGCGTAGGAAAGGCCGCCGACGCTCTGCCCGAGGCGGGGCAGCAGGCGGTTGCCGAAGCAGGCGACGATGCCGGTGGCGCGGGCGCGGGCCGAGGCCTCCTCGCGGCGGGTGGCGGGGAGGCGGAGGACGGCGCGCAGCGGGCCGGCGCGCAGGCGGGCGTGGGTGCCGACGAGGACGTTGTCGAGCACGCTGAGGGTCGGGAACAGGCGGATGTTCTGGAACGTGCGGGCCAGGCCGCGGCGCAGGATGCGGTCGGGGCGCAGGCCGCGGATCTCCTGCCCGTCGAACAGGATCGAGCCGCCCTGCGCGCGCACGAGGCCGGTGATCGCGTTGAACAGCGTGGACTTGCCCGAGCCGTTGGGGCCGATCACCGCGACCACGCCGCCTTCGGGCACCACCAGGTCGACGTTGTCGAGCGCCACCAGGCCGCCGAAGCGCACGGTCAGGCCGCGGATCTCCAGCAGGGCGCGGGGGGCGGCGGCCGCATCGCGCGGGGTGCCGAAGCCGCCGAGGGTCGCGAAGCCGTCCTGGGCGGCGCCGGGTCGCGAGACGTCGGCGTGCTGCTGGGCGAAGGTGAGGGCGGCGGCGGAGCGGCTCGCGGGGATCAGGCCGTCGCGGCGGAACAGCATCATGGCGACGAGCACGACGCCGAAGATCAGCTCGGTGGCCTGCGACAGGTCGACGCGCTGCATCGCGGCGTTGCCCATCGCGCGGCCGGCGTCGTGCAGCCAGCCCGTCATGTCGGGCAGGAGCCAGGACTGCAGGAGCTGCAGCGACACGGCGCCGAGCACGACGCCCCAGACGCTGCCCATGCCGCCGAGCACGACCATGACGAGGACCATCACGGAGACGGGGTAGCCGAACATCTCCGGCGTCGCGGTCTGCAGCTTGGCGACGAAGAAGGTGCCGGTGGCGCCGGCGAACCCCGCGCCGATGGCGAAGGCGAGCAGCTTGAAGCGCACCGTGTCGACGCCCATCGCGGCGGCGGCGGTCTCGTCCTCGCGGATCGCCATCCAGGCGCGGCCCACGCGGCTGTCGCGCAGGCGCAGGCTGGCGAAGATGAGCACGCCGACCAGGGCGAGCATGACGTAGTAGTAGGGCAGGGCGTCGACGCCGAAGCTGTGGCCGAGCAGGGATGGGGGGGCGATGCCGTTCAGGCCCGCCGCGCCGTTGGTCAGCCAGGGCGTGTTGCGCACCACGATCGGCACGATCTCGCCGAAGCCGAGCGTGACGATCGCCAGGTAGTCGCCGCGCAGACGCAGCGTGGGCGCGCCGAACGCCATGCCGCACAGCGCGGAGATCGCCGCGGACGCCGGCAGCATGATCCAGAACGAGACGGTGAAGTGCACGGTGCCGGCGGTGCCCGCGTCGCCGGCGAGGTGCTCGACGAGGCCGAGGCTCGCGAAGGGCTGCCAGAAGGCGGTCCATTCTGGGGCGAGCTGGTAGGACGAGAGGATGCCGTAGGCGTAGGCGCCGATCGCGAAGAACGCCGCGTAGCCGAGGTCGAGCAGCCCGGCCATGCCGACCACGATGTTCAGCCCGAGCGCCAGCGCCGCGTAGGAGCCGGCGTTGGCGGCCGCGTCGATGTCGGCGTCGTTGCCGTGCAGCAGCGGGAACGCCAGCGCCGCCAGCGCGAGCAGCGCCACGATCGCGCGCCGCCCGGGCGTCGACGCCAGCCACGGGCGGAACAGCGCGGGGGCGCCGGCACGGGTGCGGGCCGGCGGGTCGCCGAGGACCGGGGCCACGTCGGGCGTGGGCGGGCCGCTCACGAGCGGTTCGGCGCCATGCGCCCGAACAGGCCGGCGGGGCGGAACACCAGCACCAGCACCAGGATGGAGAAGATCACGACGTCGGCCCAGGCGGTGGCGAGGTACTGCCCGCTCAGCGTCTCCACGAGCCCGATGATGATGCCGCCGAGCATGGCGCCGGGCACGTTGCCGATGCCGCCGAGCACGGCCGCGGTGAAGGCGCGCAGCCCCGCGGTGTAGCCGATCAGGAAGCCGGTGAAGTTGTAGTAGAGGCCGAACACCAGCCCCGCCGCCCCCGCCAGCGCCGAGCCGAGGAAGAACGCCGCGATCACGACCTGGTCGACCTCGACGCCCATCATGCGCGCGGCCTCGGGGTCCTGGGCGGTGGCGCGCATGGCGCGGCCCAGGCGCGAGCGCTGCACGAACAGCCACAGCGCGCCCATCAGCACCAGCGAGACGATCCAGATCAGGATCTCGCGCAGGCGCAGCACCGCGCCGCCGATCGCGAACTCCATGGGCGGCAGGGGGTTGGGGTAGTTCTTGGCGTCGGCGCCGACGAACAGCAGCACCAGGTTGAACAGGATGTAGGAGACGCCGATCGTGGTGATCATCGCCGCCGGCCCCCGCACGCCGCGCAGCGGGCGCAGGCACACGCGCTCGACCAGCACGCCGAGCGCGCCGGCGCCGACCATGCTGGTGGCGAGCGTCGCGAGCAGCACGCCGGCGAGGGGCAGGCCGGTCATCAGCACGTCCTGGCCGGAGAGGCCGAACGCCTGCAGCGTCCACAGGCCGATGAAGGAGCCGATCATGAAGACGTTGAAGTGCGCGAAGTTGATCAGCTCGAGGATGCCGTAGACGAGGGTGAAGCCCAGCGCGAGCAGGGCGTACATCGCGCCCAGGCTCAGGCCGTTGATCACCTGCTGCAGCAGCAGGTCGCCGGCGGTCATGAAGGAAGCAAGGCCAGAGGCGCTGCCTCTGGACTCCGCCAAAGGCTCGCCTTTGGAATCCTTGACTTAAGTAAGGGGATCAAAGGGTCCTCGGACCCTTTGCGGGTCCGGGCAGAGCCCGGCCTTGCCTGCTCGCCGGTCAATTCGCGGGCGCCGTGCCCACGTACTTGAACTGCGACGCCACGTCGTCGAGCGGCGCCGCGGTGTCCTTGCGGACCTGGAACACGCTGACGACCTTGGAGTTGACGTCGCCGTTGGCGTCGAACGCGACCGGCCCCTGCAGCGTGTCGGTGGAGCTTGCGGCGATGGCGGCGCGCACGGCCTCGCGGGTGACGTCCTGCTTGGCCGCGACGAGGCCCTTGATGGCGGCGAGGATCACCTGGGCGCCGTCGTAGCCGGTGATGGAGTAGTCGCCGGCGGAGACGCCGTACTTGTCCTTGAACGTCTTGGTCCAGGTGGCGAGCTTCCTGTCCTCCAGCATGTGCGGCGCGGCGATGGTGACGTACCAGCCCTGCGCCGCGGGGAAGCCGGCGCCGGTGAGCACGGCGCCGTCGAGCAGGCCGTCGCCGCCGCCCTTCATCGCGGCGGGGATGATGTCGTAGGACTGCTTGATGACCTTCACGCCGGCCTCGGACACGCCGCCGTAGTAGAGGCTGTCGGCGCCGAGCGACTTGATCTTGGTCAGCACGGAGCTGTAGTCGGCGGCCTTGGGGTCGAGGCGGTCGCGGCCGAGGACCTCGATGCCCTTGGCCTTGGCCTGGGCGGCGAAGCGGTCGGCGAGGCCCACGCCGAACGCGCCGCTGTCGTCGAGGATGTAGATCCGCTTCGCGTGGAGCGTGTCGGCGAAGAAGTTGGCCATGTTCGGGCCCTGGAACGCGTCCGTGGTCACGGTGCGGAAGAAGGTGACCTTGCCGGAGGGGCGATACTGGCCGGCGAACTTGGGGTCGGTGAGGTCGGGGTTGGTGGCCTCGGGCGTGATCATGGCGAGGTTGCCCATGCTCAGGATCGGGGCCATCGCCTTGGCGGCGCCGCTCATCTGCGGGCCAATGGCGGCGATCACGTCGCGGTCGGAGACCATCTTGCGGGCGTTGGTGGCGGCCTGGGCGGGGTCGTACTGGCCGGCGGTGGCGGTGGCATCGTCGAGCAGCACCGGCTCGATGGTGACGCCGGGGATCAGGTGGCGGGCGTTGGCCTCGTCGATGGCGAGCAGGACGCCGTCCTTGACCTTGTTGCCGCTGTCGGCGTCGGCGCCGGTCAGCGACAGGTCCACGCCGAGGCGGATCACCCGGTCCGCGGCGCGGGCCGGCGGCGCGCCGAGCAGGGCGGCGGCCAGGGCCGCGGCCGCGAGCGGCACGGCGGAGGCGGCGGGACGGGCGGTGCGGCGGCGAGCGTTCATGCGGCTGTGGTCCCCGGGATGGAAAGGCGGGTCGATGCGGCCGGAGAGTATGGACGGGGTGCCGCGCCGGTCCACAGGAATGTGACCGGCACCGCGGCCCGCCGGACCGGCACCGCCGCCGCTGCGGGCAGGGCAGGGGAACACTGCGCGATCAGGCGGCAGAGCGGGGCTGCGCGACGCACGCGCGCTCCGGCGGCGGGGACGGCCTGTGGTTTCGTGTGGCGTTCGATGCGGCACCGTGTTGTTCTCGCGCGGAGGGGAGCGGTGCTCCTCGGGGCATCGGGGCGGTCGTCCCGCGCCGCATCCGCGCGAAATCGTCAGGAGGCTCGTGATGGCCAGGCGCGACATCGTCGTGATCGGCGCCTCGATCGGCGGGGTGGAGGCGGTCAGCGCGCTGGTCGGCGGCCTGCCGCGGGGATTCGCGGCGGCGGTGTTCGTCAGCCTCAGCCTGGACGGCGACCCGGTGCGCGACCTGCCCGACATCCTCGGTCGCGCCGGCCCGCTGCGCGCGACGTACGCCGGCGACGGCGAGGAGGTCGTGCCCGGGCAGGTCCACGTGGTGCCGCCAGGGGGGCGCATGCTGCGCGAGGGCGACAGGGTGACGCTGCCGGTCGGGGAGGGACGGGACGGGCGGCAGGTGGACCTGCTGTTCGAGTCCGCGGCGCTGGCCTACGGCGCGCGAGTGGTCGGCGTGGTGCTCACCGGGTGGGACGGCGACGGCGCCGCGGGGCTGGCGGCGATCGGCAGGGCAGGCGGCGCCACGATCGTCCAGGACCCCCGGGAAGCCGCCGTGCCGAGCATGCCGCTGTCCGCCCTGTCCGGCACGGAGGCGGAGGTCCTGACGCTCGGCGCCATCGCGGCGCGGCTCGTGGCGCTCGGCGGCGGCGGGTGAGGACGGGGCGCGTGGCCGGCGCGGCGCGCGTCCGGCCCCGCCCCGCGGCCCGGGCTAGTCGCCGGCGTAGGAGGTCCGCGTCAGGTGCACCTTGCCGGACTCGACGTCGGCCACGTTGATCAGCGGGTAGCCCACGGTCCAGGTGGCGCTGGAGCGCCAGGCGTCGACGATCTCGTCGCGCAGCTCGGCGGCGCCGGCGGCGAGGCGCTGGGTCGCGAACTTCACCTCGGCCTTCACCGGGGTGGTGAACGGCGCCGGGTCGGCCTTCGCCAGCGTGTAGAGCGGCACCACCTGGCTCGCGGTGGCCTGCATGTACTCGGCGACGCGCTGCTCGATCGCGCAGCCGCAGTCGTGGTACGGCCGAATCGCGAAGAAGATGTCGTCGAGTTTCGTGAACTGTCTGACGAAGGCGCCCTCGAACTGCGCGTGGATGTGCGCCTGCGTGAAGTTCTGCGGGTTCGGATACTTGCCCCAGCCGTTGTAGTGGACCGAGACGTGCAGCGGCTGGCTGCCGTCGCCGACGTAGTGGCTCCACACGCCGATGTCGCGCAGGATCAGCTTGCGGCGCAGCTCGAGCTGGTACTGAAAGAACCCGCGGTCGTCGTCGCTGGTCGCGGTCGCCAGGCCCACCTTGTCGGCGCGGAAGTAGGCGAAGTCCTTGCGCAGCTGCTGCCAGCCGTCGACGATGTTGTAGGGCAGGTAGCCCGACGAGTACTGCGTGCGCCCGCCCGCGCGCTGCGCCGTGTCGAACGCCTCGCGCGTGGCCGCAAGCGGCGTCAGCGGGCTCACCCCGTCCACCAGGCCGGCGTCATCGACGTCGATGTAGTGCCCCGCGTCGCGCTCGGCGTCGTGGATCGTGCCCGCGGTCTTGGAGACGTCGGGCTCCGCGCCGAGCTGGCCGACCTCGGCGTCGGACGCGGAGGAGCGCAGGAACTGCGGCAGCTCCGGCGGCAGCGTCGCGATCGCCAGCTCGCTGATCTCCACGTGCCCGGTGTGGCCCCAGGCCAGGGCCGGCAGCGGCGCCAGCCAGATCGCCGCCGCGCCCGCCGCAAGCGCCGTCCTGCCGAATGTCGCGCGTTCCATCACATGCTCCCGATCGTCCCGGGGCCTCGTCGCGCCGGCCGCGCCGGCAGGGCGCCACACGGGAGGCGCAGCCCCACGGCGGCCCTGCTACCAGCGGGATGATTACGTCCGTATGACGATCTCCGGTCGCAACCAAGACACGTGCCCTGCCGCGTCAGGCCTTGGCGGGCGGGGCCTGGGTCCGGGCGAAGGCGGTGACGGCGCCGGCGACCGAGACGCGCACGCTCTCGCCCACCGACGGCACGCCGTGGCCGCTCACCCGCGCGCTCACCGCCACGCCGCCGTCCAGGCGCAGCGCCACGCTGGCGTCGTGGCCGTAGAAGGTCACCTCGCGCACCACCGCCGCGACGCCGCCCGCGCCGTCCAGCCGCAGCTGCTCCGGGCGCAGCAGCACGTCCACCTCGCCCTGCGGCCCCGCCTGCGCACCCGCCGGTTGCGCGAGCGCGAGGCGGCCCAGGCAGCACGACACCGCGCTGCCCTCGGCACGGCCGGGCAGCAGCACCGCCTCGCCGACGAAGCGCGCCAGCTCGGCGTCCACGGGGCGGCGGTACAGGGTCTCGGGCGAGGCCATCTGCACCAGGCGGCCGCGGCGCAGCACGGCGACCTGCTCGCCCATCGACAGCGCCTCGGACTGGTCGTGCGTGACCAGGAGCGCGGTGGCGCCGGCCTGCGACAGCGCCGCGGCCACGGCGCGCCGGGTCTCGGTGCGCAGCGCGGCGTCCAGCGCGGAAAACGGCTCGTCGAGCAGCACCAGGCGCGGGCCGGGCGCCAGGGCACGCGCCAGCGCCAC
This sequence comes from Janthinobacterium lividum, assembly GCA_050920955.1. Taxonomy (GTDB): domain Bacteria; phylum Pseudomonadota; class Alphaproteobacteria; order Acetobacterales; family Acetobacteraceae; genus CAXSEF01. Next base: position 6,936 of record JBPBQS010000052.1, on the reverse strand, counting down.
GCGCTGCTGCTCGCCGCCGGAGAGCTGGTGCGGGCCGCGCGTGGCGTAGGACGCTGGCAGGCCCACCAGCTCCAGCAGCCCCGCCGCCCGGGCCGCGTCGCGCCGGTCGCGCCGGGGCAGGCCGAACAGCACGTTGTCCTGCACGCTCAGGTGGGGGAACAGCGCGCCCTCCTGGGCGACGTAGCCGATGCGGCGGCGCTCCGGGGCGACGTGGAGGCCCGTGTCGCACACCGGCTCGCCGGCGACCGCGATGCGGCCGGAGTCGGCGCGCTCGAAGCCGGCCAGCAGGCGCAGGAGCGTGGTCTTGCCGCTGCCGGAGGCGCCGAGGATCGCCACCAGGCTGCCGGAGCGCACGGACAGGTCGATGCCGGACAGCACGGGGGACGGGCCGAAGGACTTGCACAGGGCCTGAATCTGGACGTCGGACATGCCTCAGGAAGCCAGCAAGGCCAGAGGCTCTGCCTCTGGACTCCGCCAAGGGAAGCCCCTTGGATGGCTTCCCTTAAGGGATGGGATCAAAGGGTCCTCGGACCCTTTGCGGGTTTGGGCAGAGCCCATGCTTGCTTGCTTCACGCCCTCACCCCCCGGCCAGCGCCGTCGCGCCGAAGCGCCGCGCCAGCACCCAGGTGGAGACGAGCGAGACGCTCGCCATCAGCGCCGCGTACGGCGCCGCGGCCGCGAACGCGAGGGTGGAGGTGTTGGCCCAGACCCGCGTCGCCAGCGTCTCCGTGCCGATCGGCGAGAGCAGCAGGGTCGCGGTCAGCTCGGTCATCACGGAGACGAAGACGAGGGCGGCGGCGGCGCCGAGGCCGGGCCCCGCGACGGGGAGCATGACGCGCCAGGCGGTCGCGGCCCAGCCGAGGCCGAGCGAGCGGCCGGCCTCCTCCAGGCCGCGCTGCGCCTGGGCGAGGGCGGCGCGCACGCTGACCAGGGCCAGCGGCAGGAACAGGATCGCGTAGGACACCACGAGGAGCGCCGAGGTCTGGTAGAGCGGCTGTGCCGCCTGGATGGTGAGCGACACCAGGGCGAGGGCGACGACGATGCCGGGCACGCCCTGCGCCAGCCAGGCGGCGCGCTCCAGCACGGCGATCAGCGGGCCGTCGTAGCGCACGGTGAGCACGCCGAGCGGGATCGCCAGCGCCATGGTGAGCGCCGCGCCCGAGAGGCCGAGCGAGATCGAGGACAGCGCTGCGTCGAGCAGCAGCGGCCCGGACGCGGCCACGGTGGAAAAGGCGGCGGAGTTGTGCCGCGTCAGCCAGAACCCGATCGTGCACAGCGGCACGGCGATCGTCACCGCCGCCAGCAGCGCGAAGCCGGCCAGGACGGGGGCGGCGCGCCAGCCCAGGCGCGCGGGCGTGGCGCGGCGGCCGGTGAAGCGGGCGACGCGGGCGTAGCGGGCGCGGCCGCGGACGCGGGCCTCGACGGCGAGGCAGGCGACGCAGAGCGCGATCAGCACCACGGCGAGCAGGGCGGAGTCCGGGCCGTCGAGGCCGGTGCGGTACTCGGCGTAGAGCTCTGTGGTGAAGGTGCGGAAGCGCAGGAGCGTGAAGGCGCCGAACTCGACCAGCGTGTTGAGCGCGACCAGCAGCATGCCGCCGAGCAGGGCGGGGCGGAGCTGCGGCAGGACCACGCGGAAGAACGAGCGCCAGGGGCCGTGGCCGAGCGAGCGCGCGCTCTCCTCCAGCGCCGGGTCCATGCCGCGCAGGCTGGCGGCGACCGGCAGCGTGACGAACGGGGTGTAGGCGCAGGTCACCACCAGCAGGGCGCCGCCGAAGCCCTGCAGCGAGGGGGCCAGCGACAGCCAGGCGTAGGAGGTGATGAACGGCGGGATCGCCAGCGGCACCGCGGCCAGCACCGCCCAGACGGCGCGGCCGGGCAGGCGGGTGCGCTCGATGCACCAGGCGCAGGCGGTGCCGATCAGCCCGGCGCAGGCGGTGGTGGCGAGCACCAGGCCCAGCGTGTTGAGCAGCAGCTCGCCCACCATCGGGCGGAGCAGCATGTCGCGCGCGTCGGCCGGGTCGGCGCCGAACGCCTCCACGACGGTCCACACCAGCGGCAGCAACACCAGCAGCGAGCCGACCCCGCCCGCGAGCAGAAGCGCCACCGGCGGGCGACGGCGGCCGGACAGGCGCACGCCGCGACGCGCCACGGCAGGCGCGGGGGGCAGCAGGACCGGGCGCGCGGCCGCGACCGCCGGCAGCGGGGCTGGCGCCGGCAGCGCGGGCGCGGGCTTGCGGGCGAGGGCCGTCACGGGCGGGTCAGAGCAGCCCGGACTGGCGCAGCAGCTTCGCGGAGTCCTGGTCGTCGCCGAGCTGCTGCAGGGTCAGGGCCGGCGGCTGCAGCTGGTCCATCGGCTTCAGCGCCGCGTTCGGCGCCACGCCCGGCACCAGCGGGTACTCGAAGTCGATGTCGCTCCTGGCCAGCATCTCCTGCACCGGCCGGCTCACCATGAAGGCGAGGAAGCGCTGCGCCTCGTCCTGGTTCCTCGACGACTTCAGCACGGCCGCGCCCGAGATGTTGAGCAGCCCGCCCACGTCGCCGCCGCCGAAGTGGTGGACCTCGGAGCGCGTCTTGTCGGCGCCCTGCTCCACGCGGGCACGGTAGAAGTAGTAGCTGTTGATCACCCCGGCGGCCACGGTGCCGCGCTCCACGGCGGAGACCACGCCCTCGTCGTCGTCGAACACCTGGGCGTTGGCCTTGAGCCCCTTCAGCCACGCCAGCGCCGCGTCGCGCCCCTTGAGCACGACGACCGCCTGCACCAGCGGCAGGAAGTCGGCGTCGGACGGCGCGATGGCGACGCGGCCCTTCCACTCGGGCCTGGCCAGGTCGAGCAGCGAGGCGGGCAGGTCCGCCGTCTTGAGCTTCGCCGGGTCGTACGCCAGCACGTTCTCGCGCGCCAGCACGCCGAGCCAGCGGCCGGTGGAGGCGCTGTGCTGCGCCGGCACCTGCGCCAGCGTCGCCGGCGTCACCGGGGCGAGCAGCGCCTTCTCGTCGAGCAGCGTCAGCTCGGGCGAGTTCTCCGTGAAGTAGATGTCGGCCGGCGAGCGCGCGCCCTCGCGCACGATCTGGCTCGCCAGCTCCGGCGCCTCGCCGAAGCGCGAGCGCACCGGGATGCCCGTCTCCTTCGTGAACGCCTGCGCCACCATGTCGACGAGCTGGTGGTGCTGGGCCGCATAGATCGTCAGCGGCGCGGGTGCCGCCAGCGCCGGCAGCGGCGCCAGGACGGCAAGGCCAAGGGCAAGGGCGGCGCGGCGGGACTGGGTCATGGCGGCTCCGTGCGCGAAGTTGATGCGACCGCGTCGCAATTGCGCTGGTCGCGGGTGCTATCACCAGGGCCGGGTGGGGTCAACGCGCGGGGTGGTCACGTCGTGCGGGGCGGGAAGGAAGCAAGGTCGAGGCTCCGCCTCGAGCTCCGCCAAAGGCTCGCCTTTGGAATCCACGACTCAGGAAGATCAGCGGCTCGGGGGCTTGTCGGGGAGCCAGGCGTCGGTCCAGCCCCGCTCGCGGGTCGCGTCGATGCTGACCTCGGCGGCGCCGGGCGGAACGCGGTCGAGCACCGTCACCTTCGTGGCCTGGGCGATCGGGCGGCAGCCGGGCGGCAGGGGCTGCGGGCCGCCGCCGTCCTCCAGCGACGCCGCCCGCGCCCGCAGGCCGTCCAGGCTCGCGCACAGCAGCGCGCCGCGGTCCAGGCGCGGCCACATCTCCGGGGGGATCTTCATCTCGGCCGCCTTCGCACGGCCCGGCCCGGCGGCGCCGCCCTGGCCCTGGCGGCCGTGGTGGCCGCGGCCGGGCGCCCCCGAGGCGTCGGGCGTCTGGGCGAGGGCGGGCGCGCACGACAGCGCGGCAAGAAGCAGGGCGAGGCGGCGCGGGGAGGTTCGCATGGGGCGAGGCTAGAGGGCCGGGGCGCGGCCGGGCGTCACGAAAGCTCTCCGAACGTATCGCCTGGCCTCGTCGAGGTTTCCAAAGGCGAGCCTTTGGCGGAGCTCGAGGCGGAGCCTCGACCTTGCTTGCCTGGCTCAGGACGGCGGCTGCCAGACGTCCTTGGCGACGTCGACCTTGGTCGGGATCAGGTGCAGGGCGTGGAACTCGTCGGCGATGGCCTGCTGCTGGGCGACGATGTCTGGGGTGATCGGCACGACGCCGTAGCTCAGGCGGGCGAGGGCGATCTCGACCGAGGCGAGGGGCAGGCCGACGCCGTGGGCGAGCAGGGGGGCGACCTCGGCGGGGGTGGCGGCGGCCCAGCGGTCGAGCGTGCCGATCTCGGCGAGGATGGCCTGGACGATGGCGGGCTGGGCGGTCGTGAAGGGGCGGCTGGCGAGGTAGAACTGGTGGTTGGGCACGAGGCCGGTGGCGTCGGCGATGACGCGCGCGCCGGCGTCGGCCTGGGCGGAGGCGAGGTAGGGGTCCCAGATCGCCCAGGCGTCGAGGCGGCCGCTGGTGAAGGCGCTGCGAGCGTCGGGCGGCGAGAGGTAGACGGGCGTGATGTCGGACCAGTGCAGGCCGGCGGCCTCGAGCGCGCGCACCAGCAGGGCGTGCACGTTGGAGCCTTTGTTCAGCGCGACGCGCTTGCCGCGCAGCTCGGCGACGCTGGTGATCGTGCTGCCGGGGGGGACGACGATGGCCTCGCCCTTCGGCGCGGGGGGCTCGGTGCCGACGTAGAGCAGGGGGGTGCCGGCGGCCTCGGCGAAGATCGGCGGGGTCTCGCCGGTGGTGGCGAAGTCCAGGGCGCCGGCGTTGAACGCCTCCATCAGCTGGGGGCCACTGGTGAACTCGGACCACTTCACGGTCCAGCCGAGCTTTGCCAGTGCGGGCTCGAGCCAGGCCTTCTCCTTGAGCAGGATCAGGGTGCCGTATTTCTGGTAGCCGACGCGCACGGTGCCGTCGGCGCGGGCGTGGGTGGCGGACAGGGCCAGCAGGACGGCGGCGGCCGCGGCGAGGCGGGCCTTGTGGACGAGGCGCATGGGGGGGCTCCGGGCGTTTTCCCGGACGCTGGCGTGGTTTGCCGCGAACTGCAAGCCGGGATCGTGGAAATGGCGGGTTCGGGTCGGACGCGGACGGAATGGCGCGGGGGCGCGCGTCGTGGCACGCTCGGGGGATGAGCGAGATCGTGAACCTGAACCGCGCGCGCAAGCTCCGCGACCGGGAGGCCGCGGCGCGGCAGGCGGCGGAGAACCGGGTCGTGCACGGGCAGACGAGGGCGCAGCGCCTGGCGCTGGAGCAGGCGGCGCAGCGTCGGGCGGCGCTGCTCGACGGGGCCAGGCTGGAGGAGGACGCCGCACCGGAGGACGGGGGGCGAAGGGCCCGGTGCCCGGGAGCGGCCCGGCGGAGGGCTGAGGTCCGGCGTGGCGGCGGGTTCTAGCGCCGGGCGCCGCCGCCGAAGGTGATGGAGGCGTCGTTCGGCACGGTGGCGTTGGGGCCGTGGCCGATGCCCTCGGCGCCGAGGGGCAGGCTGTTGGCGGGCTGCGGCATCTCGTTGGCGCCGCCGTTGGCGCTGGCCGGGCTGGCGGCGGACACCAGCGGCGAGCCGCCGAAGCGGGCGTTGCAGGCGCAGAGCAGCAGGCAGGCGGCGAGGGGCGCGGCGCGCGTCAGGCGGGGCATCGGGCGGCTTCCGGGAGTGACGCGCCGACAACGGGCCCCGCGGCGCCGGGTTCGGCACGGCCGGCGCGTGGTGCGCGGGCCGTGCCGGGCGGGCTAGTGCAGGAGGAAGCGGTCGGTGACGGGGTGCCAGCGCGCGGGGCCGGCCAGGCTGGCGCTGGCGACGCGCACGGAATGCAGGCGGCCCTCGATCTCGCGCTGCCAGAACGCCAGGAAGCCGCCGAGCACGGGGAAGGCCGGCGCCAGGTCGAGATCCTGCCAGACGTAGGTCTGGAGCACCGCGGGGTGGTCCGGCAGGCGGTAGAGGATCTCCGCCGTGGTGAGCCGGTAGTCCTTCAGCTGCAGCGCCAGGGTCATGGTCGATTCTCCGTGAGCGGTGTCCCGGTAGGGTGCGGTGCGGCCCCGCCCGACACGGACGGGGCCGGCGCCCATCCTGGCGGGGCTGCGATGGCGATTGCAATTGTCGTGTCGTTTCAGGGGTTTGGCACTCCAGGGCGTCGAGTGCTGCCGGATGCTTGACTTGGCGTCGGCGCCACCCTAGGTCTGCGTCACGCCGGGCCTGGCACTCAGGGCCCGGGAGTGCCAAACCGCCGGCGGGCCCCGTTCGCCGGCCAAGATCCACCATCCGGGTCCCGTGGCGCGTGTCGCGGGCCCGATGCTGCCGAGGATGTCCCGCATGGCGAATTTCCGTCCCCTTCACGACCGCATCGTGGTTCGCAGGCTCACCGCCGAGGAGAAGACGTCTGGCGGGATCATCATCCCCGACACCGTCAAGGAGAAGCCGATGGAGGGCGAGGTCGTGGCCGTCGGCGCCGGCGCGCGCAACGACGCGGGCGCCCTGGTGCCGCCGGACGTCAAGGCCGGCGACCGCGTGCTGTTCGGCAAGTGGTCGGGCACCGAGGTCAAGCTCGACGGCGAGGATCTCCTGATCATGAAGGAGACCGACATCATGGGCGTGATCGAGGGCGGCTCCGCCCAGAAGGCCGCGGCCTGATCCTGCGGCAGGCGGCCCTGGCTTGCCCAGGGCGCTGACGAGGCGGGATGCGGGAACGCGTCCCGGAGGATGAGAGGGGGCGCAGCGATGCGTCCCGCGCGACAAGAGGGGGCGCAGCGATGCGCCCGGCCCGCCATCCGATCCGGAGCGGGTTGATGCGGCGCAGGCTCCGGGGCGCTCGATGCCCGGGGCGCCTGCGCTCACAGAAAGAAAGGCCCGATACATGGCAGCCAAGGAAGTTCGGTTCGGCGGCGACGCTCGCGGCCGCATGCTGCGCGGCGTGGACATCCTCGCCGACGCGGTGAAGGTCACGCTGGGTCCCAAGGGCCGCAACGTGGTCATCGACA
>JBPBQS010000279.1:0-15403 GCA_050920955.1 Janthinobacterium lividum | reverse complement strand
CGCCATGCGGGCCAGCGTCGCCGCGTCCAGCTCCACCACGACGCCGGCCGCGCGCACGCGGCAGCGCACCGTGGCCGGGCGCAGCGCCTCGGACACGAGGGTCTCGGCCGCGTGCACCATCGCCAGCTCGGCCGGCTCGATGCGCAGGCCGGTCTCGATGCGGCTGGACAGGCAGGGCGCGGAGGGCAGCTCCGACAGGGCACCCAGGCCCAGTGCCGCCGCCAGGGCGCGCACGCCCGCCTTGTCGATCCCGGCCTCCACGAGGGGATGGCGCACCGCGTGGTTGCGCGCTGCGGCCAGGCCGGGGCGGATGTCGCCGAGGTCGTCGAGGTTGGTGCCGGACAGCACCGTGCGCGTGGTGCGGCGCGACACCGCGCCGTAGAGGCTCGTCTTGCAGAAGAAGCAGCGGTCGTGGGGGTTGGCGCGGTAGCGAGGGTCGTCGAACTCGCCGGCGTCGAACACGTCGAGCGACCAGCCCTCGGCGGCGGCGAGGGCACGCGTGCGCTCCGTCGCCTCCGCGGGCACGGCGGGCGAGGTCGCGTGGTGCATGGACACGTCGGCGCCGGCCACGCGGTGCGCCGCGGTCGCCAGCGTCAGGCTGTCGATGCCGCCGCTCACCGCGATGCCGGCCGGGCCGATCGCGCGCAGCACTGCTTCCAGGCGTTCAAGGTCGCTCATTCCGCTTCCGCCTTCCGTTCCGCCGCGCGGCGCAGGCCGGTGCGCGCGGCGTGCCCGGCGATCTGCCGCAGCGAGTCCGACTCCGCCTTCGCCGTGACGCCGCCCGGGCGCTCCACCAGCTTCACCGCGACCGCGTGGCCGTCCACCGGGATCTCGGCGAAGCGGCGCGGCAGGGCGCGGCCCTGCACCAGGTGGGTGCGCAGGCCGATCGTGGTGGTCTCGCGGAAGCACGCCTCCACCGCGGCGTCGAGGCGGTCGGGGCGCACCAGCACCTGCACGTGGACGGCCATGCGGTTCTTCTTGCCGAACGCGGCCATCTGCACGACGTCGTGCACACCCTCGATGCCGCGCAGCTGGTCCAGGCCGGCGGCCAGGTCCTCGCCGGACTGGTCGTCCACCTCGAAGGCGATCACGGCCAGTGCGCGGTGGCCGGACGCAACGTCCTCCGCCGTGCCCGCCTCCGTCGTGTCGAGCACCAGGGCGCGCAGGCAGTTGCTCATCCCCGGCAGCACGCGGCTGCCGAAGCCGATGCCCGAGCCCCGCAGCGTCGCCGTGCGGGGCCGAGCCGCGCCCGCGCAGCCAAGGTGGCGCAGGATCGCGGCGCCGGTCGGCGTGACGCGCTCGCCGCCCACGCCGTCGTCGCGCACCGTGAAGCCTTCCAGCAGCAGCGCGGTGGCGGGCGCCGGCACCGGCATCGGCCCGTGCGCCGTGCGCACCGTGCCCGCGCCCAGCGGCAGCGCGCCCACGCTCCAGGTGGCCGGCCCGACCATGGCGATCACCCACGCCGCTGCCACGATGTCGGCGACCGAGTCCGCAGCGCCCACCTCGTGGAACGTCACCGCGTCGGCGGCCACGCCGTGCACGCGGCCTTCCGCCTCCGCCAGGCAGCCGAAGATGCCGAGCGCGTGCCGGCGGACCTCGTCCGGCAGCGCCGCCGCCTCGATCCGCGCCCGCAGCGCGCGCCACGATCCGGTGGCGTCGGCCTCGCGGGGATGCATGTGGCCGGCCTCGTCGTGGTGATGATGGTGGTGGTGGTGCGGGGCGTCGTCCTGCGCCGCGTCGACCAGGAAGCGGCGGCCGGTCAGCGTGCCGTCGTCGTGCGCGGCGAGCCGGCAGGGCACGCCGGACAGCAGTGCGGCGGCGCGGGCGGCGTCCTGCGCGTGGGCGGGAAAGGCGTCGAGCAGGGCGGCTGCGAACATGTCGCCGGCCACGCCGCCGAGGGGATCGAGATGGATGTGGCGCATGAGCCTCCAGGGGGTCCCGCCGGTGTCCGCGCCGGGGGTGCCCTCGGGGGCAATGACGCATGACGGGGGGTGTGGTTCGGCAGGCAGGGCCAGAGCGCCGCCCCGCACCCGCCGGGGCACGAGGTCGCGCGTCGAGCCGCCGGCCTGAAGTAGCGGTTTCCAAAGGCCTCGGGCCTTTGGCGGGTCCGGGCAGAGCCCGGCCTTGCTTCAGCCCGGATCGCGGAACCCTTCGGCCTCGGAGAGCAGCGGTGCCGCGGCGAGGCGGGCGAGATCCGGGACCGGCCTGCGCAGCACCGGGTCGGCGGCGCAGGCGGCCTCGATCGCCGCGGCCACGCCGAGCACGATCGCGTCACCGCCGCGCGGCCCGACGATCTGCAGGCCGAACGGCAGCCCCGCCTCGTCGACGCCGAGCGGCAGGCTGAGCGCGGGATGGCCGGCGAGCGTCACGCCGTATGCGAGCGCAAGCCAGTGGAAGTACGACCGCGTGGCCACGCCGTCGATGTGCGTCGGGTGCGGCTCGCGCCAGGGGCGCGGGCTCAGGGTGATCGCGGGGCTGAGCAGCACGTCGTGGCGCTCGAAGAAGTCGCCGAACGCGCGGTAGATGCGGGTCTGGGTGGCGGCAGCGCGGCTGTGGTCCTCCAGGGTGTAGCCGAGGCCCTCCTCCACGTTGGCGCGGATGTTGGCGCCGAGGCGGTGCGGCTGCTCGCGGAACCGCTGCAGGTGGGCGCCGAGGAACAGGCCGGCGCGCAGCACGGCGAAGGCGTCGTCGGCGCCGGCGCAGTCGGGGGTCGCCTCCTCCGTGCGGGCGAACAGCGGCGACAGCGCGGCGACGCGGGCCTGGAACACGCGGCGGATGTGGCGCTCGGTGGGTGCGAAGCCGAAATCCTCGGTGACAGCGACGCGCAGGGCGTCCAGGCGGGCGGGCACGGGCGGGAAGAAGCGGCCGGGCGTGGCACGCACGGCCTCGCCGGGCAGGGTGTAGGCCAGCGGGTCGCGGCGGTCGTCGGACGCCATCGCCGCCAGCAGCAGCGCCGTGTCGGCCACGTCGCGCGCCATCGGGCCGCCCACGGGCAGGCACGACCAGCCGGCGCCGCGCGTCTCGTTGGGCACCAGGCCGGGCGAGGGGCGCATGCCGACGATGCCGTTGTAGGCGGCGGGGTTGCGCAGGCTGCCGCCGGTGTCCGAGCCGGAACACAGCGGCAGCATGCCGCACGCCAGCGCCACCGCCGAGCCGCCGGAGGAGCCGGCTGCGGTGCGCGTGAGGTCGAACGGGTTGGCGGTGGCGCCGAACACGGGGTTGCGGGTGTTGGCGCCGGCGGCGAACTCCGGCGTGTTGGTCTTGGCCAGCACGATGCCGCCAGCCGCGCGCAGGCGGGCCACGACGCCGAGGTCGCGCGCGGGCACGTGGTCGGCGAACAGCGGGCTGCCGTAGGTGGTGCGCAGCCCGGCGGTGTCGTCGGTGTCCTTGATGCCGAGCGGCAGGCCGTGCAGCGGGCCGAGCCGGTCTGCGCGCATCACCGCGGCCTCGGCGGCGCGCGCTGCGGCGCGCGCTCCCGGCTCGTCGAGGGTGACGACGGCGTTCACCGACGGGTTGATGCGGGCGATGCGCGCGAGGCAGGAGTCGAGCAGCTCGACCGGCGAGAGCGCGCGTGTGGCGATCAGGCGGGCCATCTCGGTGGCGCTCAGGTCGCAGGGTTCGGTCATGGCGGCGCCTCCGGGAAGCCCGCGCGTCGTGCGGCGCGGGGGTCGGCCCCGTGCGTGCCACCCCCGCCCGGCGGCGGCAAGCCACGCGCCGCCGGCGAGGCGGCAGCCCCGCCGGCGGCGCGCGGGAGGCGGCCTCAGCGGTAGCCGCCGCCGTAGCCGCCGTAGCCGCCGTGGTATCCGCCGCCGTAGCCGCGGCACACGCGCAGCCCGAGCGGCCCGCAGCCGCACGCCGACAGCGTTCCGGCCGACAGCAGCAGCGCGAGCACCGCGATGATCCGCTTCCTGGTGGGTCTGGTCATGTCGACTCCTGGTTTGTCCGGGCCTGCTGGTGGGCCCGCATCGTGGCGGCCGCGTGGCGCAAAGGTTTCGGAATGTGGCGCCCGCCGGCCAGGGGTGCGCGCTATGATGGCCGGATGACAAAGCCTTTCCCGCCGCTGCTCGTCATTGTGTTCGCCCTGCAGGGCTGCGGCAGCACCACCGGGGTCGTGCCCGTGGCGCCGGGGACCTACGCCGTCTCGGAGATGCGCTCGCCCGCGCTGGGCGGCGGGGCAGAGGCGCGGCGCGTCGCGCTGGCCGAGGCGGACGGATTCTGCCGCAGGCAGGGCGGCGTGCTCGCCCCGCTGGCCCTGCGGCCGGACGGCGACCCCTATACGCCGTTCTATCCGACGGCGTTCGACGTGACGTTCCGCTGCGTGGCCCCGCCGCAGAGGTAGGCAAGGCCAGGGCTCTGCCCTGGACCCGCCAGGGCGAGCCGCCCTGGACTGGCTCTACTTAAGTCGTGCGTTCCAAGGGCGCAGCCTTTGGCGGAGTCCAGAGGCAGCGCCTCTGGCCTTGCTTCGTGACCGCCGCGCGCGGTTGACGCCGGCGCGGACCGCCCCCATCGCTGGTCCATGTTGCGCTTCTTCGAACGCCTGCTCCTGCCCACCGCGCCGCCGCCCGGCGCGGCACCGCCCGAGGCCGACAGCCCCCGCGCCCTGCCCCGCTTCTACTGGCACTTCGTGCGCCAGGCGCCCGGCCTGGTCGCGGCGCTGTTCGCGGCGGGGCTCTGCGTGGCGCTGCTCGACACCACGATCCCGGTGTTCATCGGCCGCGTGGCGTCGCTGGTCGCGACGCACGCGCCGGCGGCGCTGCTGCACGACGCGGGCGGGCAGCTCCTGGGCATGGTGGCGGTGCTGCTGCTCCTGCGGCCGGCGGCGCTGCTCGTGCAGTTCCTGGTGACCAACCAGGCGATCGCGCCGGGCATGACCAACCTGGTGCGCTGGCAGAGCCACTGGCACGTGGTCCGGCAGAGCTGGACGTTCTTCCAGAACGACTTCGCCGGGCGCATCGCCAACCGCGTGATGCAGACCGGGCCCAGCCTGCGCGAGAGCGTGGTGCAGGCGACCAACGCGGTCTGGTACCTGCTGGTATACGGCGGCAGCGCGATCGTGCTGCTGGCGCGCGCGGACTGGCGGCTCGCGGTGCCGATCGTGCTGTGGTTCGCGGCGTACGGCGGGCTGCTGCGCGCCTTCGTGCCGCGGATGCGCGAGCGCTCGCGGCGGATGTCGGAGGTGCGCTCCAACCTCACGGGGCGTGTGGTGGACAGCTACACCAACATCCTCACCGTGAAGCTGTTCGCCACCGCGCGGGACGAGGACGCCTTCGTGCGCGAGTCCGTGGACGAGCACACCGAGACCTTCCGGGCGCAGCTCCGGCTGATCACGATGTGGAGCCTGTCGCTCGCGGTGATGAATGCCGCGATGATGGTGGGCGTGGCGAGCGTCGCGGTGCTGGCGTGGCGCGCGGGGCGGGTGCCGCTGGCCACGGTCGCGACCGCGCTGCCGCTGGCGTGGCAGATCTCCAACATGGCCGGCTGGGTGGCGCAGAACATCACCGGCATCTTCGAGAACGTCGGCGTGGTGCAGGACGGCATGCGCTCCATCGCCGTGCCGCGGCAGATGGCCGACGTGCCCGACGCCACGCCGCTGCGCCTCGCGCCCGCGACGGTGCGGGCGCCCGGCGCCGGGCATGCCACCGGCCGCGGCGCGATCCGCTTCGAGCACGTGGGCTTCGACTACGGCCGCGTGCGCGCTGAGGGCGAGCGCGGCGGCGTGCTGCGCGGGCTCGACCTCGCGATCGCGGGCGGGGAGCGGGTCGGGCTGATCGGGCGCTCCGGCGCGGGCAAGTCGACGCTGGTGAACCTGCTGCTGCGTTTCCACGAGCCGACGAGCGGGCGCATCCTCGTCGACGGCCAGGACATCGCCGGCGTGACGCAGGAGAGCCTGCGCGCGCAGATCGGCATGGTGACGCAGGACACCTCGCTGCTGCACCGCTCGATCCGAGACAACCTGCGCTACGGCCGCCCTGACGCCACGGAGGCGGAGATCGTGGAGGCCGCGCGCCGCGCCCACGCGCTGGAGTTCATCGAGCAGCTGGAGGACTGGCAGGGGCGGCGCGGCTTCGACGCCCACGTCGGCGAGCGCGGCGTCAAGCTGTCGGGCGGGCAGCGGCAGCGCGTCGCCATCGCGCGCGTGGTGCTCAAGGACGCGCCGATCCTGGTGCTGGACGAGGCGACGTCGGCGCTCGACTCCGAGGTGGAGGCGGCGATCCAGGAGCAGCTCGACGCGCTGATGCGCGGGCGCACGGTGATCGCGATCGCGCACCGCCTGTCCACGATCGCGCGCATGGACCGGCTCGCGGTGATCGACGCCGGGCGCATCGTCGAGACCGGCACGCACGGCGAGCTGCTGGCGCGCGGCGGCGCCTACGCGTCGCTGTGGGCGCGCCAGTCCGGCGGGTTCCTGCCGGAGCGCGACGCCGCGGCCAGCCTCGAGGACGCGGCGCCGCGCCTGGCCTGAGCGGCCCACGCGAGGGGCGTCGCGTGGCACGCGGCCGCCCGCCCGCGACCTGCGCGGGACTGGCGCCGCGTGCCCCGGGAGCCGCACGAAAACGTTAGCTCACGAAAACTTGTGGGCCATTAACTTTTCGGTAGTGTCTCAAATTGTAGATATGTCGCAGAAGTGATCTGGAGCACAAAGTCGTGAACGCCTCTTCCTCGACGCTGACCGACGCGGTTTTTCTCAACGATCCCACCCACCTGGCAGGTTCGTACAGCACCGCTCTGGTCGCCGACGTGAAGCAGGCGCTTGACGTGTGGATGACGCACCTGACCGGGATGGGCACGCTCACCGTCGCGATCGACATCGTCAACCAGGGGCAGAACGGGCTGCTGGCCGATGCGGCGGCCACCCGGGACGCGGTCGTCGGCACCCAGGACGGCCGCACGCTGGTCCAGTCCGGCGCCCTCTACGAGCTGTCCACCGGCGGCCACCTCGGCGCCGACGGCTCCGACATCACCATCAACGTCAACGCGGCCTACCTGCCCCAGGAATACCTGGGCCTCGGCGACACCGTCCCCGCCGGCCAGTACGACGGCCTGAGCCTGTTCGAGCACGAGATCGCCCACGGCCTCGGCTTCGGCGGCTTCACCTCGCAGACCGGCACCCTGGACGCCAGCTACGAGACCGCCTGGGACCACGACCTCTCCTCCATCGGCGGCACCGAGGTGTTCCTCGGCGCCAACGCCACGGCGGCCAACGGCGGCGTGCCCGTCGCCATCACGACGCTCGGCAACGGCGAGGGCTACGCCCACCTCGCCAACAGCGCGTCCGACCGCAACTCCAACGACCTGATGACCGGCCTGGGCCTGCCCGCCGGCGTGCGCCGCTCGATCTCCGGCGTCGACCTCGCCATCCTCGCCGACGTCGGCGCGCCGATCACCGGCATGGCCGGCACCGTCACCGTCACCGTCCCGGCCACCGTGACGGCCGCGGCCGGCGTCGCCAGCTCGCTCGGCGCGATCACCCTGGCCGACACCGGGGCGTTCGCCTCGAGCACCCTCACCCTGACGGTCAGCGACGCCGCCGGCACCCTGTCGGCGACCCAGGCGGCAGCGGCCACCGTGGCGGCCTCGTCGAACGGCCACATGCTGACCCTGACCGGCAGCCTGGCCGACGTGCGCACCGAGCTGGCCTCGCTCACCTACACGGCGCACGCCGCCGGTACCGACGTGGTGCAGGTCGTGGCCGTCGACAGCTTCGGCAACGCCGGCGCCGCCAGCGTGACGGTGTCCACGCCGGGCGCCGTGGCCGCGGTCGCCAGCGTCGCCGCGGTCCTGCCCGCGGTGGCCTCCCTGGTCGCCACCCCGGACGCCGCCGGCCCGCTCGGCGCCGGGCACTCGGTGCGCTTCGCCCTGGCCACCACCGCGCCGGTCGTCATCGGCACGGCCGGCACCGTCGGCCTCGCGCTGAACGACGGCGGCCTGGCGCGCTACGACGCCGCAGCCTCTACCTCGACCCGCCTGGTGTTCGACGCCACGGTGACGGCCGGGCAGAACGCCGCGAACCTCGCCGCGACCGGACTGACGCTGGCCGGCGGCGCCACCGTCACCACCGCCGCCGGCGGCGCCGTGTCGCTGCTCGTGGACGCCGCGACGCCGGGCGCTGCCACCGGCATCGCCATCGACACGCTGGCGCCCACCGCGCCGACCCTGACCATGGTGTCCGCCGGCTCGGCCACGCCGACCTTCTCCGGCATCGCCGAGGCCGGCAGCACCGTCACCCTGCTCGAGGGCCTCGCCGCGGTCGGCACCGCCGTCGCCGCCAGCAACGGCGCGTGGAGCGCCCTGCTCGCCGCGCCGCTCGCGCTCGGCACCACGGCGCTGTCCGCCACCGCGACCGACGCCGCCGGCAACGTCTCCGCCGCCTCGCAGGTGCTGGACGTGGTGCGCAACGCCCCCGCCGTCGCCGCCCTGTCCTCCGCTCCCGCCGTGTCCCCGGCCCCCGCCCTGCCCGTCGCGGCGAGCGCCCCCGTCCCCGCCTCGCCCCTGCCGGCGAGCACGCCCGTCCTTGCCTCCCCTCTGCCCGCGAGTGCCTCCGCCCCCGCGCTGCCGGTCCCGGCGAGCACCTCGTCGGTCGTGACCCTGAACGGCGCCGTCGGCCGCACGGAGAGCTTCGCCGCCGGCCAGGGGGCGAGCTTCGTGGTCGTCAACGGCGGCACGGCGTCCATCACGGGCGGCGCGGACGCGGCCAGCTCCACCAGCGTGTTCGCCAACGGCGGCGCGGTCAGCTTCGGCAACGGCGGCGGCGCCGCCACGGTGGTGGCCAACGGGTCGTCCTCGCTGCAGCTGGGCGGCGGCCTGTCGTCGAGCAGCCTGCTGGCCTTCACCGGCCAGGCGGCGACCAGCTACACCGGCGGCGCCGGCGCGGACGAGATCATCGGCGGCGCCGGCGCCATGAGCCTGACCGGCGGCACCGGCGGCAGCCTGCTGGTGTTCGGCGGCACCGGCGCCCTGACGCTGACCACGGGTGCGGAGACCGACACCATCATCGGCGGCGCCGGGGCGGAGACCATCCACGCCGGCGTGGGCGCGGTGTTCGCCGGCACGGGCGGCAGCGCGCTGTTCGCCAGCGGCGCGGGCACCTTCCTGGCCGGCAACATGTCGGGCGACCACCTCTGGGCGTCGGCGGCGGGCGGCGACATCCTGGCGGCGGGCGCGGGCAACGAGACGCTGGACGGCGCAGGCTCGGGTGCCGCCAACCTTCTGTTCGGCGGCTCGGGCCCCGACTCGGTCAGCCTGGGCCTGGGTGCGGACACCTTCGCCGGCGGCTCGGGGGGCGGCGTCGTGCACCTCGGCGCCGGCAACGCCACGCTGTTCCTCGGCACGGGCGGCGCCAACGTGGTCGCGGCCGCAGCCGGCAGCACCGGCGGCACCGACATCGTGTCCGGCTTCCGCGTCGGCACCGACCACCTGCAGCTCACGGGCTACGCGAAGCCCGCGAGCCTGACGTCGTCGGGCAGCACCACCACCCTCGGCCTGGTCGACGGCACGCGCATCGTGCTGGCCGGCGTCGCCACGACCAACGCGGCCGTGCTCCTCGGCTGAGACCCCTTCGCGCCGGGGCCCGCGGGTCGGGACAGGCGCCGTGCAATCCTCCGTCTGCCCCCGGCCGTGCGCCTGCCGCGGGTGATCGCCTACCCGGCGCCGACCTGCATGGTCGTCACGCTCACGCCGAACAGGTTCACCTTCGTGCCGTCGGACAGGTTCAGGGTGGTGCCGAACGAGCCAGTGGTCGCGGTCGCGACGGCGCCGGACGCATCGGCGGCGGTGAAGCCCCCGGCCAGCGCAATGTGGTCGCCCGGCTTGAAGCCGATGATGTCGGCGACGCCGCGATTGCCCCGGGTGATCGTGTAGGTGTCGATCCCGCTGCCGGCGAAGTCCGTGGTCAGGCCGGTGCCCACGTTGACCTGCGACCGGCCGGTGCCTTCGACGATCAGCGTGGAGCCCGAGCCGGTGTCGTAGGTGTCCGGGCCGTTGGGGCCGCCGAACGCGATGGCGCCGTTCGTCATGGCGAAGGTGTTGGCGCCCGAGCCGCCGACCATGGTGTCGGAGCCCCCTGCGCTGCCGGCGAAGCTGCTGGCGCCGAAGCCGCCGAACATCAGCGTGGCGGAGCCGGCGCCGCCGGCCAGCGAGGTGTTGCCGAAGCCTGCGACGATGATGCCGCCCCTGCCCGCGCCGGCGGTCAGCACGTCGGCCCCGTTGCCGCCGTAGAGGATGTCGACCCCAGCCCCGCCGCCGGCCGTGTAGCTGCCGTCGCCCGCCACGAACACGAGGTTGCCAGCCCCACCCAGGACGGTGGCCGCGGGGCCCGACGCGTAGACGATGTCGAAGCCGCCACCCGCCTGGACCGTGTCGCTGCCCAGGCTGTTGACCACGTCGCTGCCAGTGGCGGTCGCGGTCACGGAGTTCGAGGCGCGCGTGACGGTGGTGAACACCGTGCCGCCCTTGGCGCCGGGCGCCGTTGTCACGCCCGCGGCCGGGCTGGTGTCGACGACGAGGCCGGTGTTGCTGCCCGAGAGCGGCGGCACCGTGGACACGTCGAGCGCGTTGCCGGCCGCGTCCGTGATCGTGGCGCCGCTGAGGGAGAGCCCGGTCACCAGGAGGTTGGCGGAGCCCTGCCCGGCCAGCACCGTGTCCTGGAACACCAGCGCGGTGCCCGTCGAGGCGGCGGCGGCGTAGGTCGCCGTGCCCCCGTCGCTGAGGCCGAGCGTGGGGCTGCCCTGCGTCAGGTTGAGGCTAAGGGCCGCGCTCGGCGTCAGCGTGAAGGTCACGGTGGCCCCGGTGCCCAGCGTGCCGGCGGTGGACGGCGTGGCCGTGATCGCGGTCGCGGTCGGCAGCGTGGTGTCGAGCGTCACCGCCAGCGTGGCGGACGCGCCGGAGACGTTGCCGGTGGCGTCGGTCGCGGTGGCGCTCAGGGTGTTGGCGCCCGCGACCAGCGCGGCCGCGATGCTGAACAGGCCGGTGCCGCTCGCGACTCCGGTCCCGACCGCCGTGGGGCCGCCGTCGTGGATCCTGACCGTGCTGCCGGCCTCGGCCGAGCCGGTGATCGTGGCCTGCGCCACGTTGGTGATGCCGTCGCTCGCCACGCCGCTGTCCGAGCCCGGGGCGAGCGCGAGCGAGGCGGGCGCGTTCGGCGCGGCGGTGTCCGGCGCAGAGAGCGGCGTGGTGAGGATGGCGAGGCCGGTGTCGCTGCCCGCCAGGGTGCCGACGCTGGTCAGGTCGAGCGGGGTGCCGGCCGCGTCGACGATCGTGGCGCCGCCGAACGCGATGCTGCCCACCTTGAGGTCGGCCGTGTTCTGCCCCCCCGCCACCGTGGTGCGGAACACCAGCATGGTGCTGCTGGAGGCGGTCGCGTCGTAGCGGGCCGTGCCGCCGTCGCTGAGGCCGAGCGTGGGGAGGCCGGCGGTGGTGTCGATGGCGAGCGGCACGTCGGGAGTAAGGTCGAAGGTGACGACGCTCCCCACGCCCAGGATGCCGGCCGTGTCGGCGTGGGCCGCGAGGCTCGCGATCGCCGGCCTGACCGTCAGCACGGAGCCGCCGCCCGCCACGCTGTTCAGGGCGAAGTTCTCGCCGGGCGCGCCCGCGATGGCGATCGCCACGGCGGTGCCGTTCGCCTCGGAGACCGTGACCACGCTGCCGGCCTTCGTGACCGTGTCCGTGGCGGCGTAGGCGATGCCGGGAAGGTCGATGCGGTCCAGCGCCGCGAAGCCGGTCACGGCGAGGCCCGCGGGGCTGGCCGCGAGCAAGAGCACGGAGGTGCCCTGGAAGGCGATGGTGCCGCCGGCGGCATCGGTCAGCGCGCCGGCCGCGACCAGCGTGCTGCCCGCGCCGAGGGCGAGCGTGGCGCCGTCGCCGAGGCTGGCCAGGCCGGCCAGCGTCCAGGACTGCCCCTGGTCGAGCTGGATGTTCGCGAAGCCGACGTACTGGCTGCCGAGGCCGGACAGGGTGCCGTTGCCGCCGGCAAGCTCCAGCGTGCTGCCCGGCGCGCCCTGCACGGCGCCGGAGATCACCTGGCCGGGGGTGAGGGCCAGGCGGGAGACACCGACGATCGCCTGCCCGGCGCTGCCGCCGACGATGGTGCCGAGGTTGGTGATCGAGCCGCCGCCGCTCAGGTCGATGGCGATACCTGCGGCGCCGGTGGCCTGGATGATGCCGCTGTTGGTGATGCTCGCTGCCCCGCCGCCGTCGCTGAACACGCCGAAGCCAGCGCCCAGGATGGTCGCGCTGTTGGTGATGGTGCCGCCGCTGGTGACGGACACGGCGACCCCGAGCCCGCCGCCCTTCGAGGCGAGGCCCGTGTTGTTCAGGATGCCGCCGTTGAGCGTCAGGCCGGACACGGTCCCGGCGCTGGCTTCCGTGCCGCCCCCGTTGACCGTCGCGTTGCCCGAGGCCCCCCCGGCCAGCACGCTCTGGGTGCCGCCCTGGCTGATCGTGGTCGCGGCGGCGGCGGCACCCGCGGCGACGGACTGCGTGCCGCCCTGGTTGATCGTGGTCCCGGTGGCGACGCCTCCGGAAAGCACGCTCTCCACGCCGCCCGCGTTCACGGTGTTGCCGGCCACGGTTCCGAGCACGCCCTCGGTGCCCGTCAGGATGACGCCGGACGCGCTGCCCAGGACCCTGAGACCGTAGGGGAACTGCGGACCCTGGAACAGGTTCGCGCCCCTGCTGCCCACGACGATGTTGCTGGCGGAGCCGGTGCCCTCGATCACCGCCGTTCCGCCGCTCACCGTCGTGTTCGTGACGGTGCCGAACACGTCGAGGCCGCCGTAGATCGAGGTCAGGCGCGGGTTGCCCGTCAGGTCGGTCAGGACGACCGTGAGATCGGCGGTGGCGCCCGCGTCGACCGTGAACCCGCCGCCGTTGACGGTCGTGCCGCTTGCCGCCCCGCCCGTGGACACGGTCTCGACGGCGTAGCTGTCGATCCGGGTTCCGACCGACTCCCCGCCGGAGAGAACCTCCTGGGTGTCGCCGACGAAGTAGGTGTAGGAGCCGACCACCGCGACGAGTGTCTGCCCGGCACTGACCTGTCCGGCGTTGACGACGTAGTCGACCATGGGCGTTCCTTGCTGCAGCGTTGGCGCGCAAGCCGTTGCGCACCCCCACCGTATGCGAGCAACAGCCACGCGGGTCGCCCGGGAGGATGTGTCTGATGCCTGCGGCATGCGGCGTCCACCCTTGCAAGTGAAGGTCAGTGCTGATCCTGCTCTGCCGTCGGGCCCTAGAGCCCATCCGGAAAGAGGTTGAGTCGGGTGAGTCGGTTGTGATTCCCTTGTTGGCGCTGGTTTGGATGGCGCTGCATGTGGAAGCCGGAACATCGTCGAGCAGCTGACCGTCGAGGTCTGCGCTACCCGAGCGACCTGAGCGGTGCCGAGTGGGACCTGGCCGCCCCGTTGATATCCCCCCGCCAAGCGGGGTGGCGGCCTCGCAAGGTGGACGTGCGCGAGGTGCTGAACGCCCTCTTCTACGTGCTCTCCACCGGCTGCCAGTGGAACGCCCTGCCATCGGACCTGCCACCGCGCAGCCCGGCCTGGGGTTACCTGGACCTATGAGAGTGGAACGGCACGATCGGGCGCATCCACCACGAACTCTATGTGCGATGCCGGGACCAGGCCGGCCGGGACGCCAGCCCGACAACGGCTATCATCGACGCCCAGGGCACCAGAGGCGCTGTAAAAGGGCGCGCTCGCTCGATCCCCAAGGGTATGACGCAGGCAAGAAGGTGCCCGGTCGCGAGCGCCACGCCCTCGTCGACACGCTCGGCCTGCTGCTGAACATGGATGCGCGTTCGGCCCAGATGCAGGATCGCGACGGCGCCGAGACGCTGCTGCGCCAGGCGCGTCGGCATTTCCCGTTTAGCGAGCGCATTGTCGGCGACGGTGGCACCCAGGGCCCAAGGATGGCCGCGCTCGTGGCACGCACCGGCTCTTGGAAGCTCGAGATCATCAAGCGGTCCGACCTGCACCGCTTCGTGGTCCTGCCCCGCCGCTGGATCGTCGAGCAGACCCTGCCCTGGGTCAGCCGCAACCGTCGCCTGTGCAGGGACTACGAACGCCATCCCCGCAAGGCCGCCGCCTTCGTGCGCCTCGCCATGATCCGCATCATGCTCAGGCGCTGCGCCGCAAGTCTCTCAGAGTGAAATCAGACTTCCCGGATCGGCTCTCAGCAGCAGGAGACGCGATCCGGCACTGGCGAGCTTCGTGGAGCGGATGACTACAGCCGGAAAACCACGAGAGGTCATCCTGCCTGCTGTCGCTCGCAAGCTGCTAATCTTGCTCATGCAATCTTCCGAATACGAGAGCCGTTTACGTTTCTTGTTGCCAATTCGTGTAGTCGTTAGTTCTGGCACGCTCCAAATTTGGAGAAAACAGGAGAAGCGCTGCTACAAGCCCACCTGCGCAAGTGTATCATTGTGTACATAATAGTTATTTGCGTTTAATTAATCAAAAAACAGCACCCTCCTCCAGGGTTGGCAAATCGCGGCAGGACGGGTGGCAGATGTTTGGATTGGATGGCGCTCGCGTGAAGGCGGCGATCGAGCGGACGCAGGCCGTCGTGGAGTTCGCGCCCGACGGCAGGGTGCTGCGCAGTAACGCCCTGTTCCTGAAAACGATGGGCTACTCCGCCGGCGAGGTGCGAGGCAAGCGACACGCGATGTTCATGCCGCCCGAGGAGGTGGGCAGCCCCGGCTACCAGGCGTTCTGGGAAGCCCTCCGCCGGGGCGATTACCAAGCCGGCGAGTTCCGCCGCATTGCCAAGGACGGGCGCGAGGTCTGGCTGCAGGCCACCTACACGCCGATCCGCGGCCTTGGCGGGCGCGTTACCAGGGTGATGAAGATCGCCTCCGACATCACTGCTATCAAGCAGCGCGCGGCGGAGGACGCGGGGCAGATCACGGCCATCAACCGCGTGCAGGCGGTGATCGAGTTCGCGCTGGACGGCACGATCCTGCACGCCAACGCCAACTTCCTCTCCGCGCTGGGCTACACGCTCGACGAGGTGCGCGGCCGCAGGCACGCGATGTTCGTGGCGCCCGAGGAGCGCGACGCCCCCGCCTACCGCGCCTTCTGGGACGCGCTGCGCCGGGGCGAGCCGCAGGCCGCCGAGTTCCGCCGCATCGGCAAGGACGGGCGCGAGGTCTGGATCCAGGCGAGCTACAACCCGGTGCTCGACGCCGCGGGCCGGCCCAGCAAGGTGATCAAGTTCGCCACCGACATCACCGCAGCCAAGCAGCGCGCGGCGGATGACGCGGGGCAGATCACCGCCATCAACCGGGTGCAGGCGGTGATCGAGTTCGCGCTGGACAGCACGATCCTGCACGCCAACCCCAACTTCCTCTCGGCCCTGGGCTACACGCTGGACGAGGTGCGTGGCCGCAAGCACGCGATGTTCGTGCCGCCCG
>JBPBQS010000242.1:0-15433 GCA_050920955.1 Janthinobacterium lividum | reverse complement strand
TCATGCCTACCGCGGCGATGCCGAGGAAGGCGTTGTCGGTCAGCAGGTCGCCCACGACCCGCGTCGTCGCGAACGCCGGGAACTGCAGCACGCACAGCCCGTACGCCAGCGCGAAGATCGCCGTCGTCGCCACCAGCGGCAGCACGCGCGCGTTCACGCCCGGCCTCCCCGCCGCACGAGTCCCGGCAGCCGCCGCAGCGCCGGCGACTGCGCGAGCAGCACGGCCAGCACCACCACCGCCTCCACGATCAGGTTGAACTCCGGCTGAAACCCGGACAACAGGATGCCCGTGCCCATGCCCTGCATGATCAGCGCGCCGAGCACGCTGCGCCCCAGGCTGAACCGCCCGCCCCCCAGCGACCCCCCGCCGATCACCACCGCGAGAATGGCGTTCAGCTCCAGCCACAGCCCCGCGTTGTTGGCGTCCGCCCCGCGTATGTCGCCCGCCACGATCAGCCCCGCGATCGCCGCGCACAGCCCCGAGGCGACGTACGCCGCGACCGTCACCACCCGCGTGCCGATCCCCGCGTAGTGGCTGGCCCGCGCGTTGGCGCCCGTGGCCTCCAGGAACATGCCCAGCGCCGTGGCCCGCAGCACCACGCCCGCCACGGCGAGCACGACGCCGGTGATCACGATCGGCAGCGGCACGCCGAGCACCGAGGAAGCCGACAGCCCGATCAGCCCGGGGTCCTCGAAGGTGACGATCTGCCCGCCCGTGACCAGCTGCGCGATGCCCCGCCCGGCCACCATCAGGATCAGCGTCGCCACGATCGGCTGTATCCGCAGCACCGCGACCAGGAACCCGTTCCACGCGCCGCACGCCGCCCCCACGAGCAGCGCCGCGCCGATGCACGTGGCGGCGTTCTGCCCCTCGTTGACCAGGCTCGCCGCCACCGCGCCGGCGATGGCCATCACCGCGCCCACCGACAGGTCGATGCCCCCCGTGGCGATCACCAGGCACATGCCGACCGACAGCAGCGCCACCGGCGCGCCGCGGTAGAACACGTCGACCACGCTGCCGAACCACCGCCCGTCCTGCAGCCGCACGTCGAAGAACTGCGGCGACACGGCCCGGCACGCGACGAACACCAGCGCCAGCGCCACGAGCTGCGGCAGGCTCGCCAGCAGCGCCGCACGCCGCCGCACCCCCGCGACCGGCGCCACCCCGAGGTCCGCCGGCACCCCGACCCGCCCCGTCACGCCGCGCCCTCGGCCGCGATCACGCGCACGATGCCGCCGACGCTGATGTCGTCGCCCGACAGCTCGCCCACGTGCCGGCGGTCGCGCAGGATGCGCACGCGGTCGCTGTAGGTGACGATCTCCTCCAGCTCCGACGAGACGACCAGCAGCGCCATCCCCGCCGCGCACAGCTCGCGGATCAGCCGGATGATCTCCGCGTGCGCCCCGATGTCGATGCCGCGCGTCGGCTCGTCGAGGATCAGGAACCGCGGCGACGTCGCGAGCCAGCGCGCCAGCAGCGCCTTCTGCTGGTTGCCGCCCGACAGCAGCCGGATCGGCGTCTCCGCGTCGCGCGTGCAGATGTCGAGCCTGCGTATGAAGCTATCCGCCAGCCGCCTCTGCTCTGCGCGCGGCACCCGCCTGAGCCAGCCGCGACGCGCCTGCAGCGCCAGCACGATGTTCTCGCGCAGCGTCAGCTCGCCGACGATGCCCTCGGTCTTGCGCTCCTCCGGGCAGAACCCGAAGCCCAGCGCGATCGCGTCGCGCGGGCTGCGGATCCGCACGGGCCTGCCGTCGATGCGCACCTCGCCCGCGTCCGCCGGCTCCGCGCCGAACAGCAGCTTGGCCGTCTCGCTGCGCCCCGAGCCGAGCAGCCCCGCCACGCCCACGACCTCGCCCGCCGCGACATCGAGCCCGAACGGCGCCACCTGCCCCCGCCGCCCGACCCCGCGGAACTCCAGGAACGCCTCGGCCGCCGCGACGGGCGCCTCGCGCGGCGCATGCGTCGCCGCCTCCAGCTCGCGCCCCAGCATCATCGACACCAGATCGAGCCTGGGCAGCTCCCGCGTCCGCCTGGTCCCCACCAGCCGCCCGTTGCGCAGCACCGTGATCCGGTCCGACACCGCGTAAACCTGGTCCAGGAAGTGCGTCACCAGTACCGTGCCGACGCCGCGCGCCCGCAGCCCGCGCACGATGTCGAACAGCTGCTCGACCTCGCGCGCATCGAGGCTCGCGGTGGGCTCGTCCAGCACGAGGACGCGCGCCGACAGGTCGATGGCCCGCGCGATCGCCACGAGCTGCTGCACCGCGACCGAGAACTCCGACAGCGAGCGCCCGACGTCGAGCTCCAGCCCGTAGCCACGCATGATCTCGCTCGCCCTGCGCCGCAGCGACGCCGTACGGATCATCCCGAACCGGCCCGGCTGGCGCCCGATGAACAGGTTCTCCGCGACCGACAGGTTGGGCAGGAGGTTGACCTCCTGGTACACCGTGCCGATCCCCGCCCGCAGCGCATCCGCCGGCGTCCTCGGGTGGATCTCGGTGCCGCCGACCCGCACGCTGCCCGCGTCGCGCTGCAGGACGCCGGTGACCGTCTTGATCAGCGTGGACTTGCCCGCGCCGTTCTCGCCGAGCAGCGCGTGCACCTCGCCCGCGCGCAGCGTGAAGTCCACGCCGTCGAGCGCCTTCACGCCGGGGAAGAACTTGCACAGCCCCTCGACCGCCAGGACCGGCGCCGCGCCCGCATCGGCCACCTCGATCCGCATCGTCGCTTCCATGGCCGCTCGCCTCGGCGCAGGGCGGTCCTCAAGCCCGGCGAACCTGGCGCCGACCGCCGCAGGGGAAAGCCGGCCGGGAACCCGGCCGGCGTGTGGTGGCGCGTCCGGCCTAGTAGCCGAGGTCCTTCTTCGCCTCGAGCTCCTGCTTCGCCGTGTCCGGCAGCAGCAGCTTGGACTCCGTCTGGATGAAGTGCGGCGGCTTGGTGCCATCCTTGCGGTACGCCGCCAGCGCGTCGAACGCCGGCCCCGCCATGTCCGGCGTCAGCTCGACCGACGCGTTGGACTCGCCCGCCATCTGCGCCTTGAAGATGTCGGGCACGCCGTCGATCGAGATCACCAGGATGTCCTTGCCCGGCTTGAGCCCCGCGTCCTTGATCGCCTGGATCGCGCCGACGGCCATGTCGTCGTTGTGGGCATAGACGGCGCAGATGTTCTTGCCGCCGTCCTCGGCCTTGATGAAGCTCTCCATCACCTCCTTGCCCTTGGCGCGCACGAAGTCGCCGGTCTGGCTGCGGATGATCTTGATGTTGGCGTGGCCGGCGATCGCGTCCTCGAAGCCCTTCTTGCGGTTCGTCGCCGGCGAGGAGCCCACGGTGCCCTGCAGCTCGACGACGTTGCACGCCTTGGCGCCCTCGGTCTTGACCAGCCAGTCGCCGGCCACATGCCCTTCGTGCACCGTGTCCGACCCCACCGCGGTGAGGTACAGGCTCGGGTCCTGGGTATCGATGGTGCGGTCGAGCAGGAAGACCGGGATCTTGGCCTCCTTCGCCTCCTTCAGCACCGGGTCCCACCCGGTCGACACCACGGGCGCCATGAAGATGGCATCCACGCCCTGCGCGATGAACGAGCGGATCGCCTTGATCTGGTTCTCCTGCTTCTGCTGCGCGTCGGAGAACTTGAGGTCGACGCCGCGCTTCTTCGCGTCGAGCTTCGTCACCGTGGTCTCGGCCGCCCGCCACCCGGACTCCGAGCCGATCTGCGAGAAGCCGACCGTGGTCTTGTCGGCCGCCCCCGCCGACGCGATCCCCAGCGCCAGCGTCGCCAGGGCAGCCGGCACAAACAGATTCCTGCGCATGAACTCTCTCCCGTTTCCTCGCCCGGCCAGGATCGTCGTCCCGGCTTCTTGGCGAGCCAGCTAAGCACGACGCCCGGAGCGGCAGAATACGCATTCAGCCGCCGCCGACATGCCCGGAACGTCACCCCTCGCATCCGAAAAGCCCTCCCGCCGGCATCCCGCCCGCCCGCGCCGCGCCCGCACCGCAACCCCCCGCCGCCGCGCCGCGTAAGGCTCCGCGCACCGCACGGGAACACGACCATGTCCGACCGCACCGCCCCCGAGGGATCCGCGCCCGGCCAGAACCCCGGCCCCCACCCCACGCTGGGCTACTGGCACGCCTGGGTCGACGAGCACGGCGCGAGCCACCAGACCCGCTGCACGCTGGACAGCTTCGAGCTGAAGGGCGTCGGCCCCGGCGTGCAGCCGCAGTGGAACCACAAGGAGCCGCCCGCCAACGCCGTCGTGACCTTCACCGTGCTTCCCGTCGGCTGGCTCGGCGACTGGCACGAGAACCCCAAGCCGCAGTGGATCGCGCCGATCTCCGGCCGCTGGTTCGTGGAGACCATGGACGGCACCCGTGTCGAGATGGGACCCGGCGACCTGGAACTGGGCGAGGACCAGAACTGCCGCGCCGACGCGCACGGCCACAAGGGCCACCTGTCCGGCACCGTCGGCGACGAGCCCTGCGTGCTCATGGTCGTCGGCCTCGACGTGACGCCCACCGTCGCCGCCCCCTGCCGCGTCCGCTAGCCCCCGCCATGCCGGGCCCCGCCGCCACCCGCCTCCTGCGCGTCGCCATCCCGGTGAGCGACCTCGCCCGCCTAGCCGCGTTCTACCGCGACGCCCTCGGCTTCTCCGTCCTCTCCACCCGCACCCGCCACGGCGAAGGCTTCGCCCGCGCCACCGCCACCCCCGGCGCCCGCGCCGACGTCGCAACCCTGCGCCTGGGCGCCCAGCACTTGGAGCTGGAGCAGCACCACACCCCCGCCCGCCCCTACCCCGCCGGCAGCCGCAGCCAGGACCTGTGGTTCCAGCACGTCGCCATCATCGTCGCCGACATGGACGCCGCCCACCGCCGCCTGTGCGCCGCCGGCTGCACCGCCATCACCCTCGGCGGCCCGCAGCGCCTCCCCGAGTCCAGCGGCGGCGTCCTCGCCTTCAAGTTCCGCGACCCCGACGGCCACCCCCTCGAGCTGCTGCAGTTTCCCGCCGGCCACGAGCCCGCCCCCTGGCGCGACGCCGCCCGGAACGCCGCCGACCCCTGCCTCGGCCTCGACCATTCCGCGATCGGCGTTGCCGACGCCCCCGCGAGCGCGCGCTTCTACGCCGCCGCCCTCGGCCTCGCCCGCACCCACGCCGGCGTCAACACCGGCCCCGCCCAGCAGCGCCTCGACGACGCGCCCGGCGCCGTGGTCGACGTCCTCGCCATGACCCCCGCCGACGCCCCGCCCCACGTCGAGCTACTCGGCTACCGCACCCCCGCCGACGGCCGCCCTCTGCCCCCTGGCGCCGCCGTCGCCGACTTCGCCGCCACCCGCCTGGTGCTGGAAGCCGCCGACCTCGGCGCCACGGCCGACGCCCTCCAGGCCGCGGGCGCGCGCCTCGTGTCCGACGGCGTGGTCGACGGCGACGAGGGCCGCACCCTGTTTGCGCGCGACCCGGACGGGCACCTGCTGGAAGCGAAGCAAGCTCGGGCTCTGCGCGAACCCGCAAAGGGTCCGAGGACCCTTTGATCCCTTGACCTAAGGGATGCGTTCCAAGGGCGCAGCCTTTGGCGGAGTTTGAGGCAGCGCCTCAACCTTACTTCGGCGTCGGCACCGGCCCCGCGAACCCCGCCGTGGACGCCCCCGGCTGCGGCGCCGCGCTCGCCCCCCCTGGCGCGACAACTCCGCCCGGCGCATCCGACGTCACCCGCGTCACCGCCGTGGCCCCGCTCGAAACCACCGCCGGCGGGTGCGCCGCCAGGTAGGCGAGGCACGTCCGCACGATCGGCGCGCAGTACGCGTCCGGCGCCAGCGTCGCGTTCTTCTCCCCCGAGTACAGCACGTTGGTGACGATCCCCCCGTCCACCCGGAACGTCGCGTGGCAGTAACCGCCGTTGGACAGCCCGAGCCCGCCCACGATCGGCACGCTGTAGCTCGTGCTGCTCGACGAGGTCGCCGCGTAGGTCAGCACGTCCGTGCCGGGAAAGCTGCTGTGCTGGTCCGGCACGCCCAGGCACGCCTCCAGCTCGAGCTCGCTCAGCCCCACCAGCCTGTGCTGCGCCCGATGAGCGATGCGCGAGTCCTGCAAGGCGCACCCGCCCAGGAGCGCGAGCACGAGAACAGGCAGGCGAAACGAAGCGGTCATCCCCGCCGAACGCCGCCCGCCCCGCCCGGTTCGCCGCCTACCCCGCCGCCGCCCCCAGCTCGGCACGCGGGATATGGCACCGGATCGCGTGCGCCCCGCCCTCCGCCACGTGCAGCGGCGGCTCCTCCGTGTCGCACACCGGCCCGATCCTGCGCGGGCAGCGCGTGTGGAACAGGCACCCCCCCGGCGGCCTGGCCGGCGACGGCCGCGCGCCCGAGAGCACGATCGCCGGCCGCTCCGGCGTGGCAAACGCGGCCGACACCAGCGCCTCGGTGTAGGGGTGGTGCGGCCCGCCGAGCACGTCCGCCGCCGGCCCCACCTCCATCAGCCGCCCGAGGTAGAGCACCGCGACCCGGTCCGCGAGGAACCGCACCACCGCCAGATCGTGCGAGATCAGCACCAGCGCCGTGCCGTGCTCCGCCTGCAGGTCGGCGAGCAGGTTCAGCACCGCCGCCTGCACCGACACGTCCAGCGCGGAGGTCGGCTCGTCGCACACCATCGCCCGCGGCCCGGCCGCGAACGCGCGCGCGATCGCCACCCGCTGCTTCAGCCCCCCCGACAGCTCGGGCGGCCGCGCGTCGAGCTGCGCCTCGTCCATCCGCATCCCGCCCATCAGCGCCACGAGGCGCGCCTCGACCGCCGCCCGCCCGCGCACGCCGCCGGGCCGCCGCAGCGCCTGCCCCACGATCCGCCGCACCCGGTGCGCCCGGTTCAGCGCGCTGTCCGGGTTCTGGAACACGAGCGAGACCGCGCGCAGTGCCGCCCGCCCGCGCGCCCGCGCGAGCGGCGCCACCGCCACGCCGTCGATCCGCACCTCGCCCCCCGCGTCCGGCGCGTCCAGCCCGACCAGCAGCCGCGCCAGCGTGGTCTTGCCGCTCCCCGACTCCCCCACGATCCCGAGCGTCTCCCCGCCCGCCACCGCCAGCGACACCGCCCGCAGCGACCGCACGCCCCCCGCATGCGTGCGCGCCGCCTCCACCGCCTCGAGCACCGGCTCCTCCCCGGCCACCGCCGCCTCCGCCACGCGCCCCCCCGGCGGCGCCTCCAGCCGCGCCGCCTCGCTCCACGCCGCGACCCTGTCGTGGTGGTGGCAGCACACCGAGTGCCCCAGCCCCAGCTCCGTCCGTCCCGGCGCCTCCGCGCGGCACAGCGCGTCCGCCAGCGGGCAGCGCGGCGCGAACACGCACCCCGCCGGCACCTCGCCCGGCGGGGGCGGCACCCCCGGGATCGTCGCCAGCCGCCCCTCGCGCCGCGTGCCCCTGGGCCGGCACGCCACCAGCGCCGCCGTGTAGGGATGGCGCGGCGCCGCCAGCAGCATCGCCGTCGGCCCCTCCTCCACCAGGCTCCCCGCGTAGAGCACGCCCGTGCGCGCACACACCCGCGCCACCGTCCCCAGGTCGTGCGAGATCAGCAGGCTCGCCGCCCGCGCCCTGCCCCGCATCTCGCCCAGCAGCGCCAGCACCTCCGCCGCCACCGTCGCGTCCAGCGCCGTCGTCGGCTCGTCCAGCACAAGCAGCCGCGGCGACTTGGCCAGCGCCATCGCGATCACCACGCGCTGCTGCTGCCCCCCCGACAGCGTGTGCGGCAGCCGCGCCATCATCGCCGCCGGGTCGGGCAGCCGCACCGCCCGCAGCGCGTCCAGCGCCCGCGACTCCGCCTCGCGCCACGACGCGCCCAGCAGCACGAACGCCTCCGCCACCTGCCGCCCCACGCCCAGCGTCGGGTTCAGCGCCCGCCCCGCGTCCTGGAACACCATCGACACCTCGGCCGCCCGCATCTCCCGCAAGGCCCGCGCCCCCAGCCCCGCCAGGTCGCGCCCCAGCACCTCCACCCGCCCGCCGTCCAGCCGCGCCACGGGCGGCAACGCCCCCATCGCCGCCAGCGCCGCCGTCGACTTGCCGCACCCCGACTCCCCCACGAGCCCGTACGCCTCGCCCGCCGCCACCGCGAACGACACGCCGCGCAGCACCGCGCGCCCGCCGTAGCTGACCGAGACCCCCTCGAAGGACAGCGCCACCGTCACGGGCGGCCAGCAAGCAAGGCCAGAGGCTCTGCCTCTGGACTCCGCCAAAGGCTCGCCTTTGGAAACCCACACTCAGCGAAGGCGCCGCCTCCATTCGTGGCGTCCAGGGACCCTGTCCCTGGCGGATTCCAGAGGCGGAGCCTCTGGCCTTGCTTGCTCCTCAAGCCGCCCTCCCCCGCCGCAGCCCCTCGGCGACGAGGTTCACCGCGACCACCAGCGACGCCGTCGCCCCCGCGTCGAACGCCACCGTCCACCACACCCCCCCGCTCAGCGTCCCGTAGTTCTGCGCCACCGCGAGCCCCCAGTCCGGCGACGGCGGCTGCAGCCCGAACCCCAGGAACGACAGCGACGCCACCGTGAACACCGCGTACCCCAGCCGCACCGTCGCCTCGACCACGATCGGCGCCATCACGTTGGGCAGGATCTCGACCCCCATGATTCGCCACGCCGGCTCGCCCCGCAGCTGCGCCGCCGCGACGTAGTCCAGCGCGCACTCCGCCCTGACCGCCGCGCGCACCGTGCGCGCGATCAGCGGCGCGAACACCAGCCCGATCACCGCGACCACCGCCCCCTGCGACACCCCCAGCGCGCTCAGCGCCAGCAGCGCCACCACCAGCAGCGGCAGCGCCACCAGCGTGTCCGTCACCCGCGCCAGCGCCGCGTCGAGCCACCCCCCGCGATACCCGCCCACGAGCCCGAGCACCGTGCCCGCTACCGTCCCCAGCCCCGCCGCCAGCGGCGCCGTGACCAGGATGTCGCGCGCCCCTAGGATCACCCGCGACAGCACGTCGCGCCCGATCCCGTCCGTGCCGAACGGATGCGCCCACGACGGCGGCCGGAGCACGTCGCGCAGGTCGACCTCGTTGACCCCGTGCGGCGCGATCCACGGCCCGAACAGCGCGCACACGACCCAACCCGCGAGCACCGCGACCCCGCACCACCCCGACGCCGGCAGCCGCCTCACCGCGCCCGCCGCGGGTCGAGCGCCGCCGTCGCGACCTCCGCCGCCAGCGACGCCAGCAGCGTGACGCACCCCACCGCGAGCACCGCCGCCTCCAGCATCGCCACGTCGTGCGTGCGCGCCGCCACCAGGATCAGGCTTCCGAGCCCGTCGTAGCGGAACAGCGACTCCACCACGACCAGCCCGCCCAGCAGGTAGCCCGCCTGCGACGCCAGCACCGTGATCGTCGGCAGCAAGGCGTTGCGCAGCACGTGCCGCCCCAGCACCACGCGCATCGGCAGCCCCTTGAGCACCGCCGTGCGCGTGTAGTCCGCCTCCAGCGCCTCCGTCGTCCCCGCCCGCGCGATGCGCGCCACGTATCCGAACAGCACCAGCACCAGCGGCATCGCCGGCAGCACCAGGTGCCGCAGCCCCTCCACGAACCCCACCCCTGGGGCCAGCCGCGCCGAGATCGGCAGCCACCGCAGCCACAGCCCGAACACCAGGATCAGCACGATCCCCGACACGAACTCCGGCACCACCGTCAGCGACAGCCCCAGCAGCGTGATCCCCCGGTCCCGCCACCCGCCCCGGTGCAGCGCCGCGTACACCCCCGCCCCCACCGACAGCGGCACCACGATCGCGAACGCCAGCCCCGCCAGCCGCAGCGACGCGAGCAGCGCCCGCCCCAGGAACGGCGCCACCGGTGCCCGGTACGTCGTCGACTCCCCCAGGTCGCCCCGCGCCACGCCCCCTAGCCACGCCGCATACCGCTCCGCCACCGGCCGGTCCGTGCCCAGCCTGTGGTTCAGCTCGGCCACCGCCCGCGCGTCCGCCAGCGGCCCCAGCGTCGCCCGCCCAACGTCCCCGGGCAGGAGCTGCGCGCCCGCGAACACCATCAGGCTCAGCAGCCACAGCGTCAGCAGCATCGACCCGGCCCGGCGCATCAGCGAGGCAAGCATGGGCTCTGCCCAGACCCGCCAGGGGCGAGCCGCCCCTGGACCGGCACACGAAAGACAAGAGACGCCGGTCCAGGGCGGCTCGCCCTGGCGGGTCCAGGGCGGCTCGCCCTGGCGGGTCCAGGGCAGAGCCCTGGCCTTGCTTCCCTCACGCCACGAACCCCGCCCTCGCCAGGAACAGCTGCGCCTGCGCCGTCGCCTCCACCCCCGCGAGCCCCGCTCGCATCGGCACCAGGTAGTCGTAGAAATACGCCGTGATCGCCGGCGTCTCCTCCAGCAGCAGCCGCTGCAACGCCCCCGCCAGCCCCCGCCGCGCCTCCGGCTCCAGCGCCCCCACGAACCGCGCCGCCAGCGCGTCGAACGCCGGGTCCGCGAACCGCGACGCGTTCCACGCCCCCCCGCTCCGCAGCGTCGCCTGCAGCATCACGTCCGGCGTGCCCCTGTGCCCGTAGTCCGTGATGCCGATGTCGCTGTCGAGCCAGTCCGACCGCCCGAACGTCGCCGCACCGTAGTACGCCCCCACGTCCTCGACCCGCAGCCGCAGCCGTATCCCCACCTCCGCCGCCTCCGACGCCAGGATCGCGGCGTAGTCCGCCACCTCGAACAGCTGCTCCGTCACCAGCACCGCGTCCACGCCCGCGGAAAGCCCCGCCTCCGCCATCAGCGCCCGCGCCCGCCCGACATCCCTCGCCCGCTGCCCCACCCCTGGATCCGTCACCGCGAGACTCGGCGCGAACGGCGAATCGTTGCCCTCCTGCGCGAGCCCTCGGAACGGCCCCGCCACGATCCCCGCCCGGTCCACCGCCAGCGCCATCGCCTGCCGCACCCGCCGGTCCGCGAACGGACCCCGGTCGCAGCGCATGTGCACCAGGCGCTGCGCCGTCGAGCGGATCGCGATATGGCTGAACCGAGCGTCGTCGAGCAGCGCCTGCCCGCCCTGCACCACGAGCTGCTGCATGAGGTCCGCCTCGCCGCCCTGCATGGCGAGCACCTGCGGCTGCTGGTCCGCGTGGAACGTGAACTCCAGCCGCTCCGGCAGCACCTCGCCGCCCCACCACGCCTCGTTGCGCACGAACACGCACCCCGACTGCGGCACGTACTGCGCGAGCCGGAACGGCCCCGTCCCGTCGAACCCCGCGCCATCGGCCTCCACCGGCGCGAACGCCCGCGCCTCGCCCTCGGGCAGGATCACCGCGTTGTAGTTGTCCGACGACACGCAGTTCGGAAACCCCCCGTTCGGCGCGTCCAGCGTGAAGCGCACCGTGCGCTCGTCCACCGCCACGGCGCCCCCCGGCGACAGCACGCCGCGGAACACCGACAGCGCGTTCGACCCCGCCGCCGGGTCCGCCAGCCGGTTCATCGTCGCCGCCACGTCCGCCGCCCGCAGCACGCGCCCCGAATGGAACCGCACTCCCTCGCGCAGCACGAACTCCCACACCGACCCGTCCGCGTTCGGCGCCCATGCCTCCGCGAGCATCGGCCTGAGCACGCCGTCCGCCCCGTCGAGCACCAGGAACTCCGCCGCCTGCTGCAGCAGCACGAGCGCCCCCGTGTCCGCCGCCGTCACCGCGTCCACGCGCCCCGCCGGCCCGACCTGCGCGATCCTGAGCACCGCCCCGGGTCGCGGTCCAACCCCGCCGGACACCCCCGCCTGCGCGAACGCCCCACGCCCCGCCCCCGCCGCAACCCCGAACGCCGCCGCCCGCAGCAGCCCGCGCCGCCCGAAGCCGCCGCCCGCCACGCCCGGCCTTCGCGTCAGTACGGCAGGGAGCCGCCGCCGCTCCCGATCGCCGGCATCGACGGGAACACGGACGGCTGCGGCCCCGGCGCGTTCAGCGGCACGCAGGTGAACGCCAGGTCGAGCCC
This sequence comes from Janthinobacterium lividum, assembly GCA_050920955.1. Taxonomy (GTDB): domain Bacteria; phylum Pseudomonadota; class Alphaproteobacteria; order Acetobacterales; family Acetobacteraceae; genus CAXSEF01. The sequence continues at coordinate 3,504 of JBPBQS010000242.1, read as the reverse complement.
GGTGTCGGACCCGAACGTCCCGCCGAACGGATTGGCCTCCAGCACCTGCGACTGCAGCGACTTCGCCCGGCAGAAGTCCGCGGCCTCCGTGAACGCCCGCCGCCGCGCGGCCGCCCGCGCGCCGCCGAGGCCCGCCCCCTCCACGGAGACGCTGTACGCGTTCGGCCCCGTGGACAGCACGCCGGTGTCGCTCGCGCACCCCGCCAGCAGCGCCGCCAAGGGAACGAGAATCGGGAGAAGACGCATGACAACCTCCGGGAACGCGCGGCTCGATCCGCCCTGCCGCACTACCACACGCACGCCCCCGCGTGCAGCGTCCTCACCCCGCCCGCTGCGCCGCCACCGCCTCCTCCAGCCACCCCCACGCCTCGCGCTCCCCCGCGCCCCCCGTCTTCTCCACCGCGATCCGCAGGTACGCCATCTCCGCGTCCACCTTCTCCCGCGCCAGCATCCTGAGCCGGCTCACCAGGATCGCCCCCTCGATCACCGCCGCCGCCGCCCGGTTGTACCCGGGGAACGCCCCGTGCGCCGCCTCGTGCACGACGCGGCAGTGGAACCGCGGCCGCACCTCGTCCTCGTGCAGCGCCGACACCTCCAGCTCCCAGTGCGACAGCGCCCCCGCCAGCCGCGGCGGCCGCACCGCCTCCGACGCCACGACCTCCCACTCCCGGCGCCCCGTCAGCAGCCCCGCGAACACGCGCACGTCGGCCGGGTGGCTCGCCGTCGCCTGCGGCACGGCCCGCAGGTTCGCGAGCGTCGCCGACGGCTGGAACGGCGCGATCGTCCACATCGTCCCCTCCCGGATCAGCCCGAGCGGCGCCAGGTGCGGGGTGCCGTCGGCGGCGACGGTGGCGACGATGGTCTCGCGGATCAGGGGCATGGCGTCCGGGCGGCCTGGGCTGTGTCTGTCGCGCGCGATCCGGGCAAGCCCGCCGCCGACCTCGGCCGCCATAGAGGCGGCTCTCCGCCCCGAGGTCCAGGACATTGTTCCCGCCCGCGCCGGACACGCCGCACACCCCGCCGCCGCGCGATTCCACTTTGCATCCCCCCGCCATCCCGCCCAGGATTTCGCGAACGCGACGCGGGGGCAGCTGCGATGATCCAGGCCGCGACGAACCGTGCGACGCCCTTCCCGCCGCGCAGCGTCGCGGCACGCGCGCCCGAGTGGTCCTCCTCTGCCGCGAGGGCCGCCGTGCTGCTGGTCGCGCTCGCGGCCGCCGCGGCGGGCTTCATGGCGACCGGCGCGCCGACGGTGGCCCGCACGGTGGCGCTCGACCCGGACCTCGCCTGGCTGCTGCGCGCGATGGCCGTGCTCAAGATGGCCGCCGCCGCCGCCGCCACCGCAGGGATCGCGTGGCGCCTCGGCACCACAGCCACGCCGGCCTGGCTCGCCGGCTACGCGCTGGCCCTGGCGGCGGCCTGGGCGGGGCCGGGCCTGATCTGGGACATGGCGCACGTGCGTCTCGGCGCGCTGCTCCTGCACGGCGGCCTGGCCGGCGCGCTGGTGCTGCTGTGGCGCGACCCGGTGGCCGGCGCACGCCTCGGCGCGATCATCGAGGCGCGGCGCCACGCGCTGCGGGAAGCAGAAAGCAAGGTTGAGGCGCTGCCTCAAACTCCGCCAAAGGCTGCGCCCTTGGAACGCACAACTTAAGTCAGGCCGGTCCAGGGGCGGCTCGCCCCTGGCGGGTCCGGGCAGAGCCCGGCCTTCCCTGCTCAGTCCCCCGCCTTGTCCGGCGGCGGCTCGACATGCACCGGCCTCCCCTCGCGCAGCGTGTGCCCCTCCTCCACCAGCCGCGTCCGGTCCCGCTGCGCGATCGGCACCGCGACCCCCCACGACAGCGGCTCGTCCTGCACGTAGCGCTTGCCCAGGCTCCACGCCGCCTCCGCCCGCGCCAGCTCCGCGCCGAGGTAGAACGCGTGCGGCGCATCCCCCCCCACGCCCAGCTCCGGGTAGAACGCCATCGTGTCAGCCCCGACCAGGTGCCGCCCCGCGCTCCACGCGTGCACCCCGTCCGCGGCCGTCGCGATCCGCCAGTTCCTGTCCCGCACCGCCTCCGCCTGCAGCGCGATGTCCTCCGCCCCCTGCGTGAACGGCGAGCGGTCGTGCACCTGGAGCAGCCCGCCGCCATAGCCCTTCGGCAGGTCGTTGTTCGCCCGCGCCGCGAACATGATGCGCCGCGCGATGTCGTGCTCGGCCACCGTGCGACGCGTGTGCGGGCTGACCTGCACGATCAGCACCGCCCGGATCGCCAGCTCCGAGCACACGCCCAGCAGCATCGCGGTGATCCCCGACGTGTCCGCGTCCGTCAGCTCCGTGAGGTTGCCCGTCCCCATCAGGATCTCCGCGTCCGGCAGCCTCTCACGCAGCGCGTGATACCGCACCAGCGACGTCGCGAACCCGAAATGGATCGGATCGAGGATCGGGTCGAGGATGCAGTCGATCCCGCGCGCCATCGCCAAGTCGTGCGCCCGCACCAGGCTGTCGAGGTCGCCGTGCACCGAGGGGATCAGCACCGGCACCGCCGCCGTCCCCTCCACCACGTCGAGCTGGTGCTCGTTCAGGCTGAGCAGGAAGTCCGCCCCCGCCAGCGCCCCGCGCCGCAGCTCCTCCACGTTCCCCGAATCCACGCTGACCCGCAGCCCTGCCGCCTTGAGCGTGCGGATCGCCTCCTCCAGCCCCGGGAACGGCGTCCCCGGCTTGCACCCCACGTCGATGACGTCCGCCCCGTCAGCATGCATCGCCTGCGCCCGCACCAGCAGCGCCTCGGGCGACAGCGTGATCGCCTCCACGATCTCTCCGAAGATCCGGATGTCGTAGCGCGACAAATCCGCTGCCTTCGCGCCCCGCCCGAGGAACCGCGGCAGGTCCGCCAGCTCGTCTGGCCCCCGCTCCACCCGCACCCCCAGCGCCTCCGCGATCCGCGCCGGATCGACTCCCGCCCGCCCCGGCAGCACGACCCTGTCCACCTCCAACGGCCTCGGCATCCTGCGCACGATGATCGCCTCCGTCATCAGCGCCGCGACCTTGACCCCGATGTTGACCACCGACCACTCGAACCCGAGGTCCCCCAGACCCTCCAGCACCTGCCGCAGCCGCCGCTCCGCCAGGTGCCCCGTCAGGAACGCGACCCGCTCGCTCACGCCGCCCCCGCCACGCCCGCCGCCACGCCGCCCGCAACGCCACCGAGCCGCAGCACCCGCCCCGGCAGCGCCCCCACGACCAGCCGCCCCGGCACGTCCTCCGGCCCCGCGACCCTGACCTCGCCCCCAAACCCCGCGAGGAACCCCCCGAACGCCGCGTCCAGCCCCGGCGCCCCCGCGTCGCGCTTCACCAGCACCACCCCCCGCGCCCCCAGCCGCGCCGCCAGCCACAGCGCGAGGCTGTCCGACGTCACCCCCCACCCCTTCTCGACGCCGCGCGCCCGCGCCAGCATCGCCGCCGGCATCCACACCGCGACCCGCCCCTGCGCCAGCACCGCCGCGATCCGAGCCTCGCTCCCCGCC